>JAUYFQ010000084.1 GCA_030690895.1 Sulfuricellaceae bacterium
CTTTATCAGAAGGGCATCAAAGTGAGTGACCAGGCGTTCTCGACGATCCGCATAGACAGAGATGATTTCCATGGCGAATGGAACTATGTGATTAGTCCAAATACCATGTAAAAGTTCATTTTATTGTTTTATGAGTCCTTAGCGTTGCAATGAGTTTGCGACCGTGCCATATCTCGCGCATACCATCCGGAAAACTCACAAGGCGCATGGATTGCAGGTTTTTAATCAGGTCAGCTTTGCGCCGCGTATTCTCTTCTTGAAATCGTGCGCGTTCTTTTTTGCGCTCTTCGCTGGGGTCAATACTGGCCACCAGCAGTTCAAGAGCATCCAGCCTAAGCGCCCGCGCATCGACAAGGCTTACCGCTGGATATACTCCAAGTGCCAAAGTTTTTTGTTTCCCAGCGAAGCGGTAATCGAGACGCCAATACTTCGCGCCGTTGGGTTGAACCAGTAGATACATGCCGCCGCCGTCTGCCTGCTTAAATGGCCCGTCTTTTGGTTTTACATTCTCGATTAGATGTCCATCCAGAGCCATTCTTGCTGCCTTTTGTTGGTTACTACTTTGTTGGTATAGCCAATGACCAACAAATATACCAACAATAATTCAGGATTGCAAAGGACTGGATTGGACTGGTATGGACGTAAAAAAGGCCAGGAACCTTGTATTTATTGGGGTTTCTGGCCTTCTTTGGACTGCTTTGGAACGTGTGCTGGTGCCGGATGTCGGAATCGAACTGACGACCTTCGCATTACAAGTGCCGGGCAATCAGCACTTATCCACAGGCTAAAACAAACTAGCGCAATTAAAACAATAATTTATTGCTTTGTAATTGTGCCTATCTATTGAGCGTTACGCCCTGTTTTTAGGTGAATGTGTGACGTGAGTGTGACTGACAACATCATAATTGCTTGAGGTTATCCACAGAAAAAGTGACGCCGGTGTGACTGACAAGGGCATAACTGCCAACATCCTGGATTAAAGTTTTTTGAAGTAGCTGGCAGCCAACACTGACCGCGTTTAGTGCTGCCTGAATCTCAACTTTTCTCAGTCTGTAGCGGCTCACGTCTCGCGCATTCGATCAATCGCGCCAGCATCAGGTGAAGCCAGCGGCTGCTATATCCAACGGCAAACTTCCCATCGATCAGTTGGTCGACACTGATAACCCCGCTCACCATGTCATCAGCCCATGCGATAGCGGCGGCGGCCTCTTTGGCTTCGTATTGCGCCAGGCGGGTGGCTTCTTCACTGGTGAGCTGCCTAGATGCTTTTTTGGTGCGTTGCCTAACTGCCATATCAGAGAATCCTTATATTCGTTTTAAGCTAATTCTAGGCGCTCTTGCGTGCCTAGATGATACCTTGGCAGCAATCGCTACCGGAAACGCAACGGCGGCCATTCTGGTGGCATCCTTGTGCCATTGCAGGCCCACACTTTCCACCACAGCGCTCTTACGTTAGCGAATTCTTCACGAAATGCGAGGTCAACGGCTGTGGGTTTGCTGTGGGTTTCGCGTTGCGTTGCGTTTCCGGTAAAGCATCAAGCGCGGCCTGCTCGCCCTGGTGCTGGTACGTCATAACCAGCCTGCCCAGGCTCCCGGCGCGGGCCTGCTCGATTGTTACAACTCTCTGTCTCAGTCTCATGGTTCACTTCTCCAAGTTATGCCCGAAGGCTCAAAAGGTATTGCGTAGCCTTGACGCTCATCTCGTTGTCGCCGTGGCGGTCTGGGTGGCACAGTCGCACCAGCCGGTTAAGCATGTCGGGCGGAATGGCGGCGGCGGGTTGCGCTTTGTGCTGTTCCACCTCGAACGCCAGCCGGAAAACCTGCCCCCGCAAAAACTTCACCTCTTGCGCCAGGGCGTTGCGCTCGACTTCGATCTGGTGGGCGCGGTTGCTTGCCATCGGCAGCAGCGCCAGCAATCGCGGCTTTCAACTCCGGCAACAGGTCTTTGACCTTTGGTGCTCTATCGCGTAGATCGGCGGTCATGTCCACAAGTAACCCAAAGTCGTTACGCAGTAACGTAATCACGTCCCGGGTGGCCTTGCCGTTTGACTTCACCACGGCCCCCATAACAATGCAATCGGGCGCGTAGTCCCTGCCCAGGGTGGTGCATGTGGCCCTTGCTTTCGCCATCGGCATGGGCCACAAAGCATAGGCGCAACGAACGCCATCAACCAAAGCCCCCGAACCCCTTACGGCCTCCCTTGCTTGCGCGGGCGTTTCAATATCGCGTTGCTTGCTGAAATGGTGCGAGATAATCACGGCGGCCCCGGTTTCAGATGCCAGCGCGGCAAGCCTGGAACAAACCGCTTGCGCGGCTCCGGCATCATTCAGGTCGCACGCTGCCAAAGGTTGCAGGGGATCAAGCACAATCAGCTTGAGGTTTTTCATGGCGATCAATTGGCGCGTCAGCTCTACCCATGCAGGCGTGGCGCTCACCACTCCGGCGCGGTCTGCCTGGAACAGCGGGCGAACCCCTCCGGCGTCTGGCAGGCTCACCACGTACAGGCGCGACGGGATTTCGCCCATGCTGGCCAGGCGGCTATGCACCTCGATTGCGTCATCTTCCGAAGTCACCAGCACGGCGGCCCCGGTGGCCTGTAGCACCCCGCCAAATAGAACCGGGCGCATCAGGTCATCATCCGAACCAGCAGCTACTTCACGCGCCAGTTGCAACAGGCTGAAACTCTTGCCCACTCCCCCGGCTGCGGCAACCAGTGCAGGCTTGCCCATCGGGAACACGCCAGAAACCAGCATTTCCCGGCGCGGCGGCTCGCCTGTGAAGCGGTCTTGCGCGTGCCAGTCGGCAAGATCAAACCACGTTGATTTTGAGTCGCCATGCAGCGCGGCATCAATCAACCGGCGAACAGCTCCGGCTCCGGCCTCTTGCGCCATGTCGTTAAAGTCCGAACCGGCTGCCCCCTGAAACTTCGGGAGTGCCAGCATTGCGCCGGTCAACTCAGCGGCGGCGGTGGCCTTTGTCCGGCCTGGATTATCCGGTCTGGCGCGGTCATCATCGCCACAGACAAGGCGCGCATGGTTCGGGTAACGCTCCTTTATCATGCAGGCCACTGTGCCCAGATTTCCAGCCATGAAACAGCAGAAAACCGGGTGGCCGGTGGCTTCGTGCAAGGTGGCAGCGGTGGCGAAGCCCTCGGCAAGCAAGACGGGGTTATCCGGCGTCACTGTGCCCAGCAAACACCAGCCCCCGGCCATCTTGCCCCCGGTCATGAATCGCTTTGAACCATCGGTGGCTATGAACTGAATTGACTGGATTTCACCATCAGCGCCACGAACGGGAACCATCAGGCGGCCATCGTCACTCAGTCGGGCAATGTGGGGCTTGATACCCTTCTTTGCCAGATAGGGAAACTCAGGTTTTAACAGGTTGGCATCCTTCCACATGGCGCGTGCTTTTTCGGCTCCGGCCTGGTAATCGGCTTCCCTTTCCGCCTCGGCAGACTGGCGCAAGGCTTCGGCCTGTTGCCGCCATGAATCGCGCTCTTGTGGCGTTGCTTCGCGCCCGTTGCTTCGCTGCCAAACGAATTCAACACCTTCACGCCAGCACCCAAACACGGCGCCATTGCCATCAGGAAACAGGCGAAGCCATCCGGCCTTGTCGCTTCCCCCCTTGGGGTTTGTCGAGAACCTCAACAGCTTCCCCGGCTCCGGCTCGCCAGGGTATGGCAGGCCAGCAAGGGCGAACGACTCAAGCAAAGTATCAGCAAAAATCAGGTTGTCTGTCATGTCCTGCGCTCCCATGCCTGCAAAGCCAGTAGCAGGGATTCGGCTCGGCCATCATCCTTGACGCGGGCGAGCAGGCTTGTGGCGTCTGGCAGCAGGCGCTTTGCCGTGGTGATGCTTACCCCCTTGTCGGCTCCGGGCGGAATACCGGCGCGGCGTTTCCACTGGGCGGGCTGTACCAAGTCATGAGGCAAACCCAGGGTGGCTAGTACGGCAAGGATGCCACCAAAGGTATGACCGAAGGAAAAGGCCCCCACGGCTCCTTCCCCCGGCCTGCTGCCCACACGCTCCACCAGCACGAAGGCGGGCGAATGTTCACGAAGCACGGCAGCAAGCCCCGCAAAGTCAACTTGCTTGCGTCCGGTGGTGGTGGGCGAGGTGGGCATATCCAGCACGGCAGAGAACGCGCCCTGTTCGGTCACAAAGCCGATTGCTCCACTCACTCCGGGATCAATTCCGCAGAATAGGCGGCTCATTGGCTGCCCCCCTTTTTGCCCCAGTTTTCGCAGTGTCCAAAGGGGTCAACCGAACACAGAAAATCGAAGCAGAAATTAGGCTCGGCAGGGTGTCCGGGGTTGCCGTCAAAGGCGATGCACGTGGCGCATGCTCGCTTTACGGAATCAGCAGGCAGGTGATAACGGGCGATTGGGTTACGGCCTTCACCTTGATCAATCATGGTGGTGACAATAGGCCATCCATGCTCTTCTTTCAGGGCGAAAACATCAGCAGCCAGACGCCAGCCCCAGCCCCGGCGCAAAGCGTCGCCATGGGTTAGATGTGCGCCACCTCTCAGTGCTTCAAGGATTTCGGCGCGGCGGGTTGCAGGACGTGGCAGGGTGGGCGATAATTGCGCGGTACGGGCGCTCTCGATTGCGGTTTGATCGGGGGCGTTTTTCATTTTGCACTCCCAGCCAGCCAGGCGGCATACAACGGCAGGTTGATATAAACGCGCTTGCCCCGGCGAATGATTGCGCAGGTCGCACCCAGGCCATTACCCTTGATCTTGTCGCCTCGGCTGTTGGTGCGGTCATCAGCGTTAAAGATGTGGGCACGAACGGAAGCGGGTGTCAGCCCCAGGTGCGGGAAAGCTTTACAGGTACCCTCGATTGTCGCCAGTTGTGGCAGGGTGTGGGCTGGTTGTGGTGTGGTTACTTCGTTGGTTTGCATGGTAGTTTTCCGGTTTCACGCTGGATTGCGTGAACCGAATTACATTGCATGCGGGGTAGTGGGCAGGTAGAGTAGGCAGGTGGGCATTTTTGATGCCCACTTCAAAACTCAAGCACTGGCGCGGGTTTGGCCTCTTGTCATTTTTGCGTGATTTGCCATTTGTACCTTACCGGCTTTCCTTGCTGCCCTCCATCCGTGCTCAAATGAGTTGTCAGACATAAATGTTTTTGTGTCTTTCAAGCATTCCGCCATGATTGCCTTCTTTCCGCCGTTGGGTATTGCCAGCGGGTTATAGTCAAGCGTCTTGGCTGTTGCCACAATGGCGGCCATTTGACGCGCCCTCACGCCCTGTGTCGCGTCACCCTCCTCTTCGTTCTGGTGCGGTTCAATCCAAGCATCCCCCAGCCAGGCCAGCACCAGCGCCCCCGGCGTTTCGCCAATGGAATGCAGCCAGGCGGAAAAATCAGCGGCGCTCGCCTCGTCATAGAGCGTTACGGCGTAGCGATGCCTTTCATTCGCACGTGCGACAGGTGTCCAAGTTTCAAGCGAATAGCTCACATTGGTTTGTTCGTCGCCAGATAAGAAGGTGGCTTGGCACGTTGTGCCATCAGGCCGGGTTTTCCCGCCTTCATCAATGCAGTCATCTAGCCAATGCCACCAGCACTCGCACCCCTCATGAGTGAAAGGCGGCTGCTTTTCTTTTTTCCATAGCGCGACCTCGCTTGTCGCCAGCTTTTTGCTTATCGCGTCAGCTTCGATAAGTTCGAATGGAATGCCCGATATTTCGGACACGACAAGAAGCGGCAGCGATTCCGGCCAATTATCCAGACTGGCAAACGGCCCCGTGCGCAGAATGCGGTACTTTTTTCGTACGTTAAACCATTCTATGCGGCGGGCGCTCATTGCTTACCCCCCAGCCCCAAACGCTCGGCAAGCATGTCGCCATGTTCAACAATCTTGCCTGGTGCAAGGTGCGAATAGCGAAGGGTCATTTGCAACTGCCGGTGGCCTAGAATTCTCGCCACAGACACAAGGTCTACGCCAGACATGACAAGGTAACTTGCGGCGGTGTGTCTCAGGTCGTGCCAGTGGAAGTCATCTATGCCAGCGGCCTTCAAGACGGTTTCCCATGGCGTCCGAAGGTCTAGGTGGTCTGATTTCTTCGCTGCCCTGGTGGGGGGGAACACGTGGTCATCATGCAGCTGGCGAACTTTGGCGCGGGCTTCCAACAGCTCGAACGCCTCACCAGACAAGGGCAGGGCGCGGGCGTCCCCGTTCTTGGTTTCGCCCAGGGTTATCAGGCGGCGCTTGAAGTCGATTTGCTGCCAACGTAAGCCCATGATTTCGGCCTTCCTGCCCCCGGTGGTCAGTGATAACGCCACGGCGGTGTAAAGGTCTCGGTTGCTCGATTTCCTGCAGGCCAGCAACAGGCGCTCCATTTCCTCATCAGACAAAAACCGGACACGGGAATCAGCGTTGCCGGGCGTCCCGGCCTTCTCGCTGGGGTTGCGCTCCAACCATTGCAGCTCGGTTACGCCATAGCCCAGACAAGACGATAACGCGGCCATGATGCGCCTCACGGTGGCAGGTTTGCGCGGCGTACCCCTTGCGGTGGTTTCAGATAGCATCTTGTCGCGTAATTCGTTTATCCGTTGCGGGGTGATTTCGCCAAGAAAGCAGTCGCCCAGCAGGTCAAGCCACAGTTTCAAATGGCGCTCGGTATCGCCCCAGCTTTTCAGCTTCCCGGCCTGGTGCTTGGTGTAGCGCGTTATCAGCTCGCCAAAGGTATGGCGCTTGCTTGCCCCAAAGTGGCGGCCTGCTTTCATGTCTGATTCGATCTTGGCAGCCCAGGCGCGGGCATCGGTCAAACGTTCGAACGATGCGGATTCGGGCGAGAAGCCCCGCATTCTGATTTGTACCTGATAAACCGTTCCCCCTGGTGATTCGCGCTTGCGGATTGTTGCCATGTTTTCCCCCTTTGCTCGGTAATGCTGAATAAGTAAACACAACATACAACAATCACGAATAAATAGCAACTCGGCATAGGCTATGCGATGCAGCATATTCACAACATGCTGTTTATCAACTGTTTATTGAAACATCAGAAAATCGCTGTCACACTGTAGTCACTCATTCGGAAAAAACCGGGCGTTTTTGCCCATTTTTTAAGCAGGTGACGCCATGCAAAACGAGCAGGAAAAAGAGAAGAAAACCGGCCTCAAAGCTGGCTGGAAAAAAGGACAAAGCGGAAACCCAAAAGGCAGGCCATCGGGAAGCCGTAACCGTGCCACGGCAATCGCTTCGGCAGTGCTGGAAAAGGACATTGCCGCTATCGTGGGCAAAGTGGTTGAAGCAGCCCTCGGTGGCGACATGGTAGCGGCGCGCATGTGTGTTGAACGGCTTATCCCTCCGGCTCGGGAACGTGCGCTCAAGATTGACCTGCCCAGCCTGGATACTGTGACTGACTGTGCCAGGGCGCAGTCGGCTATCGTGGGCTATGTCGCAAGCGGTGAATTACTGCCAGCGGAAGGCTGCGCGCTTTCCGGCTTGGTAGAGAACCAGCGCAAGGCGTTTGAAACCATAGAGCTTGAAGCGCGCATCTCGGCACTGGAGCAGGGCGTCAAGTAGTCGCCATGCTGGAAACCCTTTTGCATGAGCTACGGGCGGCTCTTGATGCCGACTCATTCTGTCGCGTCGAGAAGGTCATTAGCAGCTTTGGGGGCGAGAGGCTTTATATCAGCAGCAAGACGCGAAGGAAAGATAAGGTAGTCATGGCGGCGCGCTTGATGCGCCAGGGAGCAGCCAGGCAAGAAGTACATATGCGGCTCATAGCGGGCGGCATGAGCAAGCGCACTGCTTACCGGGTAATCCATGAGGCACTTGCTTTGCGCGGTGCGTTGTCAGGTTGATACGGTTGTTTTTTGAATGAGTGACGCCAGTGTGACAAGGCAAAGAAAAAGGGGTTAAGCTTTTGGCCTAACCCCTTGATTTTTTTGGTGCCGGATGTCGGAATCGAACTGACGACCTTCGCATTACAAGTGCGCTGCTCTGCCAACTGAGCTAATCCGGCATTAATGAGCCGCGCATTATATCGAACTGCTTCGATAGATGCAATTTATTACCTTACTTTACAACGCGAAGAGATGGCTTACCACGCTTCTGGCCAGGTTCTATTCCATCGGTTGGCGCAGCATTCTCAACTTCTTCGGCTGTATTCTGCGCATCATCCTGCATGTCTTCCTTGCCAAAAAACAGCCCTTGTCCGTTCTCCTTGGCGTAGATTCCCATGACGCGCGAAACAGGCACCAGTACGTCTCTGCCTACACCAGAAAAACGTGCGCTGAAACTGACCCATTCATTGTCTATCGTCAGATCCGGCGTGGCGCCTGGACTGATATTGAGCACAATTTCGCCTTCCCGGACATATTCCATGGGTACACGGCAGCGCTTATCCACTACAACAGCCAGATAGGGGGTTAGCGCGCCGTCGACACACCACTCATAGATGGCTCGAATCAGGTATGGCCGAGTGGAAATATCGTTTGCCATTTTTTTACTTCCGCATGGCTTTTTCTGACGGCGTCATGGCTTCGATATAGCCTGGGCGCGAGAAAATACGTTCTGCGTATTTGAGCAGGGGCGCGGCCTGCTTGGGCAATTCGATGCCAAGGTGGTCCAAGCGCCACAACAGAGGTGCAATCGCCACGTCCAGCATGGAAAAGTCATCGCCCAGCATGTACTTCTGCTTGGCAAAGATGGGTACCAGTTGGGTCAGATTGTCGCGAATGATACCGCGCGCCTTGTCGGCGGCTTTCTGATTGCCGCTGACGATGGGGGCAATGTGCGCAAACAACTCCTGCTCGAACTGATACAGAAACAACCTTGCTCTGGCGCGCATGACTGGGTCGGCTGGCATCATCTGGGGATGAGGGAAGCGTTCGTCGATATATTCGTTGATGATGTTCGACTCAAACAGCACCAGGTCGCGCTCAACCAGTACGGGAACCTGATTGTGCGGGTTGATGATTGCGAGGTCTTCCGGCTTGTTTTGCAAATCGACATCGATTACCTGAAAGTCCATGCCTTTTTCGAACAATACGATACGGCAGCGCTGGCTGAATGGGCAGGTGGTGCCCGAGTAGAGGGTCATCATGATGGTGCTACCTCTGAAATATTTGGTTTAGAACAAAAAATTGCGCCGGTGACGCTCAGAAAGCGCACCGGCATATGCGTTACGACAAGAAAAAATCAGTGAATATCTTTCCAGAATTCTTTCTTGAGATAGTAGGCAATCACGAGGAATATACCCAGGAACAGGAGCACGATAATTCCCAGCGTCTTGCGTGTTTGCTGAGCGGGGTCGCCCATGTAAACCAGGTAATTCACCAGATCGGCTACGCTTGCGTCGTACTCTGGCGCGGTCATGCTGCCCGGTTTTGCCAGGGTCAAGGTGTGCGTTTCATGGTCGCCCTGCTTCTCGGTTTTCATGACCTGCTCGCCTTGCAACTGGTAGAGCACATGCGGCATGCCTACTTTATCGAACACGGTGTTGTTCCAACCGGTGGCGCGCGTATCGTCGCGGTAAAAACCGCGCAGGTAGCTGTACAGCCAGTCTGCGCCACGCGAACGGGCAATCACGGTCAGATCAGGTGGCGCCGCGCCAAACCAGACTTTGGCTTCTGGTTGTCGCATCGCCACGGTCATGGTTTCGCCAACCTTGTCGGCGGCGAACAGCAGGTTTGCCTTGATCTGATCGTCAGTCAGGCCGAAATCCTTCATGCGGTTGTAGCGCATGTAGGAGGCGCTGTGACAGTTAAGACAATAATTGACGAAGGTCGCAGCGCCGCGTTGCAGCGAAGCCTTGTCATTCAGGTCGTAGGGTGCCTTGTCCAGATGCACACCACTGCTTGCCACCGCCAGCGATGGAATCGCCAGCGCCAGAAGCATCAGTTTCTTGATCATATTCATGTTAACGAACCCCATACAATATCTTTTAATCCGGTATCCGCTCAGGCACGGGCTTGGTTTTGTCGATCTTGGTAAACCATGGCATCAGGAAGAAGAACGCAAAATAGATCACGCTCAGTATCTGTGCATAAATGGTGTACAGCGGAGTCGACGGCAATACACCCAGGTAACCCAGACCCACGAAGCTGATGATGAAAAGGGTCAGCGCTACTTTGTAGATCGTGCCACGGTAGCGAATGGATTTCACTGCGCCACGATCCAGCCAAGGCAGGAAGAACAGGATCATCACCGCCACGCCCATGGCAATCACGCCGGGGAACTGCGAACCGAACATCGTCGGCACCGCACGCAGGATCGCGTAGAACGGCGTGAAGTACCAGACAGGCGCAATGTGCTCCGGCGTCTTCATCGGGTCAGCCGGGAAATAGTTGTTGAATTCGATGAAGTATCCGCCCATGTCCGGCGCGAAGAATAAAATCGCCGAAAACACCATCAGAAACACCACCACACCGACGATGTCCTTGACGGAGTAGTAGGGGTGGAAGGGAATGCCGTCCAGCGGGATATGCGTCACGGGATCCTTGTGTTTCTTGATCTCGATGCCCTCTGGATTGTTCGAGCCGACTTCGTGCAGCGCAATGATGTGCGCAGCAACCAGACCGACCAGTACCAGCGGCACAGCGATCACGTGAAAAGCAAAGAAGCGGTTCAGAGTCGCATCGCCAATCACATAGTCACCACGAATCCAGATCGAAATATCGGGACCGACCACTGGAATGGCGCTGAACAGGTTGATAATCACCTGCGCGCCCCAGTAGGACATCTGACCCCAGGGCAGCAGGTAGCCCATGAAGGCTTCGGCCATCAGCGCCAGATAGATCAACATGCCGAAGATCCAGATCAACTCGCGCGGTTTGCGGTATGAGCCGTACATCAGGCCGCGCATCATGTGCAGATAGACCACGATGAAGAACGCCGATGCGCCGGTGGAGTGCATGTAGCGGATCAGCCAACCCCAGGGCACGTCGCGCATGATGTACTCGACGCTCGCGAACGCGACTGGCACGCCAGAGCCGTTCAGGGAAGCATCCGGCTTGTAGTTCATGGTCAGAAAAATACCGGTCACGATCTGCAGAACCAGCACCAGCAGCGCCAGGGAACCGAAGTAGTACCAGAAGTTGAAGTTTTTTGGTGCGTAATACTCGGAAAGATGCGCTTTCCAATTGGCCGTCAGCGGGAAGCGATCATCTACCCAGCCCAGCAATTTTGTCAGACTGTTCATTTATCAGGCTCCCTTGTCTTCGCCAATCAGCAGGCGGGCGTCACTCAAATACATATGCTTCGGAATCACCAGATTGGTAGGCGCAGGCACACCCTTGTAAACGCGTGCGGCCAGATCGAAGCGTGAGCCATGGCATGGGCAGAAAAATCCGCCTTGCCAGTCCGCGCCCATGCTGGCAGCGCCGACTTCAGGGATGTAGGTGGGAGAACAGCCCAAGTGGGTGCAAATACCGACCGCCACCAGATATTCCGGTTTGCGCGAACGGGTGTCGTTCTTGCAATACTCAGGCTGCTGCTCGGTTTCAGACTTGGGGTCAGCCAAGCCGCCGTCCAGCTTGGGAAGTGAGGCCAGCATTTCCTTGGTGCGATGCACCACCCATACCGGCTTGCCTTGCCATTCGACATTGAGAATCATGCCCGGCTCGACCTTGCTGATATCCACCTCAACCGGCGCGCCAGCGGCTTTCGCTCGCTCACTTGGCATCATGCTCATGACAAATGGAATCACGGCACCCACCGCCGCAACCCCACCAGCCGCAGAAGAGGCGGCGATTAAAAACCGCCGCTTGCTGCGATCCACTTCATTCTTGCTCATATCCACACCCTGATCAAGGAAATATAAAAAATCAAACCGTGGATTGTACCGAATTTTCAATCGATATTTCCATCCTTTTAAGAAAAATTAGCAATTACTTATGGAGCTGGGTCTTAAAATCAGGATATGTGCACGGTTTTCTCAGCCTGCGCCAGCTCCTGTGGCGTGTTCAGATTGGAGAACGACTCGATGTCTGAAAAAGGCACGCGCACCCGGTTCAACTGGCTTTGCCACTCGCCAACACGGCGTCCGCCAGATGCCAGATAGACGCCAAGGTGCGTCCTCAGTCGCGTGTATCCCAGGCAAATCGCGGGTTGCAGGCAGCCATCCACTTCAGGGACAGCTACATCCCCTCCTCCATCCAGCAAGGCCATCAATAGACGAGATGCCAGGTCCTTCGGCAAAAAAGGGGTATCACAAGGGACGCTCAGCCACAGTGGACGGGAAACCACGGCAAGTGCACTATGCAGCCCGGCCAGCGGCCCTGAAAAATCCGGCAAGTCGTCTGCCAGCACCGGAAACCCCAGCGTCTCGTAACGATCCAGATTGCGGTTTGCACTGATTATGGTTTCATCGACCTGATGCGTCACACAATCCAGCACCCAACTCACCATCGGTCGGCCATGCAACAACACCAACCCCTTGTCGGCTTCGCCCATGCGGCGCCCTTGTCCGCCGGCCAGCACGATGGCTGCCAGGTCATGCCCGGCCATCACGACTCCAGTAAAATCTTGACGACCGCGCCGGCCAGCATCATGCCGAACAGGGGGGGCATATAGCTGATCGTGCCATTAACCGCCCTTGGACGGCCGGGGCCATCCACTGGCTGAGGGGGCAGGGGCGGACGGGGTTGTTCGTCTGAAAAAACCGTCATAAGCCCCTTCCGCAGGCCATAGTGTCGGCTCAGGCGTTTGCGCATCTGCTTGGCCAACGGGCACATTTCGGTTTTTCCGATATCCGCAATCTTCACTTTAGCCGGGTCGAGACGGTTGCCCGCCCCCATGCTGGAGGCCACTCTCAAACCACGTTTCACGCTTTCTCCCACCAGCGCTACTTTGCAGGCCAGCGAGTCAATTGCATCCACCACAAAATCGCAGTCCCCAGGCACAAGTTCGTTCACATTGTCTGAATTCAGGAAAGTGCGCAGAATCTGCAACTCGCAGGCCGGGTTGATTTCCCGGATGCGCGCCTGCATCAGTTCGGCCTTGGACTGGCCGACGGTTGAAAGCAGCGCCGGTAACTGCCGGTTGATATTGCTGATCGCCACTACGTCATGATCAAGCAAGGTCAGGCGGCCAATCCCGGCCCGTGCCAGCGCCTCGGCACAGTAGGAACCCACGCCGCCCAGGCCGGCCACGAACACATGCTTGCCTGCCAAGCGGGCCATTCCCTCGTCGCCCAGCAGAATATGAGTGCGCTCAAACTGGGGTGGCCAAGCTGCGGATGAGTCAGATTTCATTATTCAGTTTCCTTCCAGTTTCAGGACAGACCGTACATTCATGCTGGTTGCGCGCATGATCTCGGCCAGTTCCAGTTGTCTCAATTCCGCCAGACTTTCGGCTATCCGGGGCAGATATTCCGGGCTGTTTCTTCGCTTGTGCGCAAATATAGGCGGAATATCAGGCGCGTCCGTCTCGAGCACGATGGTTTCCAACGGCAGCGAGGCGGCCAGCCCCCGTAACCGGGTTGCGCGTGGATAGGTCATGGCGCCGCCAAAACCCAGCTTGAATCCCAAGCGAATAAATTCGTCTGCCTGCTGTCGGCTGCCATTAAAAGCATGGGCAATGCCCCCGCTGACCTTGAACCGCCTGAGCTGCTTGAGGATTTCATCCTGGGCACGACGAATATGCAACAACACTGGCAGGTCAAACTCTCTGGCCAGCTTGAGTTGCTCGGCAAAATATTCCAACTGGCGCGCCAGTTCAAAGCCCGGAACAAAAAAATCCAGTCCAATTTCCCCGATTGCAACCGGCCTTGACTGATCAAGCGCATCGCGCAACACGCGCAAGTCGTCAGGGCAGGCACGGTCCACGTACATCGGATGAATTCCCAACGCAGGCCGGCAAATCGGGTAGATCTTGCAGCAAGCCAATACCGCATCGAAGTTCGCCCGTTCGACGCCCGGAATCACAATCATGCCAACACCGCACGCCCGAGCGCGTTCGACCACAGAAGCACGATCCGCGTCGAACTCGGCTGCATCCAGGTGACAATGGCTATCGATCCACATGGACGAATTATAGCAGTGCCATTTGCTGCCTCTGCATCGGCGGGTATAATAGACGACTATTTCACTCGGAATCTCCGCCATGTCCCAGAAAAAAACCATCCCGATTTTCGACGCCAGCGAGAATGCGGATGAAGCGCTTAGCGCCTGCTCCAGTGGCGAACCCTATGCTTTGTTGGTGCTAGGCGACAGCATGCTGCCCGAATTCGAGGATGGCGAAGTGATTGTCGTTGAACCGGAAGGCCTGGCTCGCGATGGCTCTTATGTTGTCGCATACCACAATGATGAATACACCTTCCGCCAGTTGCTCAACCGCGACGGCAAATGGTTTCTTCAACCGCTGAATGACCTTTACCCTACCGAAGAAATTCCCGGCATGGAAGTGGTCAAGGGTGTCGTCATACAGAAAAAGAAGCCCGGCAAGCGCAGTTCATTCAAGTCTTACGTTTAAGCAGAACGTGCAGCAACTTCCGTACCGGTGCCGGAATAGCTGAATCCAGCGCATCCTCGATGGCAAGCCAGATACCATGTGATTGACAGGCACGAGGCAGATCGCGCGCCACATTGAGTAGCAAGGGCGCAATATTCAGGCGGAAGTGGGTAAAGACGTGCTGCATGACAGGCAGCGCCTCCACCGACCCCAACTCGATACCGAAGCGTGCCGGGACGACCTGCCCGAGATCGCCATCCTGAGTCATTTCAGGAAAACTCCACATGCCGCCCCAAATACCTGTCGGCGGCCGCTTCTCGACAAATATCTCTCCATCGCGCACGAGTATCAACATGGCGACCCCCTTTTCCGGCAGCGCTTTGCGCGGACGGGAATGGGGCAGTTCTGCCTGCCGGTCCTGCTGCTGCGCCTGACAGGCTTCACTGACTGGGCAGCTTTCGCAGCGAGGCCTGCTGCGCGTGCAAACCGTTGCCCCCAGATCCATCAATGACTGGGTGTAGATTTCGATATTGTCATCTGGCAGCAGCGCCTCCGCTTGCTGCCACAACCGGGTTTCCACGGCTTTATTGCCGGGATACCCTTCCACCGCGAAGTAGCGCGTCAGCACCCTTTTTACATTGCCATCCAGAATCGCCCGCCGGGCGCCAAAGGAAAAGGCGCTGATGGCGGCGGCGGTCGAGCGGCCTATCCCCGGCAAGGCCAGAATATCCTCATACTCATCCGGAAAAATGCCCTGATACTTCTCCGTGATTTCCTGTGCCGCACGATGAAGATTGCGCGCCCGGCTGTAATAGCCCAGCCCACTCCAGCACGCCAGCACCTCGTCCTGGGACGCAGCCGCCAGTGACGCCAAGTCGGGAAATCGCACCATGAATTTCATGTAATAGGGTATGACGCTGGATACCTGCGTCTGCTGCAGCATGATTTCCGATAGCCATACCCCATAAGGTTCGCGACTTTGCTGCCAGGGCAAGTCATGTCGGCCATGGCACGCCTGCCAGGCGATCAAGCGATCGGCAAAACCCTTGACCGGCTCGCTGGGCTGAACCGATTTAATCTGTTTATTCATCAAGTTGGAACCCACCAATCCATTTTTTCAGGTCGCAATAATCAGGTGAGTTTACACAACAAACCGGCTCCACTCCTAACAATCAACATTCACTATTATTTGTATCTCTTTATTTATAAAGAATATATATTTTTGACACTAGGTTTATTCGCTAACTATTTGTCTCACAACAGAAAAAAGCCATTCCAAGCTTGACCTTGCCTATTTTTTTATCTATAGTGGGAAAAAGTGGCGATCAGTGTGGATTTGTGGAGAAAACACCGGGGCACCAGAATTAAAATAAAGGGGTGAGATGTTTCGCGGTATTTCAAGCTTGAATCTGGACAGCAAGGGGAGGCTGGCCGTGCCGACCAGGCACCGCGACTTCTTGCAGTCCTATTGCGAAGGACGTCTGGTCGTCACCGCCGATCCTAGCCAGTGCTTGCTTGTCTATCCGGCTTGCGACTGGGAGCCCATCGAGAAAAAACTCAACAGCCTCTCCAGCTTCAACCCCCAAACTCGTAGCCTGCAACGCCTGCTCGTCGGTATGGCGAGCGACGCCGAACTCGATAGCGCCGGGCGCATTCTGATACCCACCCCCTTGCGCCAGTTTGCCGGGCTGGAAAAAGGTGTCGCCCTGGTCGGCCAGGGCAACAAGTTCGAGCTGTGGGACGAAGGCAAATGGAACCAGCAACTCGCCGACGCGCTGGTCTTCCGCGATGGCGGTATGCCGCCGGAACTGGAGGGCTTTTCGCTGTGAGCCAGGTCGCGCAGCACATCACGGTGCTGCTCGAGGAGGCGGTAGATGCACTGAATATCCGGCATGACGGAATTTATATAGACGGCACATTCGGGCGAGGCGGGCATAGCCGGCTGATCCTGGATCGTTTGGGAAGCACAGGGCGGCTGATCTCACTGGATAGGGACCCAGCCGCAATCGAGACAGCGCGAGCCATAACTGACCCGCGCTTTTGCATTTATCACAGCCGCTTTGCCCAGATGCATCGCACGCTGGAAGAACATGGGATCAGGCAGGTGGATGGCATCCTGCTCGACCTGGGCGTCTCCTCTCCGCAACTGGATGAGGCGCAACGCGGCTTCAGTTTCCGTTTTGACGGGCCGCTGGACATGCGCATGGATACAAGCAAGGGGCAAACCGCGGCGGAATGGCTGGCGCAGGTGTCGGAAGATGAACTGAGGGAGGTCATCAAAAGCTATGGTGAAGAACGGTTTGCTAAACAGATTGCAAGATCGGTTGTTGCGGTGCGAGCGGGAGGGCCTATCCTCACCACTCGGCAACTTGCCGAGGTCATTGCAAAGGCGGTACCCCGGCGCGAGCCTGGTCAGGATCCGGCGACGCGCTCCTTTCAGGCTATACGGATTTTCATCAATTCAGAACTTGAGGAGTTGTCGCTAGTGCTGCCGCAGGCATTCGACCTGCTCGCGACTGGCGGACGACTGGCTGTGATCAGCTTTCACTCGCTGGAGGATCGCATCGTCAAGCGATTCATCCAGAGTGAGGCTAACCGCGACACGCTGCCATCACGCCTGCCGATTCGCGCCAGCGAACTCCCGCAGCCGCGCATGAAGGCCGTTGGCAAAGCACAACGCCCTTCCGCCGAAGAAGTTGCGCGCAATCCCCGCAGCCGCAGCGCGGTGCTGCGCGTAGCAGAAAGGCTGGCCGACTGAATCATGGTCAAGCTGAATCTCATACTGACCGCCATCGCCGCGCTGTGCGCCATGGGCGCAGTCGCCTCGCAGCACAAGGCGCGCCAACTGTTTATCGACTTGCAAAAAGAGCAGAAGCTCGCCAAGCAGATGGAAGTCGAATGGGATCAGCTCCAGCTTGAGCAAAGCACTTGGGCGATGCATGCGCGAATCGAAAAAATTGCCGCCAGCTATCTGCAAATGAAAGTACCCGACCCGTCGAAAACCCAGGTCGTGCATTTGCAGCGCCCCCTCTCTCCTAACTCTCTCCCAGGGGGCGCGCCCGCAAGGGGTGTCCCCGCCGGGATTGGCGGCAAAGCCGCTCAATCCGGCGAGGAGAGGGACGCAGATTCGCTGCGCGAAGACAGAATGAGCAGCAAGCCGTGACGCTCGCCACGACTTCGCTACGGGTCAGGCTGCCGCTCTGGCGCGCCCGCTTGCTGGTCATCCTGCTACTGCTCTGGTTCGTCGCCCTGCTGGTCCGGGCACTCTATCTGCAAGTCCTGAACAACGACTTTCTGCGTGAAAAAGGGGACGCGCGCTACAGCCGCGTCATCGAACTCTCCGCCCATCGCGGCATGATTACCGACCGCCACGGCGACCCCCTGGCCATCAGCACGCCCGTCGAATCGATCTGGGCCAGCCCGCAGGACGTCGAACTCAAGCCGGGCAAGGCGCGCGAACTGGCCAAGCTGCTCAGCGTCAGCAATGCTGAAATAGAAAAAAACCTGGCTGACGTCAACAAGGAATTCGTCTACCTCAAACGCGGACTTTCTCCCGAACAGGCGAAGAAAGTCATGGATCTCGCCATTCCCGGCGTCTTCCTTCAGCGCGGCTACCGGCGCTATTACCCGGCAGGTGAAGTGACGGCGCACATCCTCGGCTTCACCAACGTCGACGACATCGGCCAGGAAGGCGTAGAGCTGACTTACCAGAACTGGCTGGCCGGCCAGACTGGCAGTCGCCGCGTCATCAAGGACAGGGTCGGGCATATTATCGAAGATGTCGAAAGCGTGAAAACGCCACAGGAAGGGCGCAATCTGACGCTCAGCATCGACCGCAGAATTCAGTATCTGGCCTATCGCGAACTCAAGGCCGCCGTCGAGGCCAACAAGGCCAAGGCAGGCGCGATTGTGGTGCTGGATGCCCGCAGCGGCGAAATTCTGGCGCTTGCGAACCTGCCCACCTACAACCCTAACAATCGCGCCAAGCTGGACCGAAACAGCACCCGCAACCGCAGCATCACCGACATCTTCGAGCCGGGATCGACCATGAAGCCGATCACCGTCGCGGCGGCGCTCGAAACCGGAAAATTCAAGCCATCCAGCATGATAGACACCGCGCCTGGGCGTTTCTCCATCGGCGCCGCGACCATCCATGACGCGCACCCGAACGGGATGCTCAGCGTAGCTCAGGTCATCCAGAAATCCAGCAATGTCGGCGCGGCCAAGATCGCGCTCACCCTGGAACCCGAATACCTCTCGCAGACCTTCACCAAACTCGGCTTCGGCCAATTGCCGCACAGCGGCTTCCCCGGCGAAGCCAGCGGAAAAGTGCGTCCTTACAAGACCTGGCGTCCCATCGAACAGGCCACCATGTCCTATGGCCACGGCATATCGGTCAGCGTATTGCAACTGGCCCGCGCCTATACGGTTTTTGCCAGTGCCGGCGAGCTCAAGCCCCTGTCACTGGTCAAGCTGGAAGATGATCCCGCTGGCGAAAGGGTGTTCTCCCCCTCCACCGCCAAGGAGGTGCGCACCATGCTGGAAATGGCCGTCCAGCCGGGCGGCACGGCATTAAAGGCCAACACGGTCGGCTATCGCGTAGCAGGAAAAACCGGCACAGCGCATAAACAGGAAAATCACGGCTACGCGGCCAACCGCTATATCGCTTCCTTCGTCGGTTTCGCCCCCGCCAGC
This sequence comes from Sulfuricellaceae bacterium, assembly GCA_030690895.1. Taxonomy (GTDB): domain Bacteria; phylum Pseudomonadota; class Gammaproteobacteria; order Burkholderiales; family Sulfuricellaceae; genus Sulfurimicrobium. The sequence goes on from JAUYFQ010000084.1 coordinate 19,105, forward strand.
GCGCCCAGACTGGTGATTGCCGTGATGGTTGACGAACCAAACGCCGGGCAATATTACGGTGGCGCCGTCGCCGCGCCAGTATTCAGCTCAGTGATGGGTGGCGCGCTGCGCATGCTGTCGGTTCCACCCGACGCCCCGACCAACAACACCCTGTTGCCGAATGATGTTTCAGATGTCCAGGAGGAAGTATGAGCGCCTCCATCCATCTGAACGACTTCCCGGCAAAGATCTCCCGCCTGTCTGTCGACAGCCGCACGCTGCAACCTGGCGACACCTTTGTTGCTTATCCGGGAGACGGCGCCGACGGGCGCCGTTTCATTCCACAAGCCATCGCAGCAGGCGCCAGCGGCGTGCTGTGGGAGCGCCAGGATTTTGCATGGAACACTGACTGGAATCTTCCCAATCTGGGTGCAACCGACCTGCGCGCCAAGGCAGGTTTCTGGGCAGACGAAGTATATGAGCACCCCTCACGCGACATGTGGGTCATCGGCGTAACCGGCACCAACGGCAAAACATCCTGCACTCACTGGCTGGCTCATAGTCTGGCTGCGAGCGGCAAGTCAACCGCCATGATAGGCACGCTGGGCAGCGGTTTCCCGAACAAACTGGATCACACGGGTTACACCACGCCGGATGCCATCACCCTGCAAACCCAGTTGAAAGACTTCAGGGATCAGGGTGCGCAGGCCATTGCCATGGAAGTTTCCTCACATGGGCTGGATCAAGGGCGCGTGAACGGAGTGAAATTCGATGTCGCCATGCTCACCAACTTGTCCCGCGACCATCTGGATTATCACGGCGACATGCAAAGCTACGCCAAGGCAAAATCCAGCCTGTTTGAACGCGAGGAATTGCAGTACGCCGTTCTGAATCTGGATGACCCTTTCGGCCAGTCGCTGACGGCCAAGCTGGGATGCGGCGGCGTCAAGGTTGCGGGTTATGGCTTCCACCACCAGCCTGAAAACTGCCAGATTGCGGTGCTTGGAAAAAACCTGGAGATGAGCGCCAACGGCATGCGCTTCGAAGTGGCCACGCCGTGGGGAAAAGCCTCTATTGAAAGCGCCATGCTGGGACGCTTCAACGCTTCCAACCTGCTCGGCACACTCTCGGCGCTGCTGGTCAGCGGCGTCCCTCTGGACAGTGCCATTGCAGGACTGGCCCAAGCCCAGCCGGTAGCGGGCCGCCTGCAAAAGCTGGGCGGCGGAACGCAGCCCATCGTGGTCGTGGACTACGCCCACACGCCGGATGCGCTGGAAAAGGTTCTGCAGGCACTGAGAGAAATCACTGCCACCGATGCACGCCTGGTTTGCGTCTTCGGTTGTGGGGGCAATCGCGACAAGGGCAAGCGCCCGCAAATGGGGCGCATTGCGTCCGCGCTGGCTGATAGCGTCATCGTGACCAGCGACAACCCGCGCCACGAAAACTCCCGGCACATCATCGAGCAGATCACCGAAGACATGGAACCCAACTTTCACGTCGAGGAAGATCGGGCAGCCGCGATCGACATCGCCATTCGCCAGGCCAGGCCAGGCGACATCGTCCTCATCGCTGGCAAGGGGCATGAGCGTCATCAGGAAATAGCCGGCATCAAGTACCCATTCAGCGACGTGGAAGTCGCACAAAGAATATTGCAGGAAACCAGACCATGCTGACCATGCAACAAGCCGCGCAAGCCATTTCGACGCCCGCCATTTCAGCTCAGGCCACTGGCGCCGATGTCAAATTCGCCGCCGTCACAACCGACAGCCGCGCGATCGCGCCCGGCGACCTGTTCGTCGCGCTGCGTGGCGAGCGCTTTGACGGCCACGAATTTGTAGCCGCCGCCATCGCCCAGGGCGCGGTCGGGGCCATCGTTGACCAGGCCGCAGCCGAACAACATGCCGAAACCTGGCAGCAATATCCGCTACTGGTCGTGCCAGACACACGAATCGCACTGGGTAAGCTGGCCGCCTACTGGCGCCAGCAGCACCCCATCAAGCTGGCCGCCATCACCGGCAGCAATGGAAAGACCACCGTCAAGGAAATGCTTGCCTCCATCCTGAGCCAGGCAGGCGGAGCCGAGGCAGTATTGTCCACCAAGGGCAATCTCAACAACGATATCGGCATGCCCATGACGTTGCTCAAGCTGCGCAAACAGCACCGCTACGCCGTCATCGAAATGGGCATGAATCACCCGGGAGAAATTGCCTATTTAAGCCAGATTGCGCAACCGGATGTCGCCGTGATCAATAACGCGGGAGCGGCTCATCTCGCCGGCCTGGGCAGCGTGGAAGCGGTCGCACGCGCCAAGGGGGAAATATTCCAGGGCCTGAAACCGGAAGGCGTCGCCATCATCAACGCCGATGACGCCCATGCAGACCTCTGGCGTGCGCTGGCAGGCAAGCATAAGCAGCTTGACTTTGGCCTGGAACAGACTGCGGATGTAAGCGCGCACTACCAGTTGCAGAACCATCACAGCGTGCTGGAAATCAAGACCCCGGAAGGAACGATAGCCGCGATGCTGCCCATCCCCGGGCGCCACAACATCCACAACGCGCTTGCCGCCTGCGCCGCAGCACGTGCGCTGGGCATCAGCAATGCCGACATTGCTGCCGGCCTGACAGCCTTCAGCGGCGTCAAGGGGCGCTTGCAACGGAAGCGTTGTTTGCATGGCGCGACATTGATCGACGACACCTACAACGCCAACCCGGCGTCAGTCGACGCCGCCATTGCCGTGCTGGCCGCCATGGACGGCAAGAAAATCCTGGTACTCGGCGACATGGGCGAACTGGGTGATGCAAGCGCTCAACTCCACCGCCAGATCGGCCAAAACGCCCGTCAGGCGGGCATCGACGTGCTGCTGGCGCTGGGTGATGTCAGCCGGGAATGTGCCGAAGGCTTCGGCGCCAACGCCTGGTTCTACGAACGCATCCAGGAACTGCTGGCCGACCTGGAAAACCATCTGACGCCAGACACCACAGTCCTGGTAAAAGGCTCCCGCTTCATGCAGATGGAGCGAGTAGTAAAAAGTTTCGAGGTAAAGGATGAGACGTAATGGGTAATGCGCAATGGGTAATGGGTAACGGGTTTGCGGCACTTATTGGCCGCACATGGAATTTCACGCCCATCACTCATCACTCATCACTCATCACCGTTTTGCAGGAGGCCACATGCTATTAGCCTTGGCCCAATGGCTGGCGCAAGATATCCGCGCATTCAATGTATTCAATTACATCACCCTGCGGGCAGTGCTGGCGGTGCTGACTGCACTGATGATTTCATTCCTGGTCGGTCCGGCCATGATCCGACGCCTGACTGCCATGAAAATAGGCCAGGCGGTGCGTAACGACGGGCCGCAAACCCATCTGGTCAAAAGCGGCACACCCACCATGGGCGGCGCACTGATTTTGGTATCCATCAGCATTGCCACGCTGCTGTGGGCCGACTTGCGTAACCCCTACATCTGGGTGGTGCTGTTCACCACGCTGGGCTTTGGCGTGATTGGCTGGGTGGACGATTATCGCAAGGTGGTTCACCGCAACCCGAAAGGACTCTCGGCCAAATCCAAATACTTCTGGCAATCCCTCATCGGCGCAAGCGTGGCGGCTTACCTGGCTTATCGTTCCAACCTGCCGGTCCATACCGAATTGATCGTCCCGTTTTTCAAGAGTGTCGCCATTCCGCTGGGCGCAATCGGCTTCATGATCCTGACCTACTTCGTGATTGTCGGCTCCAGCAACGCCGTCAATCTTACGGACGGTCTGGATGGACTAGCCATTTTGCCCACGGTAATGGTAGGCGGCGCGCTCGGCATCTTTGCCTACATGGCCGGGCACTTCTATTTTGCGCGCTACCTGGGCATTCCCCACATCCCCGGCGCGGGAGAACTGACCGTTTTCTGCGCGGCCATGGCTGGCGCGGGGCTGGGTTTTTTGTGGTTCAACGCCTATCCCGCCGAAGTCTTCATGGGTGACGTCGGCGCACTCTCGCTCGGCGCTGCGCTGGGCGTGGTTGCTGTTATCGTCAGGCAGGAAATTGTGTTGTTCATCATGGGTGGCGTGTTTGTGGTTGAAACCCTGTCGGTCATCATTCAGGTCGCTTCATTCAAGCTGACCGGGAAACGGGTTTTCCGCATGGCGCCGCTGCACCACCACTATGAGCTAAAGGGGTGGAAGGAAACCCAGGTCGTCGTGCGCTTCTGGATCATCACCATGATGCTGGTCCTGGTCGGTCTCTCAACGCTGAAACTCCGATGAACTCGACACTCCAAAACAGCAGAATACTGGTACTCGGCCTCGGCGACTCAGGCATGTCGATGCTGCGCTATCTTAAACGTCAGGGCGTGCAGGTTTCCGTCGCAGATAGCCGGGAAACGCCACCCAACGCCACGCGCCTGCAAGCCGAATTCCCGGACATCAAGCTGCATGTCGGGCCCTTCCGTGACGAAATATTTGCCGATCTGGACATGATCGCCATCAGCCCGGGCGTTCCGCTGGCCGACAGCAAGGTGGCCGCAGCAGCCAGGCGCATCCCGGTGGTTGGCGATGTCGAGTTGTTCGCCCTGGCGCTGGCCGATCACTCTTCTCGCAGTTCGCCCAACATCATTGCGATTACCGGCTCCAACGGCAAGAGCACTGTCACCGAGATGGCCGGCGCCATGTGCCGGGCAGCAGGCCAGAAAACCATGGTCGCCGGCAATATCGGCCTACCGGTGCTGGATGCGCTGGCAGAAGCCGAAGCGGAAGGAATGCCGGACGTCTTCGTGCTCGAGCTGTCGAGTTTCCAGCTCGAGACCACCTATAGCCTGAATCCAGCCGCAGCCACAGTTCTGAATATCAGCGAAGACCACCTCGACCGCTATGACGGCATGGAAGGCTATGTCGCAGCCAAAGCCCGGATTTTTCAGGGCTCCGGGATGCAGATCGTCAATCGCGATGACCCGCGCACGCTGACCATCACGCAGGCGCGCTGCACCCAGACCTTTGGCCTGGATTCCCCTGCCAACCAAAAGGACTGGGGCCTGATCGAGCACGAAGGAAAAACCTGGCTGGCACATGGCACGCACCCGCTCATGCCACTGGACGCACTCCCTTTGACAGGCCGGCACAATGCCGCCAATGCGCTGGCTGCGCTGGCGCTGTGTCGCGCCATCGACTTGCCGATCGCGCCGCTGCTCGACGGGCTCAAAACCTTCAAGGGTTTGCCGCACCGGGTTGAAAAAGTGGCATCACTCAATGAGATCGATTTTTTTGATGATTCCAAGGGAACCAATGTCGGCGCGACGGTTGCCGCGCTGACGGGGATGCCTAACAAGGTGGTATTGATCGCGGGGGGGGATGGCAAAGGCCAGGATTTCAGCCCTCTCGCGCCAGCAGTAGCCGGTCATGCTCGCGCCGTGGTGCTGATTGGCAGGGATGGCGCAAAAATTGGCGAGGTGCTAAAAAACAGCGGTGTGCCTCTTTTACGGGCAGGCGGCATGGAAGAGGCAGTCGAGCTTTCCTTCGGGCAGGCTCAGGCTGGCGATGCAGTATTGCTTTCCCCGGCTTGCGCCAGCTTCGACATGTTCCGCAACTACAAGCACAGGGCGGAAGCCTTCATCGCGGCAGTTCATCAACTTGGCCGGAATACTGGCAGGAGTGCTGGCTGATGTATATCCCGCTCAGCAAACAGCCGCGCTCCGAATATGACCAGGCCCTGCTCTGGTTCAGCCTGCTATTGCTGATATTCGGTCTGGTCATGGTGTATTCCTCCTCGATCGCCACCGCAGGCGCAAGCCGCCAGACCGGCTTCCAGGAAACCTACTACCTGCTGCGTCAGAGTGTGTTTCTCGCCATTGCACTGCTCGCCGCCGCGCTCACCTTCCAGGTTCCCATGCGCGTCTGGCAAAAGGCTGCGCCCTGGCTATTCCTGGGCGGCATGATTTTACTGGTCATCGTCCTGATCCCCGGCATCGGCCGGGAAGTGAATGGCAGTCGGCGCTGGCTCTCGCTGGGTTTTGCCAACCTGCAACCGTCGGAATTCATGAAACTCATCGTCGTCATGTACGCCGCCGATTACACGGTACGCAAGGCCGCCTTCATGGACCATTTCACCAAAGGCTTCCTGCCCATGTTGATGGTGATGCTGCTGATCGGCGGCTTGTTGCTGCGCGAGCCGGATTTTGGCGCCTTTGCAGTCATCATCGCCATCGCCATGAGCATCCTGTTTCTGGGCGGGCTGAACTGGCGTCTGTTCGCCGGTCTGATCGTGCTGCTGATCATCGGATTTCTGTTGCTGATCTGGACCTCGCCCTACCGCATGCAGCGTATCGTCGGCTTCATGGACCCCTGGGCCGATCCCTATGGCAAAGGATATCAACTCTCCCACGCCCTGATCGCGTTTGGCCGGGGGGAATGGCTGGGTGTCGGGCTAGGCGGCAGTGTGGAAAAACTTCTGTACCTGCCCGAAGCGCACACTGATTTCCTGCTGGCAGTCATCGCGGAAGAGCTCGGATTCATCGGTGTCGCAGTGGTGGTGCTGGGCTTCGCCTGGCTGCTGGTGCGCGCCTTCCTGATCGGCCGGGATGCAGAAAGACAGGAGCGCCACTTCTCCGCGCTGGCCGCGCAGGGCATCGGCATCTGGCTGGCTGTTCAGTCCATCATCAACATTGGCGTCAACATGGGACTGCTTCCCACCAAGGGACTGACGCTCCCCCTGCTCTCCTTCGGCGGCAGCGGTATCGTCGCCAACTGCATCGCCCTGGCCGTACTGCTCAGGATAGACCACGAAAACCGGCTGTTAATGACGGGGCGCGCGGTATGAATCATGACTTCGCTGCCCACCCTCTCTCTCGCACCCTCATGGTCATGGCAGGCGGCACGGGCGGGCATGTCATGCCTGCGCTGGCGGTTGCCGACATGCTCCGCAACGAGGGTTGGCGCATCGTCTGGCTGGGCACAGCCAAAGGCATGGAGGCCACCCTGGTGCCGAAAAATGGATACGAAATGGCCAGTCTGAATTTCACTGGCTTGCGCGGCAAAGGGCTGTTGCGCGCCCTGTTCATGCCAGTTCAACTGCTGCTGGCTTTCTATCAGAGCCTCAAGGCGATCCTGGCACATCGCCCCGATGTAGTGCTGGGCATGGGCGGCTACCCCGCCTTTCCGGGTGGCATGATGGCGAGCTTGCTGGCAAAACCATTAGTGATTCATGAGCAGAACTCGGTGGCCGGACTGACCAACCGGGTGCTGGCCTGCCTGGCAGACAAGGTGCTGGTGGCTTTCCCGGAAGCGTTCAAGGGCAACAAGGACAAACCCCTCCCATGCCGGAGCGTGGAAACAATCTGGCTGGGCAACCCGGTGCGGGCAGAGATTGCTGCGCTGGAAACCCCCGAAATTCGCTACGCCGAGCACACGGGCGCATTACGCATTCTGGTCGTGGGCGGCAGCCTGGGCGCAGCGGCGCTGAACGACATCGTTCCCAGAGCGCTGGCCTTGATTTCGTCAGGACAGCGTCCGGAAGTCGTGCATCAGGCAGGCGCAAAACAGTTCGATACCCTGCAAAAAAATTATGCAACGGCCGGCGTCAAGGCCGAACTATGCCCCTTCATCGACGACATGGCAGTCCGGTACGCTTGGGCTGATCTGGTGATCTGCCGGTCCGGCGCACTGACAGTGGCCGAACTGGCAGCGGCAGGGGTCGCCAGCCTGCTGGTGCCCTTCCCTCATGCAGTAGATGATCACCAGACCACCAATGCACGTTTTCTGAGCAAACACGGCGCAGCAGCGCTGATGCAGCAAAGCGAGCTAACGCCGGAATGGCTGGCTGAATGGCTACAGGATTGCTCGCGCGAGGGTTTGCTCAAAATGGCGCAGGCCGCGCGCGCGCAGGCAAAAACCGACGCAACCCGGCAGGTAGCCGATATTTGCAAGGAGCTGGCAAAGTGAAGCATAAAGTCAGGAAAATCCATTTTGTCGGCATCGGCGGCTCTGGCATGAGCGGCATCGCCGAAGTCTTGCTGACCCAGAATTTTGAAGTCAGCGGGTCCGACCTAGCGACAAGCGCGACCACCTTGCGGCTGGAAAAAATGGGGGCGAAAGTCTACCAGGGGCATGACGGCGGGCACGTCGTTCACGCCGATGTCGTGGTGACTTCCACCGCCGTCAAGGAAGACAACCCGGAAGTCCTGGCCGCGCGCGAACACAACATTCCCATCGTACCGCGCGCCATGATGCTGGCCGAACTGATGCGCTTCAAACAAGGCATTGCCGTGGCAGGCACCCATGGCAAAACCACCACCACCAGCCTGATCGCCAGCATTCTGGCTGAAGCCGGGATGGACCCCACCTTCGTCATTGGTGGCCGGCTGGAAGCGGCTGGAACCAATGCCAGACTTGGCTCAGGTGAGTTTCTGGTCGCCGAGGCAGACGAGTCCGACGCATCTTTCCTGCTGCTCTCCCCCATTCTGGCGGTGATCACCAATATCGATCAGGACCATATGGAAACCTATGGTCACGATTTTAATCGCCTCAAGCAGGCATTCGTGGACTTCACCTCCCACCTGCCTTTCTACGGCATGGCCGTGGTCTGCATCGATGACCCAGTCGTGCGCGAAATCCTGCCACGCATCACCAAGCCGGTTTGGACCTATGGAATCTCTGACGATGCCAAGGTGCGCGCGCTGAATGTCCAGGCCGACAACGGCCAGATGCGCTTCACCGTCGAACGCCGCAACGGCAACATCAGCACACTGGACATCACGCTCAACCTGCCCGGCATGCACTATGTGCTGAATGCGCTGGCTGCCATCGCCATCGCAACCGAAGTGGGTGCATCAGACGCCGCCATCATCAAGGCACTGGCCGAGTTCAAAGGGGTGGGGCGACGCTTTGAGCGCTACGGGGAAATTGAATTTTCGACGCACTCCCCAACCGCCTCTCCCTCTCCCCAACCCTCCCCCGGGGGGGGAGGGGGCAATGGTAAAGGGCGATTTACTCTCATTGATGACTATGGACACCACCCGGTTGAAATGGAAGCCACCATTGCCGCCGCTCGGGGTGCTTTTCCAGGGCGCCGCCTGGTGCTGGCATTTCAGCCGCACCGTTTTACCCGGACTCGGGATTTATTTGAGGATTTCGCCCGAATCCTGTCCAGCGTGGACGCACTGCTCCTGACCGAGGTATATGCCGCCGGAGAAGCGCCCATCGTGGCGGCCGACGGCAGGGCGCTGGCGCGCGCGGTCCGGGTCACCGGCAAGGTAGAGCCGATTTTTGTCGAAAATATTGCCGACCTGCCTGCATCCATACTGGCCATGGCGAAGGATGGGGATGTGGTGCTGGTGATGGGCGCCGGCTCCATTGGCCACGTGCCGGGCAAGCTGGCAAGAGGGGAGCGCTAAAGGTGCTGGCCATGGCGTATACCTCCAAGACACTCCCCCTCCCTTTATGCCCTTCAGGGTGCAACCCTCCCCCTGCACCCGCAAGGAGTGTCCCCGCCGAGAGCGGCAGCAAAGCTGCTCACTCTGGCGAGACGGGAGAGGGGGCAAACGTAAAAAGCGATTGTTTTGATCGGGGCGAGCTGCGCTTCAACGAACCCATGTCTGCCCATGTCAGCTGGCGGGCTGGCGGCTGTGCTGAGCGCTGCTATATACCGACCAACCTGCCGGATCTGGCGCACTACCTTGCAAGCAATTCAGGGCTGGTTCACTTCGTCGGGTTGGGTAGCAATCTACTGGTGCGCGACGGGGGGCTGAGTGGCACCGTCATCCTGCTGCATGGCGCGTTGAATCACATCAAACTCGCAGCAGAAGGCCTGATTTATGCCGAAGCGGGTGTCAGCAGCCCCAAGGTGTCCAGTTTTGCAGCACGCCATGATCTGGAAGGAGCGGAATTTCTTTCCGGCATTCCCGGCACGGTGGGCGGTGCGCTGGCCATGAACGCGGGTTGCTACGGTAGCGAAACCTGGCAGCGGGTAGAAAAGGTACTCACCATCAACCGCCAAGGCGAACTGCATGAACGGCTGCCGCATGAATACGAAATCGGCTATCGGCATGTTGTTTTGTCAGTGCGGAGTGAGCCCGCTTCTACCCCTCACTCCTCACTCCTCACTCCTCACCCAGAAGAGTGGTTCGTCGCCGCCTGGCTGCGTCTTCAGCCCGGCGCTGGCGCAGCGAGCAAGCAAAAAATCAAGGGCTGGCTGGCGAAACGCATGGCGACCCAGCCACTGACCCAGCCCAACGCCGGTTCGGTATTCCGCAACCCACCTGGCGACCACGCCGCGCGCTTGATTGAGGCCTGCGGCTTGAAAGGTTTGACCATGGGTGGCGCGCAGGTCTCGGAAAAACACGCCAATTTCATCGTCAATCTCGGGCAGGCCAGCGCCAGCGATATTGAAACGCTGATCAATACGGTGCAGGCGACAGTCAAGGAAAAACAGGGCGTGGAACTGGTCACGGAAGTCAGAATTGTAGGCAAAGCATGAACTCATCATCCATGACACATAAAGCATTCGGAAAAGTAGCCGTGTTGTTCGGCGGCAAATCTGCCGAGCGCGAGGTATCGCTCAAGAGCGGGGCGGCAGTGCTGCGCGCCCTGCAAGCCAGCGGCGTGGACGCACACGCTTTCGACCCGGCTGAACAGGATTTGCACCAGCTCAAGGAACAGGGCTTTTTGCTTGCCTTCATCGCCCTGCATGGCCGTTTTGGCGAGGACGGCACCGTACAGGGCGCGCTGGAACTGATGAACATTCCCTACACCGGCAGCGGCGTGATGGCTTCCGCCCTGGCGATGGACAAATGGCGCACCAAGATGATCTGGCGCGCTGCTGGTCTGCCAATCCCGGATTTCAAGCTGATCAAGGCCGATAGCGATCTTGATGCCATTGTTGACCAACTGGGACTCCCGCTGTTCGTCAAACCGGCCAATGAAGGCTCCAGCGTGGGCATCAGCAAGGTCAAGACACGTGCCGAACTGCGCCCGGCCTATGAACTGGCTGCCAGGCACGACCCCCTGGTCATCGCCGAGCAGTTCATCGGTGGCGGCGAATACACCGCCGCCATGCTGGGCGAGCAGGCGTTGCCGGTCATCAAGATCGAACCGGCCACCGAGTTTTATGACTATGAGGCCAAATATTTTCGCGACGATACCCGCTACCTGTTGCCCTGCGGCCTGTCCACCGCGCAGGAGCGGGAGATGCAGGAACTGGCAAAGCAAGGATTTGCGGTCGTTGGCGGATCGGGCTGGGGCCGGGTGGATTTTCTGATGGATGAAAACGGCAAGCCCTATCTGCTGGAACTGAACACATCCCCTGGCATGACTGATCACAGCCTGGTACCGATGGCTGCACGTCACGCCGGCATTCCGTTCGAGCAATTGGTGCTACGGGTTCTGGAGATGGCGCATGTGGGATAAGCCCGCCCTCATGCTCTGGCTGGCGAACCTGCTGTACACGCTGGCGGCCATCATGTTGCTGTATGCCGTGCTCTTCATGGTGATTCATCTACCGGTGTTTCCCTTGAAAGAAGTCAAGGTGAATGGAGAGCTCAGTCATGTCACGCGGGAACAGGTGCAATTCATTACCACGCGGGCACTGAGGGGCAATTTTTTCACGCTGGACCTGAACCGGACACGCCGTACTTTCGAGAAGCTGCCCTGGGTGCGTAACGTGCAGGTTCGCCGCCGCTGGCCGGGACGCCTGGAAGTCACGCTGGAAGAGCATCAGGCACTGGCTCGCTGGAGCAATGTCGCGTTGGTCAACACGCAGGGTGAGCTGTTTCAGGCTGCGTCGGATCAGACTTTGCCGGTCTTCAATGGCCCGCAGGATGGCGTGCAGGAAATGTCGGCTCAGTATCTGGCCTTCAAACAGCAACTGGAACCGATCGGGCGGCAACCCGCTCAACTCAGCCTGTCACCACGTCGCGCCTGGCAGATCAAACTGGACAATGGGCTGACGGTGGAACTGGGCAAGGATCAGGTGGAAGCGCGGCTGGGGAAATTTGTAAAAGTGTTCAATCGCAGCATAGCCAGGTTGAACCAGACCGTTGATTACGTGGATCTCCGCTATCCAAACGGATTTGCTGTACGCATGGAACACACAAGAGCAGGGCCAGTAAAAAAATCGTAGCGAGCGAATCGCAGTCAATTTTTTACAGACTCTCAGGAAAGGGACGCAGGGGGAAACATGAGCAGGACCAAAGAGCAAAAAGCACTCGTCGTCGGACTGGATATTGGCACCTCGAAAATCATCGCCATCGTGGCCGAAATTCGTCCGGATGGGCGGATGGAAATCATCGGTATCGGCCAGCACCCTTCGCGCGGCTTGAAGAAAGGGGTGGTGATCAATATCGAGTCCACCGTCAATGCGATCCAGCGCGCCCTTGAAGAAGCCGAGCTGATGGCCGACTGCAAGATCCGCGAAGTCTATACCGGCATCGCTGGCAGCCACATCAAGAGCTTCAACTCGCATGGCATGGTGGCGATCAAGGACAAGGAAGTCTCGCAGATGGACGTGGATCGGGTGATCGAAACGGCCAAGGCGGTGAATATCCCGACCGATCAGCAAATTCTGCACATTCTGACCCAGGAATTCATCATCGACGGCCAGGAAGACGTGCGTGAACCGCTGGGCATGAGCGGCATCCGGCTGGAAGTCAAAGTACATATTGTCACCGGCGCGGTTTCCGCAGCACAGAACATCATCAAATGCATCAAGCGCTGCGGCCTGGAAGTGCGTGACCTGATCCTGCAACCGCTGGCCTCCAGCCTGGCCGTATTGGCCGAAGACGAAAAGGATCTGGGGGTGTGTCTGGTAGATATCGGCGGCGGCACCACGGACATCGCGGTGTTCACCGACGGTGCGATCCGCCATACCGCCGTGATTCCCATTGCAGGCGACCAGATCACCAACGACATCGCCATGGCCTTGCGCACACCGACCAAGGAAGCAGAAGACATCAAGCGCACCCACGGCTGCGCGCTGCGCCAACTGGCCGATCCCAACGAAATGGTCGAAGTCCCTGGCGTAGGCGAACGGGAGTCGCGCCAACTCTCGCGCCAGACTCTGGCCGAAGTGATCGAGCCGCGCGTCGAGGAGTTGTATTCCCTGGTCCAGGCCGAACTGCGCCGTAGCGGTTTTGAGGATCTGATGTCCTCGGGGATCGTGATTACCGGCGGTAGTTCAGTCATGCAAGGGATGGTGGAACTGGGCGAAGAGGTCTTTCACATGCCGGTACGACTTGGACTGCCGAATTACCAGGGCGGGCTGGCAGAGGTCGTCCGTAATCCACGCTTTGCGACTGGCCTGGGTCTGCTCATGTCCGCCTACGAGCAGCATCAGCGCAATCAGTTCGCAACGTTACAGAGTACGTCGATACAACAGGTTTTCGTAAAGATGAAGAGTTGGTTTCAAGGAAATTTTTAGATGGAGTTGGTTTGGCTACGACATAACCTGCTTGCGCAGGTGAGTCTTCGCCGCAACAAGCCCTTCGGGCGCGTTGTCAAGGACAATTTTTAACACGAATTTAATGGTTTTGTTCTGGAAGTTGGTCAATCAAGGAGGAAGCGATGTTTGAACTAATGGAAGCCCCAATGCAGGATGCGGTCATCAAGGTCATTGGCATAGGCGGTTGCGGCGGAAACGCTGTCGATCACATGATTAACAGTGGCCTGGAAGGGGTGGAATTCATTTGCGCCAACACCGATGCGCAGGCGCTTAAACGCAATCAGGCACGCACCCAGATTCAGCTGGGCGCGACCATCACCAAGGGTCTGGGTGCAGGCGCGAACCCTGAAGTCGGGCGCGCCTCGGCAGAGGAAGACCGTGAACGCATTGCCGACATGATCCGTGGCGCCAACATGCTCTTTATCACGGCAGGCATGGGCGGTGGAACAGGTACCGGCGCCGCGCCGATCGTGGCAGAAATCGCCAAGGAACTGGGGATTTTGACAGTGGCCGTGGTTACCAAGCCCTTTGCTTTCGAAGGCAAACGTCACAAAGTTGCTCAAACCGGGATGGACAATCTTTCCCAGCAGGTGGACTCACTGATCGTGGTACCTAACGACAAGCTCATGCAGGTATTGGGTGAAGATGTCAGCTTCCAGGACGCGTTCAAGGCTGCCAATGACGTATTGCACGGCGCTGTCGCAGGTATCGCCGAAGTCATCAATTGCACCGGCCTGATCAACGTGGACTTCGCCGACGTGAAAACAGTCATGTCCGAAAATGGCATGGCCATGATGGGATCGGCTTCCGCATCCGGCGTCGACCGTGCCCGCCTGGCCGCCGAACGTGCGGTCAACTGCCCCCTGCTGGAAGACATCGACCTCAAGGGCGCGCGCGGCGTGCTGGTCAACGTCACCGCCAGCGGCAGCATGAAAATGAAAGAGTTTTACGATGTCATGGAGACCATCAAGGAGTTTTCTGCCGAAGACGCCACGGTCATCGGCGGCACGGTGATCGATGAAAACATGGGCGACACGCTGCGGGTCACCATGGTCGCCACCGGCCTGGGCGGAACCGCTGCGCGCCAGCAACCCAGACCGCAACTGGTGGTGCGCAATGGCACCGACAACGCCCCCATGGCCGTGAATTACGAGGAACTGGAACAGCCTGCCGTGATGCGTCGTCGTGAGCGCGGTGCTCAGCTTGAAGCCATGAAACAGTCTGGTGTCGACTTCCTCGACATCCCAGCCTTCCTGCGCAAACAAGCTGACTGAGTCAGACTTGAGATAGACCTCTCCAGAACAGGAAGCCGGTCGGTGATCGGCTTCCACTCTCGAATTCGCTGCTCGCATACCCATTGCAGATGTCGATTCGCGTGACCAAATACCCATACAGCCGTTATCATTACGACTTATGGCATCTTCCTACAATATTATTCTTGTTGGCCTGATGGGCGCCGGCAAGACCACAGTCGGCAAAATTCTGGCAAAACATCTGGGCAAAGAATTTTACGATTCCGACCACGAGATCGAAAGACGCACTGGCGTCAAGATTCCGCTCATTTTCGAGGTTGAAGGCGAACCGGGTTTCAGGGACCGCGAGTCTGCTGTGATTGCCGAATTGTGCCAACTCGACAACATCATTTTGGCGACGGGTGGTGGCGTGGTTTTGAGAGAAGAGAACCGCAACACGCTCAAAAAAAATGGCCGGGTGGTGTACCTGAGAGGGCAGGTTAAAGACCTCTGGGAACGGACCCGCCATGACCGCAATCGCCCCCTGTTACAAACCGCCGACCCCAGGGCCAGACTGCAGGAACTCTTCGTTCAGCGCGACCCCTTGTATCGTGAAGTGGCCGACATCATCATCGATACAGGTAGCCAGAGCGTACACTCGCTGGTTTACCAACTGGAAAACAAACTAAAGGCGCTCTATCCTGACCATGCAAACACTTAACGTTGATCTGGGGGAGCGCTCCTACCCTATACATATCGGTGCAAAACTACTGGATCAGGCAGCCTTGCTCGAACCCCATCTGGCACAGAAACGTGTTGCCATCATTACCAACACGACCGTTGCGCCGCTTTATCTTGACCAGCTTTCGGATACCCTCACGCGCTTGTCCGTCGACATTCTGCCTATCGTGCTGCCAGATGGGGAGGCCTACAAGAACGGCGAGACCCTGAACAGCATTTACGATACCCTGCTCAAGCACCGCTGTGAGCGTAAAACCACGCTGATCGCACTAGGCGGCGGGGTGATTGGCGATCTGACCGGATATGCGGCGGCAAGCTATCTGCGCGGCGTGCCTTTCATCCAGGCGCCCACCACGCTGCTTGCCCAGGTGGATTCCTCGGTGGGCGGCAAAACCGGCATCAATCACCCGCTCGGCAAGAACATGATCGGTGCGTTTTACCAGCCGCGTGTGGTGCTGGCTGATACTGCCACACTGGACACACTGCCAGACCGCGAACTCTCGGCTGGTCTGGCTGAAATCATCAAATATGGACTCATTCGGGATCTGCCATTTTTCGAGTGGCTGGAATCCAACATGGGCAAGCTGCGGGCCCGCAACAAGGAAGCGCTGGCTTACGCCATTCACCGCTCTTGCCAGAACAAGGCTGCCGTGGTGGCCGCTGACGAGCGCGAAGGCGGGGTACGCGCCCTGCTGAATCTGGGTCATACCTTCGGCCACGCCATCGAGGCCGGCATGGGTTACGGCAACTGGCTACATGGCGAGGCTGTGGCTGGTGGAACAGTCCTGGCTGCCGACCTTTCCTGCCGCATGGGCTGGATCAGCGAGCACGATGTGGATCGTGTCCGTGCCCTGTTCAGGTTGGCGGGACTTCCCGACAATGCACCGGATCTTGGCGTTGAGGCATACCTCGATTACATGGGACTGGACAAGAAAGTGGAAGAAGGAAAAATTCGTTTCGTGTTACTCAAGTCCATCGGCGAAGCCGTCGTGTCAGGCGCACCAACCGGGCCGCTTGCAGCCGCATTAAGCGGCTTCGTGCAAACGCCATGAGTGATCTCGCCGCCTACGCAGCTCACTCCGAAAAAACGCGCGGAAGGCGCCATTTTGAACCGGTCCCATCGGGTCGAAGTGACTTCGAGCGTGATCGTGACCGCATCATCCATTCCACCGCCTTCAGAAGACTGGAGTACAAAACCCAGGTGTTCGTCAATCACGAAGGCGACCTGTTCCGTACACGACTAACCCATAGCCTGGAAGTCGCGCAAATAGGCCGCACGATTGCCAGGAATCTGCAACTCAACGAGGTTCTGGTCGAGGCAATTGCCCTGGCGCACGACTTGGGGCATACACCTTTCGGGCATGCGGGACAGGACGAGCTGAATGCCTGCATGAAGGACCATGGCGGATTCGAGCATAATCTCCAATCCCTGCGCGTGGTCGATCTGCTTGAAGAACGCTACGCCGACTTTGACGGCCTGAATTTATGTTTCGAGACTCGTGAAGGAATACTCAAGCACTGCTCTGTGCCCAATGCCAGCGCATTGGGTGAAGTGGGCGAACGTTTTCTGCAAAACAGGCGTCCCAGCCTGGAAGCGCAGGTGGCGAACCTGGCTGATGAAATTGCCTATAACAATCACGATGTGGACGACGGTCTGCGTTCAGGCCTGATCACGCTGGAACAGTTATCCGGGGTCAGTCTGTTTTCGCGGCATCTGGCCATGGCCAGGGAACACCATCCCCAGCTGGAAGGACGTCGGCTGATTCATGAAACAGTACGCCGAATGATCAACACGCTGGTTCTGGATCTGGTCGCGCAAAGCGCCAGCAATATTCAGGCAGCGATGCCTGGCTCACTGGATGACGTGCGCAAAACCGATCCGCTCATTGCATTTAGCCCGCCAGTTGCTGCCGAGCAACGCGCACTCAAGCATTTCCTTCGACAGCACCTGTATCGCCATTATCTGGTCGAGCGCATGAGCCTCAAGACGCGCCGTATCGTGCGCGAATTGTTTGTCGCCTTTTTCGAGCAACCCTCCTTGCTCGCGCCGCAATACCAAATCAAGGCAAAAGAGGATAAAGCCAGGACCATTGCCGACTATATTGCCGGCATGACTGATCGCTACGCTTATAGGGAATATAGAAGGCTGTTTTCTATCGAGGAAATGTAGCCTCAGAGTTCTATTCACCCAGGTAGGCGTGCCTCACCCGGGGATCCTTGATGAGTTTCCCCGCTTCCCCAGACAGGGTAAGCAACCCGCCCTCCAGTACATAGGCACGATCACTGATTTCCAGCGCCAGCTTGGCGTTCTGCTCCACTAGCAGGATCGTGACACCCGTAGAAGCGATGCTCAGTATGGTCTCAAATATTTTCTGCACCATCAGCGGCGCCAAACCCATGCTGGGTTCGTCCAGTAACAGTAATTTCGGCCGGGACATCATGGCGCGCCCAATGGCCAGCATTTGCTGCTCCCCGCCGGACAGCGTGCCTGCCTGTTGCTTTTTTCGCTCGTACAAGCGTGGAAACAAATGGTAGACATGCTCCATGTCCTGCTGGATCAGGGGCCGATCTTTTCTGCTGTAAGCACCCATCAGCAGATTCTCTTCTACGGCAAGGCGAGAAAAAATCCCTCGCCCTTCCGGAACAAGAGCAATACCGTTGCTAACCAGTTCATGCACCTGCCATTCAGAAAGCGACTGGCCACGATAACTCATCGTTCCAGTTGCGGGAAGCAGTCTGGCCAGCGCTTTCAGTGTGCTTGTTTTGCCGGCCCCATTTGCACCGATCAGGCAAACCATCTCCCCCTCGGCGACGTCCAGATCAATACCTTTGACGGCACGAATGCCTCCATATGACACATTAAGCCCGCGTACCTCAAGCAAGTTCACGCCGCCTCGCTTCCAAGATACGCCTCAATGACCTTGGCGTTTTTCTGGACCTCGGCCGGGGTACCTTCGGCAATTTTTTTGCCATAATCCAGAACGGCTATGCGGTCGCACAAACCCATTACCAGTTTCATGTCATGTTCGATCAATAACAGGGTAACGCCATCCTTGCGAATGGTTTGCAGCAGTGTTTTGAGCGTGTCTGTTTCGCTTGGGTTCATCCCGGCAGCGGGCTCATCCAGCGCGAGCAGTTTTGGATCAGTTGCCAGCGCACGGGCGATTTCCAGGCGCCGCTGATCACCATAAGAAAGGTGTTTGGCCAGCGTATTGCAGTGTTTTTCAATGCCGACATAGGCCAGCAATTCTGTCGACCTGCGGCGGATTTCCAGCTCTTCGTTGCGTGTGCGCTTATTTCTCATTACCGCACCAAATAGTCCTGCGGCAGTTCTGACATGCCGCCCTACCATCACGTTTTCCAGTGCGCTCATGTTGGCAAACAGCCGGATATTCTGGAATGTTCGAGCCAATCCGGATCGGACGACCATGCTGGGTTTAAGTCCGTTCAGAGTCGTATTACCAAGCTCAATTCTGCCTTCATCCAGTGAATACAATCCGGTAAGAACATTGAATAGTGTTGTCTTCCCCGCACCATTTGGTCCGATCAGGCCATATATCTCACCAGAATCAATATGCAATGACACTTCATTCAGCGCCACCAAACCACCGAATCGCTTGCTCACTTTTTCAGCACGGAACAAACTCACGTATCACCTCTGTGCATCGTAAAGCGCTTCCTGCTCGTGTTCCAGTACGGAATCATCACTTTCAAACTCTCTGCGTCGTATTCTGGAGGGCCACAGACCGCTAGGGCGATAGATCATGATCAGGATCAGCGCCAATCCGAACAACAGCATTCTCAAATCTGCGGGATCCACCACCACCCGACCAAAAAGGAATTGTTCCAGGGGACCGACGTATCGGAGTGCTTCTGGCAAAACAGTCAGAAGCACAGCGCCCAGTATTACGCCTGGGATATGCCCCATCCCCCCCAGTACTACCATGCATAGAATCATGACTGATTCCATCAGGTTGAAACTTTCTGGGCTGACGAATCCCTGGAATCCGGCAAATAACCCGCCCGAGATACCGCCAAAGCTGGCACCCATGGCAAATGCCAGTAGTTTGATATTGCGTGTGTTGATGCCACTTGCTTCAGCGGCCACCTCGTCCTCTCGAATCGCGACCCAGGCCCGCCCTATGCGTGAGTCCTGAAGGCGAATCGAGACAAAGATGATCACAAGCGCCAGCAATAGGAATAAGTAGTAAATTGCGTGGGTGCCCGGCAGGTGCATTCCCATCAAGGGAATATTTCCGCTCAGCGCCACGCCTGCTATGGTGATTGGATCTATCAGGCTGATGCCTTGTGGGCCATTTGTGATGTTGACCGGCGCATTCAGATTATTCAGAAAGATCCGGATGATCTCTCCAAAACCCAAGGTAACGATCGCGAGGTAGTCACCTCTCAACTTAAGCGTTGGGGTGCCCAGCAAAACCCCAAACAAGCCCGCCAGTGCAGCCCCGGCCAAGAGAATTGACCAGAACGGCAGATGCAATCCCAAGTGAGGTGAGGCCAGCAATGCGTATGTGTATGCGCCCACGGCGTAGAATGCAACATAGCCCAGATCAAGCAAGCCGGCGTATCCCACAACAATATTCAGGCCCAATGCCAGCATGATGTACAGCAGGGCGAAATCAAGGATTCGCACCCACCCCCGGCCCATCGATGCATCTACCAGGAATGGTGCGATGGCCAGCATTGTGCCAAGCAGAATGAATGCGAACCAGACCTTTTTCCGTTCGTTGGTCAAGGCCGTTCCGCCACTCGCTCGCCCAATAGACCGGATGGTCGAAGTACCAGGACGCCAATCAGGACAAAAAATGCAAATACATCCTGATAGTGACTACCGAGTAATCCGCCGCTCAGGTCACCAATGTAACCCGCTCCCATACTCTCGATTATGCCCAGCAGGAGACCACCCAGCATCGCGCCCGGGATGTTCCCAACCCCCCCCAGCACGGCGGCGGTAAATGCCTTCAGGCCCAGCATGAATCCCATTGTGTAATGTGCGATGCCATAGTAAGCACTGACCATCAATCCCGCTATAGCCGCCAGAATAGAACCCATGATGAAGGTGATGGAAATAACCCGGTTCACATCCACCCCCATCAATCCAGCCACTTCTGGCGCCTGCGCTGTCGCGCGCATGGCGCGACCTATCGATGTATTCTTGATCAGGGTGGCCAGTCCAGCCATCAATGATACGGAGAGAATTACGATGAGGATTTGCACGTCGGTGATTGTTGCACCGGCAATATCGTAGTGCTGGCTTGGCAGGATGGATGGGAATGAAATGTACTTCTTGCCCCACACCATCATGGCGATATTTTGCAAAACGATGGATACGCCGATGGCGGTAATCAATGGCGCGAGGCGGGGCGCCTTGCGTAATGGTCGATAGGCTACTCGCTCAACAAGAAATCCGATGATGGCACAGACCAGAATCGCCACCATGAGGCCTGCAAGTATAAGCATCGTGGCTGGCACATCCACCCCGCCGGCAACTAGTGCATTGACTACCGCCAGCGAAACCATTGCACCGATCATCACAACCTCACCATGCGCAAAATTAATGAGTTCGAGGATACCGTATACCATGGTGTAGCCAAGCGCGATCAGTGCATACACACTGCCCAGCACCAGGCCATTTATGAGTTGTTGGAGAAAGATATCCAATGAAGTTTCTGCAGGGGTAATCGGTATAAAATATTCAATGCTGACTACAGCATGTAGGCCACATGAAAATTATGTCTGGTTCAATTCGGGCAGCGAATCACCGTTCGGTAACGGTGCCGCCAATGGTCTCAATCACGGCCCACTTTCCATTCTTCACTTGGTACAGTGTAATTGCGCCATTTCTAATATCACCTTTTTCATCGAATGAAATTTTAGCCGTTACACCTTCATGCGTGATTGTTGCCAATGCGGGGAGGTATCGGGCTGGATCGGTTGAGTCTGCTTTCTGCATAGCGGCAATCAACACAGATACTGCGTCGTAACAGTAAGGTGCATAGAGCTGAATTTCGCCATACTTTGCATTAAATCGCTTGGCAAAGTCCAGACCTCCCGGCATCTTCTCTAACGGCAAACCAGGTAACGAACTATATGCACCTTCAGCCGCCGATAGTCCTGCAAGCTTTATAAATTCAGGCGTGCTACCACCATCACCAGTTAGAAATATGGACTGGATACCCAAGGATTTAATCTGCTTCAGCATTGGTCCACCCTGTGCGTCCATTCCCCCGAAGAAGACCAAATCGGCTTTTTTGCCTTTGATCGTGGTCAGAATAGCCATAAAGTCGGTGGACTTGTCTGTCGTGAATTCGCGAGAAACGATTTCGCCCCCAGCAGCTTTGGCAGCTTTTTCAAATTGGTCCGCCAAGCCTTGTCCGTAGGCAGTACGATCATCAATAATTGCGATTTTTCTCACTGCCAATTTCTTGACAGCAAATTCACCTAATACTTTGCCTTGCTGAATATCATTCGGCATTACGCGAAATGCCGTTTTGAAGCCCTGCTCGGTATATTTTGGATTCGTTGCTGACGGGGAAATTTGTACAATTCCGGCATCGAAATAGATCTTTGATGCCGGGATCGTCGTACCTGAATTCAAGTGCCCAATTATTCCGCTTACCTGGGCATCAACCATTTTCTGCGCAACAATGGTTGCGGCTCGCGGATCAGCCTGGTCGTCCTCGCTCAGCATTTCAAACCTGATTTTTTTCCCGCCAATTACAATTCCTTTGGCATTCGCGTCATCCAAAGCCAAGCGGGTTCCGTTTTCGTTGTCTTTCCCAAGGTGGGATTGTGGTCCAGTCAGCGGCTGAACTGCGCCAATCTGGATGGATTTTTCCTGATTCTGGCCAGCCCGGCCAGTTTCATTCTTCTCGCAAGCAGTCAATGTTGTTGCTAGTGCTATTGCGGCGAGAATCGATATCGTAAATTGCTTCATTTTTTACTCGAATTCTAGGTTATTTCATGATTTTCTAACTAGTTCATGACGTTGTATGATCATTACGTTCCAGCGCATGGGGAAGCCCTCCGTAAAAATGAAATGCCAGCACTATTGGCTGGCATTTCATGCTTGATACTTTGGGTATCTAAATACCTTACTGAACTTTAAGTGCTTCCTTTACTATTTTCGGTGTAAGGAAGATCATCAACTCCCTTTTTTCATCACTCTTGTGACTGGTCTTAAATAGATTCCCCAGCATAGGCAAGTCACCAAGCCAAGGCACTTTAGTTACATCATTTCTAGTTTCTTGTTGAAAAATACCCCCCAAGACGGCAGTATCTCCGTTGTTGACCAGAATTTGTGTTTTAACCCGATTGAAGTTAATCGCTGGACCAGCTCTAGTCTCTTCGCCCGGCTCGTCCTTGGTAACTTCAACATCGAGGAGAATAGAGTCATTATTGAGAATTTGCGGATTAACCAAAAGGCACAACGCTGCATTTCTGAACTCGGTAACCGTACCACTTTGGCTAATTGACAGATATGGCAACTCTACCCCCTGCAAAATTGCAGCAGGTCTCTGATTTGAGGTCATTACTCGAGGGCTCGAAATAATTTCACCTTTCAAATCAGCTTCCATTGCTGTTAATTCCAAACTAACCAAATTGCCGCTTCCCAAATTTAGTAATGACAGGGCTAACGAACCAGCCGCATTTGGCACACCAAGATTTACATTTGAGTTTCCACCAATTCCACTCCCGGTGGTTTTCGTTATGTCGTACTCGACCTTGCCATCGTTATACTTTAACGGTCCAGCAACACCATCTGGCGGCAATCGAACATTGGAGGCCGTTACAATAGAATTTTCCAAATTTTGTGAAGCCGACAGTCGATGTGTGCCATTTACTATACCGGCCTGCTGCATGCCCAAGCGCACACCGAGGTCTCTTCCAAATCCGCTGCTCGCTATGACAACGCGCGCCTCGATCATGACCTGTTTCGCTGGGACATCAATTACACTAAAAAGCTTTCTGATTTCTTCATGCTTGGAAGGAATTTCGTTGACAATAAGTATGTTGGTTTTCAATTCGTATGTCACAGCACCGCGTTTTGACATAACGCTGTTTTTCTCATCATCACTCCCTGACCCGGCGCCTTTTGCTGATGTCGCCGACCTCAATCCAGTTGCCGAGCGCTCACACGAAATGGCAACGGCATCACTTGCTGCGGAACCGGCCTCACCTTTTAGCATCCTGGCTGCAGTATCCGCCCGGAGGTAATTCAATGAATAATACTCAGTCTGAAGTGGCTCAAGTTCTGTAACTTGTTGCTTAGCTTCTAGTTCTGATTTTTCTTTTACTGCTAGCTCGTCCCGTGGCGCCACCCAAACCACATTTCCATTTTTCCTTTTATCAAGCCCCTTGGCATTCAAAATAATATCCAGCGCCTGGTCCCACGGCACATCCTTCAGCCTCAGGGTCAAGGAGCCTGAAACTGAATCGCTGGTAATGATATTCAGATTGGTAAAGTCCGCAATGACTTGCAACACTGTCCGAACATCTACATTTTGGAAGTTGAGAGATAGCTTCTCTCCAGCATAGCCAGTTTTACCCGACTGAATCATCTTGTTAGGATCTTCTTGTATCTTTTTTACATCGACGATGAACTGCTTGTCCGCCTGATATGCCGAGTATTCCCAAAGCCCCTGCGGCTCGATAACGACCCTCGAACTCTTACCAAATGATGTCGACGTCACAGACTTAACTGGAGTGCCGAAATCGTTAACATCCAGCTTTCTCGACATCTGAGATGGCAGCGTTGTGTCCAGAAAATCAATGACCAGGTTTTTCCCTTGTTTTCGGATATCAATCCCGGTCGAAGCATCAGACAGCCCCACAACGATACGCCCCTCCCCGTTATTTCCACGCCTGAAATCCACCATTTCCAACGAGTGCCCCTGGCGAGACAAACCTGCCTCGGCGAATCTGGTGGTCTCATTCGTACTACCTGGGGACGCAGTTGAGCCTGCTTGCAGTGTTATAAAAAGGGTTTTCCCTTCTATTCTCGTTTCGTAGCCTGCCGACTTTGCCAGGTTCATCACAAGTCGCGTTCTGGCTCCTGACTGAACAATATTTATGCTTCTCAGCGCAGCACTACCTACGTCGACAACGGCTCTTCCGGTTGCGTTCGCCGCATCTGGAAAGTCCAGCGCAATGCGTGGCGGGTTATTGGTCGAGAACCCGGCTGGTGGGGCGGCAAGCAGCTCTTTCAGCGTCACCTTGACTTCAACTTTTCCACCCTGATATGTCGAAAAACTCACATCTTCAATTGCATTCGACATTGCTTTCGCTTGCGATCCGCTCTGAATGTCAGCCGCCATCCCCATTACGGGGCCAAATGCCAGCAGGAAAGACACCCAAGCCCCGGCATATAATTTCTTGGATATTTTTGACGTAATCATGGCCACCCCTATTTCTTCAATTGATCCTGGCCAGACTCTTCAGCCAGGGTTATGCTATTTTCTTTTTCGCTCCAATCGCCCGCGCTATCCTCGACGATTTCTTTCACATTAACTTCACTGGCAGAAATCGTCACGACGGTTCCGTAATTAACTCCCAAGTGATTTCCGATCTTTACTCGATGCAAACTGTTGTCTGGGGCTTTGATCAGGGCATAGAAAACGCTGTTTTGTTCCAGCGTTCCAACCATTTTCAGCTTTTCAAGTTCAAATGACTCCAGTGCTTCCTTCCGCCTATTCAGGTCGGGCTGAATCAGCCCACCGCCTGATCCACTGGAAGGCTTAAGTTTTCTTGGTTTGAATGGCTCTGGTTCGCTGAATGCTTCATATATAAATGGCTCATATGGTTTCACCTCTGGAATTGGATCAACCTTTCCGTGCATACCCTGCCCAGAGTCCTGGATAAATTGTTCCAGATCATCGTGCGCTCCGCCGCTGCACGCGCTCAAGCCAGTCAGCAATCCGAGTATTATCAGACGTCTCACTTTTTGCCCCCCTTCTTGGCTGCCAGAGCATCCCGTTCCGCTTTTTGTCTGGCGGCCACCTCAGCTTCGTCAAGATAGCGATATGTCTTAGCTACGGCATCCATGCTCAACCTACCGTCCTTCGCTACGTCAATTTTCACCTCGTTCAATGTAACGATGCGGGGCATTTGTGCAATATCGCCAGCGAAGTTCCCGAGATCGTGGTAGCCCCCCGTTACCTTCAGGGTCACCGGTACCTCAGCATAGAACTCAGACATGACTTCGGGGGTTGGCTTGAATAATTCGAACTCCAGTCCCCGACCCAATCCGGCTTGATTGATCTCAACGAGCAAGGCATCCATCTCCGACTTGTTTGGCAGCTGCTTAAGCAAGGCGCCAAATGACTGTTCGATTTCTTTCAATTGCTGTCGATAAATATCCAGGTTTATGGCTTGCTTTTTTTTGCCCAGATATTCCTCACGAATTTTGGCCTCTTCCTCCCTGGACTTTTCCAGTTGCTCCATTTGGGCATTCCAGTCAAACCAGTAAGCCGCAAAGATTGCTGCCAACAACAAGGCCAAAAGCACAGCCATCTTAGGCAGCATTGGCCACCCACCAATATCCTTGATATTAAGAGTTTTTAGTTCATCAAGGTTCATACTGGATGCCCCCCCACCAAATTGGTAGAAGCTGTCTTTTTGGATGTTTTCTTTTCTTCAACATCTTGCTGTGGCGCAGTCAGCTTTACTTCCATTGTAAATTCGTTAACTCGCAAACCATTAACCATGGCCGCCTTGGCCTCAATAAGCGTTGACCCTTCCAGCCATGGAGACGCATCCAGATTTCGCATGAGAGAAGCCACCCTGGCGTTTGACTGGGCGTAACCTACCAGCTTTATGGTCTTGCCTTTCTGATCCACTTGTTTGAGGTAAACACCATCCGGCAACTGCTTGACCATTTGATCAAACAAATGGACAATCTGAGAGCGATTGCTTTGCAATGACTCCACTACCTTCTTTCTTTCTAGCAGTGAATTTGTTTTTTCCTTGATATCCTTAATTTCCTCAATTTCTTTGTCCAGTTTGGACATTTCTGTTTTCAGGAAATTATTGCGGCTATCCTGGTTGTCAATCTGACCAGAGAAAAAGACATGCCCAGCCAAGGCAACAACCAACCCCAATCCGGCAGTCATTCCAGCCAGCACGATAAATTGCTTCTGCCTGGCCGCGCGCTTCTGCTCGCGATGGGGCAATAAGTTAATGCGCACAGTCATGAGTCGAACCTCCGCAATGCCAAGCCACAGGCTATTAAGAGTGCAGGCGCATCAGCGGTCAACTGTTTCGGCCTAACGTTGGATGAGAGCGCCATGTTAGCGAAGGGGTTTGCAATCATGGTGCTTACCTGAGTGCGGCTAGCCACCACTTCATCCAGACCGTGAATCATGGCGCAACCGCCAGCAAGCAGAATATGATCCACCCTGGTGAACTGGGTCGATGAGAAGAAAAACTGTAAAGCTCGGGCAACTTCCAGCGCCAGAGTATCCATGAATGGCTGCAGGGTTTCTGGTTCGTAATTTTCCGGCA
The DNA here is from genome assembly GCA_030690895.1 of Sulfuricellaceae bacterium. Taxonomy (GTDB): domain Bacteria; phylum Pseudomonadota; class Gammaproteobacteria; order Burkholderiales; family Sulfuricellaceae; genus Sulfurimicrobium. The sequence goes on from JAUYFQ010000084.1 coordinate 45,990, forward strand.
ATCCGCCCTGGCGTTTGGCAATTTCCGCCTCGTCCGCAGAAAGACTGTACCGGCGCTGAATCTCCTGGGTAAGCTGATTACCCCCGAAACTCTGTTCTCTCAAGTAGACTGACTGATTATTGTGGAGTACGTTGATATGCGTCATTGCCGCGCCTATGTCGACGATCGCCACAGTTTGATCGCGGCCGCCATTGGGCAATTGGCGGGAGATAAGTTCATATGCCGTCTCAGCCGCATATGACTCAATATCCATGACGAATGGCTTTAATCCGGCAGCCTCGGCAACCGCCACGCGGTCATCAACCTTTTCTTTGCGCGACGCCGCGATCAGAACCTCTTCATCACCAGCATTCCCAGGCGCCGGGCCTATCACCTGAAAATCGAGGTTGACCTCGTCAAGAGCAAACGGGATGTACTGGTTGGCTTCAGTCTCGACCTGCAGTTCCAATTCCTGTTCACGAAGACCCGCTTGCACGGTAATTTTCTTGGTAATAACCGCCGCCGATGGCAATGCCAAGGCTACATTCTTGATACGGCCACCCAAACGCTTCCAGGTGCGTTTCAGCGTCTCCCCCACCACCTCAAGGTTGACAATATTGCCGTCCACCACCGCATCTTTCGGCAGAGCTTCAATTGCATAACGCTCCACGCGATAAAGATCCTTCCCGGCCTCGGAAAGCTCGACCATTTTTACCGATGAAGAACTGATGTCCACCCCTATCAGCGGGGGAGATTTAGCTTCTAGAAAGTCGAATCGCAATTATTTTTCCTTCCGAATTAACTTGGTTAGGCGCGATATGGAATAATTTACATTAAAGACTAGCAGCAACTATAACCCCTGTAAAGCTTTTTTTGGCGGATTACTTTTGCAATTCATTACTGCCTATAATAAACGTAATTTAATCCTTAATTCTCAAGAAAAAATCCAAAATGATTTTTCGCTGGTGGCATTATGTCATATTGATAGTAGGGGGGGGCGCACTGATTGTTGCAGCGCTGCTTTCTCTGGCGCTTCTGTTGATTCAGTCCCAACTTCCCTCTCTGGACTCACTTACGGATTACCGCCCCAAGGTTCCTTTACGCGTATTCACTGCTGACGGCGCCCTGATTGGTGAGTTTGGCGAAGAACGCCGCGCCCTGATCAAAATACAGGCGACCCCGCTCATTCTGCGCCAAGCCATCCTGGCGGCCGAAGATGACCGGTTTTACCAGCACGGGGGAATCGACTACCTTGGCGTGGCACGCGCAGCCTTTTCCAACCTGACATCAGGCAGCGCCCGAGAAGGCGCTAGCACCATCACCATGCAAGTGGCACGAAATTTTTTCCTGTCCAACGAAAAAACTTTGACGCGCAAGCTCAGCGAAGTCGTGATGACATTGAAAATCGAACGCGGCCTATCCAAAGATCAAATTCTGGAGTTGTACCTGAACCAGATTTACCTTGGCCAACGCGCATATGGCTTTGCTGCGGCATCCCAACTTTATTTTGGCAAACCGATCGCACAAATCACTGTCGCCGAGGCTGCCATGCTCGCGGGTTTACCCAAAGCGCCCTCTCGCTACAACCCGGTAGTCAATCCAAAACGAGCAAAGCTACGGCAGCAGTACGTTCTCCGCCGCATGCATCATCTTGGCTTCATCAATGAAACCGAATTGCTGGCAGCCCAGCAGCAATCGCTTCACATTCAGCGCGACACTCGCAGCTCGGAAGTCAGTGCAGACCATATCGCTGAATTGGTGCGCCAAAATCTGTTTGAACGGTACCAGGACCAGATCTACACGTCTGGCATTACCGTCTATACCACTTTACGGCGGGCAGACCAGGAAGCGGCCAACCTGGCTTTACGCCAAGGGGTGATCGATTATGATCGACGACATGGCTACCGTGGCCCGGAAGGCTTCACTGACTTGAGCAATCCGGAAGGACTCCCAGTCCAGGATGTTCTGGATGACGCCCTGGATAATATCGATGTCATTGCCGATCTATTTCCCGCTGTTGTTCTGGAAGCAAGTTCAAAAAAAATCAGGGCCTATTACAAGGATGGCGAGGAAATTGAGTTGGCCGGTGAAGGGCTGAAATTTGCGTCCAAATATCTTTCCGAATCCAGCACGCAAAAACCGGCACTGCGCAAAGGTTCTCTGATTCGCATCGCAAAAATGCCCAAGGGGGGCTGGCAAATCGCCCAGATACCCCAGGTTGAGTCCGCTTTGGTGTCGATCGATCCAACTGACGGCTCTATCCGCGCACTGGTTGGTGGATTTGATTTCCGTCGCAACAAATTTAACCACGTCACGCAAGCCTGGAGGCAGCCGGGGTCGAGCTTCAAACCGTTTATCTACTCAGCCGCCCTCGAAAAGGGGTTTTCACCAGCCACCATCATCAATGATGCGCCCTTATCGCTTCCAGGGAGCACAGCAGGAGAGCCATGGGAACCGAAGAATTATGATGGCACCACCGACGGTCCGATGCGCCTGCGCACCGCACTTACCAAATCCAAAAATCTGGTTTCAATCCGCATCCTTCAGTCCATTACCCCTGAATACGCCCAAGACTATATAACCCGCTTCGGGTTTCCTGCAGACCGGCATCCTCCCTATCTAACCATGGCACTTGGAGCCGGGTCAGTAACTCCCATGCAAATGGCCGGAGCCTATTCCATCTTCGCTAACGGGGGCTACCGGGTTCAACCTTATTTCATTGACCGGGTTCTGGATTCGAAGGGAAACGTTCTATCGCAAACCAAGGTCGAACGTGCGGGGGAAGCCGCAGAACGTGTAATTGATGGGCGAAACGCCTACATCATGACCAGCCTCATGCAGGACGTGGTGCGGCATGGGACAGCGACAAAGGCCATGCAACTGGGCCGCCAGGATTTGGCTGGCAAGACAGGTACGACCAATGACCAGATTGATGCCTGGTTTTGCGGATATAACGCTGGTTTGGTAGGTATTTCATGGATCGGCTTTGACAAGCCTCGCTCTCTGGGCGGCAATGAAACAGGTGGGCATGCTGCGTTGCCGATCTGGATAAACTATATGAGCAAAGCACTTAAAGGCATGCCAGAAAGCCAATACACAATGCCTGATGGGATCAGCGTCATCAGTATCAATCTCCAGAATGGCGCCAGAATGGAAGAAGGAGGAACGCCTGAATTCTTCTATCAGGAGTTTCCCCCTCAGTCCAGCAGCCAATGGACTGACGACATTTTCGATGGCATCGTCAAAACCATCGACGAGATAAAGAATCAGTTGTTTTAGAATCAGATGAAACATTCAGCCCTTCAACACAACCAGATGAGAGAGCGTATCGCGCAGGCCGCAGCACGATTGATTGCGGAGGACGGGATGCAGGACTTTTCCAGCGCAAAGCGCAAGGCCGCGAGACAGATCGGCGCCGCTGACACCCATAACCTACCGTCAAATGCTGAGCTTCAAATGGCGCTAAAAGCCTATCAAGCCCTTTATCAAAGTGACGAACAGCCCATTCGGCTCAGACAATTAAGAGAGGAAGCGTTGCGATTCATGCACCAGTTGGTGGATTTCAACCCCTTCCTGACAGGTTCCGTCCTGACTGGAACAGCCTCACGACATTCCGACATCAACTTGATGATTTTTGCCGATAGCTCCAAAGAAATCGAATTGTATTTACTGAAGAACGCCATTCCATTTGAAACAGCTGAACGTCGCTTAAAACAAAACAATGAATCAACCATGATTCCCGTATTCACCCTTTTTGGAAATATCGCTGAAGTTCACGTTGCCGTTTATGGCATCAATGAACTACGCAGGAACACAAAAGACGCACTCGACGGTAAAGCCCCTGATCGCGCACGAATCAAGCAAGTTGAAACGCTGCTCGCCATGGGCGCAAATATCGGCACTGCTTAAAACACGAGACCTGGACACAAGATGACAGCCACTCAAAAAAAGAATTTCGACATCGCGGCGGAAAACAGCAATTACATGATCCGCTCAAAAATGGAGATCCCCTACATTCTGAAAGCCATTCAGGCAAAAAATGAAATCGTTACTGCCTATTTCAATCAGGGGAGCGACTTCATTCTGACGGCCATCCTCGATATCTCTACCGACAGCAACACGATCCTCCTTGATATTGGAGTAGACGACGCACTGAACAGACGCATTCTGGAGAGCGATAAAATCATTTTTGTCAGCACGCAAGATCACGTACGGATCCAGTTCATTGCAAACAGGATAGAACGCAGTATCCATGAAGGGAAACCAGCCTTCGAAATTGCCTTGCCCAAGGAGTTGCTAAAATTGCAGCGGCGGGAGTTTTATCGTTTATCCACGCCGGTAAGCCACCCCGTCAAGTGTCTCATTCCCAATCATGAAGATGGAACAGTTGAAATCACAGTGTCCGACATCAGTCTGGGTGGAATCGCCATCACTCACTACCATGAGCGCCTCAGACTCGCCATCGGAGACACCCTTCCCGAATGCAACATCATGATTCCAGGTATCGATCCACTTAAAACCGGGCTCGAAGTTCGCAACGAGCAGGAGATCTGGTTGAAAAATAACATGAAAACCCACCGTGCCGGCTGCATGTTTATCGACTTTCCGCCTAGCCAGCAGTCAAGCATTCAACGCTACATCAACAAACTGGATCGCGAGCGCCGCGCCATCTTGGCTCAGTAACGCACTTTTTCTTTATTTTTGGCTTTCTCGTAGCCAGCGAGCGGCATCCAGCGCGAAATAAGTCAAAATACCATCTGCACCAGCACGTTTGAACGACAACAAGGATTCAAGCACACAACTCTTCTCGTTCAACCAGCCGTTTTGGGCAGCCGCCTTGAGCATGGCATACTCACCGCTCACTTGGTATGCAAAAGTTGGCGCCTTGAATTCATCCTTGATGCGCCTGATGATATCAAGGTAGGGCATACCAGGCTTGACCATCACCATGTCCGCCCCCTCATCCAGATCCAGACCAACCTCCCATAGCGCTTCATCGCTATTTGCCGGATCCATTTGATAAGTATATTTATCACCAGCACCCAGGTTTGCCGCTGATCCAACCGCATCCCGGAACGGCCCATAAAAACTGGATGCATATTTGGCCGAATACGCCAGAATTCGCGTATGCACATGGCCCGCACCATTCAATGCCTCACGCACTGCAGCAATTCTGCCATCCATCATGTCCGACGGCGCCACGATATCCACACCTGCTTCGGCGTGGCACAGAGCTTGACGAGCCAGTACAGACACCGTTTCATCATTCAGTACATAACCATCCGAATCAACCAGACCATCCTGACCATGACTGGTGTAAGGATCAAGTGCAATATCCGTAATCACGCCCAATTCTGGAAAATGCTGCTTGAGCAAGCGCACCACGCGAGGAACCAGGCCAGAAGGGTTGAACGCCTCAACGGCATCGAGACTTTTCAGCGCAGAATCAATGACCGGAAACAGAGCCAGCGCCGGTATGCCGAGGCTCATGCACTGCTCAGCCTGCCGGAGCAGGTGATCCACTGACAGGCGCTCAACGCCAGGCATGGACGCCACGGGTTCGACACGGCTTTCCCCGTCAAGAACAAATACGGGATAAATCAGGTCGGAAGCAGTCAGCGCCGACTCTCGCATCAAGCGCCGTGAAAAATCATCGCGGCGCATGCGACGCATGCGCCTGTGGGGAAATTGGCCAAGCGTTTGCATTCAGGAAATCTCGAACGAAATATTAAAACCCGAGTTTATATTAGCGGGAACTAATTTGACACCATCCCTCTCCTAGCAACAGATGGTCAATGATCGTCTCCCGCCTCTCCTCCCTGAGCGGGCGCCTTGACGCCAGTCAAGGCCTCTTCGGCCCCCGACCTCCCCTTTAAGTCGGGGGCTTTTTCTTCTTGAGAACGCGTGAACCATCCATTGATTACCTGTTCCGCCTCCTCTATCCCCTGATGCTTCGGGCTGGAAAACAACTGGGCCGTTGCGCCAGGATAGCGCTCACCCAGTGCTTGCTTGACCTGACGCAACGCCAGTGACGCCTGCTGACGATTCAGTTTGTCCGACTTGGTCAGAAGAATGTGAACCGGCTTGCCGGTTGGAAGAAACCAGTCCAGCATCTGGCTATCAAGATCGGTCAATGGACGCCGGATATCCATAATCAACACCAGGCCCACAAGTGAGGTTCTGTATTGCAAATATGCACTCAGCACGGAACGCCAGTGCAAGCGGATTCGCTCGGGTACATCGGCGTAACCGTACCCTGGCAGATCTACCAGATAACGCTCCCCATCCAACGCAAAAAAATTGATCAATTGGGTTCGGCCAGGCGTCTTGCTGACAAACGCGAGCCGTGTACGATTTGACAATGTATTGATCGCGCTCGACTTCCCGGAATTGGATCGGCCCGCGAACGCAACCTCCGGCCCTGCCGCCATCGGCAAGTCGCGCAAATCATGGGCGGATATATAAAACTGCGCATTCTGGAATAAAGGCATAGGGGAAAAAATTTCAGCCAAATTGGCATGATAGCCCAGTCTTGGTATAGAATTGCCGTTTTTTATGTCTACAGCACTGTCAAGGAGCACAACAATGAAACAAACCATGGCGATGGTGGCGATTGCGGCAATGGTAGCCGCATCTTCAGCGCTGGCGGAAAATGCCGCCAAGGGTGACCCTGCCAAGGCGCAACAAACTGCCACGACCGTATGCGCCGCATGCCATAACGCTGACGGCAACAGTGCTGCACCTGCAAATCCAAAACTGGCATCGCAACACCCCGAATACCTCACCAAGCAGCTCTCCAACTTCAAATCCGGCGAGCGCAAGAGCGCGATCATGTCCGGCATGGTTGCCGCTCTGACCCCTGAAGACATGAATAACTTGGGCGCCTACTTTGCGGAGAAAAAGGCCAGTCCGGGCGCGGCTGCCAACAAGGAACTCGTCGCTGCCGGCCAGAAACTGTTCAAGGGTGGCAATCAGTCATCTGGCGTACCGGCCTGCGCAGCTTGCCACGGACCTAACGGCTCGGGCATCCCGGTTCAGTTTCCCCGCTTGGCAGGACAGCACGCCGAATATACGCTTGGCCAACTGAAGCTGTTCCGTAGCGGCGAGCGCGCCAATGATGCAGCAAAAATGATGCGCGTGATTGCCCAGAAAATGACCGACCAAGAAATGCAGGCTGTCTCTGAATACATTGCCGGGCTGAATTAAGTCCTAGCCGGATGGCTATATTCATATAAGCTATATGGCTACAAAAATAGACTAAAGGGTGACGGCGTCACCCTTTTTTTTCCGTCCCATTTATCAAGGTCTGCTGACACAGTGTCGAACTCGAATTCATTTCACCGTACCCTGAGCCAGAATATCTATGAGCTATTCAGCTCAATGCGATTTGCGATCAGTCTCCTGACAGTGCTCGCCATCGCCTCCATCATTGGCACTGTGCTGAAGCAGAACGAACCCTATCCGAATTACGTCATGCAATTCGGGCAATACTGGTTTGAAACGTTCAAGACACTCGGCTTGTATGACGTCTATCATTCCGGCTGGTTTATCTCCATTCTTGGTTTTCTGATTCTCTCGACCGGGATGTGCATTTTTCGCAATACACCCCTGATGCTCAAAGAGATGCGCTCTTACCGGGAACACGCGACGGAAATTTCCTTGCGCGCCTTCTCACATCAAGCCGAGTTCTCAACACCACTTTCAGCCACTGAAACGCAGTCCAGACTGGCCGCCTACCTGACCGGACATGGGTTCAGGGCAAAAACCACCCAGATGGGTGAAACAGATATTCTGGTGGCGGCCAAGGCTGGCAGCTACCACCGAATCGGCTACATGCTGACCCACACCGCCATCGTCGTGATTTGCCTGGGCGGCCTCATCGATGGAAACTTACCACTCAAGGCCCAACAACTACTAGGCTGGAAGACCCTTGAGACAAGGGACATTCCCCAAAGTGATGTCCCTCCGGCAAGCCGGTTGTCGCCATCCAACCTGTCCTTCCGGGGTGGCGTCACCATTCCGGAAGGGGCGGGCGCCGATGTGATTTTCCTGAATATCGCTGACGGCTACCTGGTTCAGGAGCTACCTTTCGACATCCTGCTCAACAAGTTCCGTATCGAGCACTATCCGACAGGGCAGCCGAAATCGTTTGAAAGCGACATCACGCTCATCGACAAGGAAAGTCAGCAAAAACTCACGCAAACAATCAGCGTAAACCACCCCCTCATCTACAAGGGCATCGCTATTTATCAGGCCAGCTTTGGCGATGGTGGTTCCAAGCTGCACATGAAAGGCTGGAACCTTTTCAGCCCGACACATGAATCCTTCGCCATGGAGGGGGTCGTCAAGCAAGCCACTCAACTTTCCAATGGGGATGCCAGCTATACAGTGGAATTCACTGAATTCCGAAAATTCAACATTGAAGACTTTGCCAAAGCCACTGAAAGCGGCGGCATGTTGCAAAACATGAGTCAGTTTTTGCAGTCCGGCAGCAACAAATCCACGAAAAAGGACCTGCGCAACGTTGGTCCAAGTTTTCAATTCAAAATTCGAGATGCGCAGGGGCAGGCGCGCGAGTTTTTCAACTACATGCAACCGATCCAGCTCGAGGAACACTGGTACCTGCTCTCCGGCGTCAGAAATGCGCCCAATGAACCGTTCCGTTATGTCCGCTTTCCACTCGATGCCAAGCTGGAAATCGATTCTTTCATGCGCTTGCGTGCCATCCTGCTCGACAAGGCCAGCCATCCTGAGATTGCCCGCAGATTCGCGACATTTGCTTTGCAGGGCGATAAAGTGGATGGCGTCATGCTATCCAAGTTGGTAGACAGTACTGCCAAAATCCTTGAGATTTTTTCAACTGGCGGCTTTGAAGCCATGGCAAAATTCATCGAAAAAACAGTACCGGCTGATGAACAGGACAAAGCCGCACAAACCTATATCAGGATCATCGAAAGTGCCGCAGTCTCGGCATATACCATGTCGCATGAACGCGCGTCGCTGCCAGCTGCAGAGATGAATGAAAACAGCCTGCGCTTTGTCCGCGACAGCATCAACGCAATCAGCGACCTGTTCGCCTATGGCGCGCCGGTTTATCTCCAGCTTTCCAGTTTTGACGAAATACAGGCCAGCGGACTTCAACTTACTCGCTCACCAGGAAAAAATATCGTCTATGGCGGATCGGCGCTGCTCGTTCTGGGCGTTTTCTTTATGTTTTACGTCAGGGAACGCCGGCTCTGGCTGCTAGTCAAACCCGGATCTGGGAGTGTCCTGTTGGCCATGTCAAGCAACCGTAAGACACTGGATTTCGAGCACGATTTTGGCCGTCACCTGAAAAATATCAGAAACATCTTGAAGGATTAACACATGGAATTGACAGACAAGGCTCACCTCTATGGCCGCCCAGGGATACTCAAAACACTGAACTGGCTTGACTGGTTCTACGCCATTTTCCTTGTATGCGGCAGCTATTATGCACTTAGCCTATATGGCAACTTTATGGATGCCTACGAAAAAGGGATCCTGGTTCTGACCGCAGCAGGATTGATTGCGCAGGGATGGCACTGGAAGCCGTTCAGGGTACTGTTACTGGTCGTGACCGGACTCAGCCTGTTTGGCGTCAGTCAATACCACGGCGAACTGGCGCGCGCAGAACAGGCTTTCTTTCTCAAATTCTTCTTCGGCAGCCAGACTGCCATCATGTGGATGAGCGCCTTGTTTGTGCTGGCAACCGCCAGTTACTGGTTCGCTCTGTTCACCCGTTCTGACTTCATCGCTCGCGTGTCCAGCAGCATCACCTGGAGCGCCGTGGTCATGGGTTTCGTCGGCCTGATGACGCGCTGGTACGAGTCGTATCTGATCAGCTCGGATGTCGGCCACATCCCACTCAGCAACCTGTATGAAGTCTTCATCCTGTTCTCCATTCTGACAGCGCTGCTTTATCTATTCTACGAACTGCGTTACCAGAATCGCCAACTGGGGGCGTTTGTCCTGCTGGTCATCAGCGCAGCAGTCGGCTTTCTGCTGTGGTACGCCTTTGACCGCCAGGCGCATGAAATTCAGCCGCTCGTTCCGGCGCTTCAGTCCTACTGGATGAAAATTCATGTCCCGGCCAACTTCATCGGTTATGGCGCCTTCGCTCTTGCAGCCATGGTCGGCGTGGCCTACCTGCTGGTGGCAAAAGGCATCATGGCCAGCCGCCTGCCCCCGCTGGAGATGCTGGACGATGTCATGTACAAGGCCATCGCCATCGGCTTCGCATTTTTTACCATCGCCACCATTCTGGGCGCCATGTGGGCGGCAGAAGCATGGGGCGGATACTGGTCATGGGACCCCAAGGAAACCTGGGCGCTGATCGTCTGGCTGAACTACGCCGCCTGGCTGCACCTGCGCCTGGTCAAAGGCTTGCGCGGCCCCATTCTGGCCTGGTGGGCGGTAATTGGCTTGTTCGTAACCGCGTTTGCCTTCCTGGGCGTCAACATGTTCCTGTCCGGACTTCACTCCTACGGCACACTTTAACCGCAATACTGTTTAGATAGATAGAATTCGAGGCATTGGCTCGCAAGGCATGTTGATCGGATCACCTCGTTTTCGGAGATTGAATTTGCTCATTTTTCGTTTCACGCCACGGGGATTTCGTTTACCGCGACTGGTGACAGCGCGAACCGAGGCGATCTCCTCGAGCAGGCTGTC
>JAUYFQ010000055.1 GCA_030690895.1 Sulfuricellaceae bacterium
TGCGGGAGGAAAGCGGAGTTGTTCTGGGGTAGAATTGGCATCAGGGCGAGTACAAGTAGTCATTTTTTACGAATATGTTTTTTGATAACTCGTATTATATCAAATGCTTACTTTGTTATTCGCCCTGTTTGTGCAAAATTCAGGATAGATGCGGCCCTGTTCGCCACGAGTAACCCACTATCCAAAGGTGCCATCCTTGCGGATGAAGTGGGCCTGGGGAAAACTATTGAAGCGGGGTTGCTGATTGCCCAGCGTTGGGCAGAGCGCAAGCGGCGTATTCTGGTGATTACACCTGCCAATCTGCGTAAACAGTGGCATCAGGAACTTGCGGACAAATTCGGCATTGCGGCCAGCCTTCTGGAAAGCAAATCCTACCGCCAAGCCATCAAGGATGGCGCTACCAATCCGTTCGACGTTGCAGGCAATGACGCCACCGTACTCATTTGCTCCTACCAATTTGCTGCGGGCAAAGCCAAGGACGTTCAGTCTGTGCCATGGGACTTGGTGGTCATCGACGAAGCGCACCGGCTACGCAACGTCTACAAGCCGGAGAACAAGACGGCCCGCATATTACGTGATGCCTTGATGCTCCCGCACAAGGTCTTGCTCACGGCTACACCGCTACAAAACTCTCTGCTGGAGCTGTATGGCCTTGTCAGCTTTGTCGATGAGCGCGTATTTGGCGATCTGGACAGCTTCCGTGCTCAATTCGGACAGATCAAGGATGCAGCCAGCTTTGATGCGTTGAAAGCCCGTATCCAGCCGATCTGCAAACGCACGCTACGTCGGCAGGTCGAAGCCTATGTCAAATACACCCGGCGCATTCCGATGTTGCAGGAATTTGTGCCCGGCGCAGACGAAACGAGGCTCTACAACGATGTATCTGAATTTCTGCAACGCCCATCCCTATATGCACTGCCGAACAGTCAACGGCAACTGATTACGCTGGTCCTGCGCAAGCTGCTGTCATCCTCTACATTCGCCATTGCCGGGGCGCTGGAAACACTGGCCAAGCGGCTGCGCCTGTCACTCGATGAAAAAGCAGCAAGTACAGACCTTGCCGAGGAACTTGACCAGGACTACGAGGCACTCGACGAACTCGCTGACGAGACTGACGCCGCCAACGCGGGCAGCACAAAAGCCACCACCGAGGCTGAAATCACCGCCATCAAGGCTGAAATCAGCGAATTGGAGTCCTTCCGCAACCTTGCCGTTTCGATAACTGAAAACGCCAAGGGTACAGCCCTGCTGCAAGCCCTCAACGTAGCTTTCAAAAAGCTGGAGGAGCTTGGCGCGGCCAAGAAGGCTATCGTCTTTACTGAATCCCGCCGCACACAAGAGTATTTGCTGAAACTGCTGGCTGAAACGGAATACGGCCCCGGTGTCGTTCTTTTCAACGGAACCAACAGCGACGCCAAGGCTCGTGAAATCTACGCCGAATGGATCAAGCGACATGCCGGCACCGACCGAGTCTCTGGCTCCCGCACTGCCGATACACGCGCTGCGCTAGTCGACTATTTCCGCGAACAAGGCAGCATCATGATTGCCACCGAGGCAGGGGCGGAAGGCATCAACCTTCAGTTCTGCTCGATGGTTATTAACTACGACCTGCCATGGAACCCGCAGCGAATCGAACAGCGTATCGGGCGCTGCCACCGCTATGGACAGAAACACGATGTCGTCGTGGTCAACTTTCTGAACCGCGACAACGAAGCCGACCGGCGCGTCTATCAACTACTTGCGCTGAAATTTCAACTCTTCGATGGCGTCTTCGGCGCCAGCGATGAGGTGCTGGGTGCAGTGGAGTCCGGCGTCGATTTCGAGCGCCGCATCGCCGAGATTTACCAGACTTGCCGCCATCCCGAGGCCATTCATAGCGCGTTCGAGCAACTGCAACTCGATCTGGCAGGTGAAATTTCCGATGCCATGCTCAACGCCCGCAAGGCACTTCTTGAAAACTTCGATGAGGATGTGCAGGAGCGTCTAAAACTGCGCAATCAGGATGCCCGCGCCTCGCTCGGCAAGCTTGAACGCCTGTTGATGCGCTTTACCCGTGCTTCGCTTGATGGGCATGCCGACTTCGATCATGACGATACCGGCTTCCGCCTGACCAGCATTCCCGATGGTGTGCAAGAGGGAGCGTCAGCCGCTATACCGCTGGGCCGTTATGAACTGCCCCGCCGGAGCGAAGAAGCGCACATATACCGCATGGCGCATCCGCTTGCACAGGCTTTGATCGACCATGCACAGCATGTGCCGTTGCTGCCCAGCAAGCTGGTACTCGACTACGATGCCTACGGTACCAAGGTTTCAGTTATCGAGGAGCTCAGAGGCAAAACTGGCGTGTTGTTGGTCCAACACCTTCGTATTCAATCGCTGGGCGCCACGGAAGAACATCTGCTTGCTGCCGCGATTGCTGCCAGCGGCGCAACCTACGACCAAGATGTCACTGACCGGCTGCTCAGCATGCCCGGACGTGCGGAAGCGTTTCCGCGTACCGATGGCGTGCCGGCAGGCGTGGCCATTCCTCCCACATTGCAGCGGGAGATTGACCAACAGAAAGCCCGGATCATCACCGACCTTGAGTCACGCAACCTGAACTTCTTCACGCAAGAAACCGAGAAGCTTGATACCTGGGCCGATGATCTGAAAGTGGGCCTGGAACGTGAGATCAAGGAACTCGACCGGCAAATCAAGGAAGCACGAACCAAGAGCCAAGAGCAAGAGCGCAGCCACGCTGGCCGATAAGCTGCAAGCCCAAAAAGAACAGCGTGACTTTGAAGCGCAACGCGACAAGAAACGCCGTGAGCTATTCAACCGGCAAGATGAAATACAGGCCAGGCGTGATAACTTGATCGACGAACTGGAAAAGCAATTGACGCAGCAAGTCACAACTACCGGGCTGTTTACCTTGCATTGGGAGGTGCTATGAAAACAAGCCTGACGAATGTGCCTTGTAAATATGTCAATGTTGACATAAGATCGGTCAAGTGAGCAACCAGCGCAAACCCTTGGTGTGGCTGCATGGCGAAGTAAAAACGCCCCCTTTTTCCGCAGAAGCAAGGATTGAGGCGGGAGTTTTAATACGAAGCCTGCAAGAGGGCATCAATATATCGCTGCCACATTCAAGGCCAATGCCCGGTATCGGCTGCGGTTGTCATGAATTGAGAATCCCCGACGAAAATCGTACCTGGCGCATTGTGTACTACCTTGATACGGTGGCCATTGTGATTCTTGATGTTTTTGCCAAAACCACAAGCCAAACGCCACAGACAGTCGTTGATATTTGCAAGGCGAGATTGAAGCGCTACAACTCAATTTAGCAGGAGGATAAAGGCCATGAATACTGACAAATTAGAGCGTCTCCAAGCCGATGGCTGGCAAGTCGGCAGTACAGAGGAATTTCTGCAATTAAGTGATGAAGAGGCGCGGCTCGTTGCGCTCAAATGTTCACTAATCAGTGCGGTAAAAAAATCACGCATCAAACATAAACTTTCGCAAATTGACCTTGCGCAACGCATGAAATCAAGTCAATCCCGCATTGCAAAAATTGAAGCGGGCGATTCTTCGGTTTCGCTGGATTTGATCGTGCGTGCGCTTATTGCAAGCGGCGCAACAACGAGCGATATTCAGGCGGCATTCACGGCAAAATAAAAAGATGGCGGTTTGATCAATATTCGGGGTCAAAGTTAGCCTTCTTTCTGCTGCGCGAGTATGGCAAAGCCGTAGGGTGCAATAAGCGAGCGCATTGCACCAAGTTGTGAAGATAAGGTGATGCTTAGGGGTGTGGTGGTCGTTTGCATCCGGCGCAATGCCCGTTGGTTATTGCGCCCTACCGGGCTGGAAAAACAACGGCGGTGACAGGCGAACATACGGATGCTTTTTGTTTTCGAATGGGAGGTTACATGACAAAACACTGGATTCCTGTGGCATCGGCATGGCTTGCTCAGAGCCTTGATCCGGTTCCCCACGAACTCAACGAACTTGACTGGAAGGCGACCTTGAGCGGCAATAAGGAACGGCTGACCGAACACCTGATTGCGTTTGCCAATTACCCCAATGGCGGCTTTCTCGTGTTTGGAATACGGGACAGCGATACTGTGCTTGTCGGCGTTACTCGGGACGAAGTTGCCAATATCGTCAATACCCTTGCCAACCTTGGGCGCGATGCCATCGAACCGCCCTTGGCTATTGACCATGCGATCATCGACTATCGGGGAGCCTCACTTCTGCTTGTTCACGTCCCTGAACAGGGCAACAAACCGGCGCACAAACGCGGGAAGTCCATCGAAGAAGCATGGATTCGTTCCGGCGGCACAACCCGCAAGGCTTCCCGGCAGGAGGTTGGAGGCCTCATGTTGAATAGCCAGGCGCCTCGCTGGGAAAACCTTCGTGCCTCGAATCTTTTGCATGTCATCGATCTCAAATCCTTACTGGATACCACGACGATTGCCAATTTGCTCCAGCGGCCATTGCCCGACGATGACGACGAGCTGTTACGCTGGCTGTCAGATGAAAACATGATTACCCCGGACAGTAACGGCTACTACATCACCAATCTCGGTGCGATTGCAGCAGCGCGCAATCTCGATCATTTCGACGGACTCAAGCGCAAGCGTATTCGCGTCATTCGTTACCGAGGCATGAACAAGGTCGAAACCATCGACGAAATGATGGGGCAAAAAGGCTACGCCGCAGGTTTCGAGGGGTTGATCGGCTATCTCAAACGCGTGCTTCCGCATTCCGAAGTGATCCAGCAATCGCTACGCACGGAAGTCAGTGTCTACCCTGAGATTGCACTGCGTGAACTGATTGCCAACGCGCTCATCCACCAGGATTTCAGTATTACCGGTAGCGGGCCGATGGTCGAGATTTTTGACGACCGCATCGAATTCACCAACCCAGGCAGTCTGCTACCGGGCAAACGGATCGACCGGCTGATCGGCACAACCCCCGAGTCACGTAATGAGCAATTGGCTTCTGCCTTTCGCCGTTACCGTATCTGCGAGGAACGTGGCACCGGCTTCCAGAAGGTGGTCGCAAGTATCGAACTCTTTGGTCTTCCACCGGTGGTGTTCACCCCCATGGAAAACGCTTTCAAGGTGACGCTCTATGCGCCCAAGAAATTTGCAGACATGTCGCAAACCGAACGCATCGAGGCTTGTTACCAGCATGCCGCGCTCAAGTTTTTCTCCAACAGTGTCATGACCAACACGAGCCTGAGGGAACGGCTCAAGGTAGCCGAAAAGCAGCGCGCCCAAATTTCTCGCCTGATTCGGGATGCCTTGGATGGCGGGCGCATCAAGCTTAAAGACCCACATTCGAAATCATCCAAATTTACGGAATACCTGCCTTATTGGGGCTAGGATTTTTACTTGACTCGAAAACGGCATATATAAGAAAACACATATAATTCAAATGCTTTTTATATGACTTGAAAACGGCGTAGCAATTTCATGCGCAAAAAATGTTGAGCGCGGTTTATAAATGGAGCATCGAAGATGAAGACAAATATCCAAGGGCTGGTCAAGTCACTAGATTTGAAGCAAGCGCAAGGCATGATGCCTTTATTTGAAGCTATTTCAAATGCAATGGACGCAATTGCTGACGCGGGTATGTGGAGATAATCTCATACGATAAGTTGTTACGCGATGCGCAACGTCGTAACAGGGTCTTATTTGAGAAATTGGGTTTGCATAAGCGTTGAGCATTTTAGAGGTTGTTGCTTGGCCTGATGGGAATATAGAGTAATGCAATGAGTAAAAAAACAAAAACTGGAACTCACATGGATTGGTAAGGATGTACGGCCCAAGCTGGAGCCGCGTATTCTGTTGGGCGATCCGGAAAAGAGTTATCACGCCAAGCATCGGGTCAAGAGTGGTCCGCAGATTACGCAGATTTCCGCAGATTCAAACCCAGGCAATAATCTGCGTGAATCTGCGAAATCTGCGGATGAAATCGGTGACATCTTCGACAATCAGCTCATCTTCGGCGACAACCTGCTGGCGCTGAAGGCGCTGGAGCAGGAATACGCTGGCAAGGTGAAGTGTGTCTTTATCGACCCGCCATACAACACCGGCAGTGCTTTTACCCATTACGACGATGGCGTGGAGCATTCGATCTGGCTGTCGTTGATTCGGGATCGGTTGGAGATTATCCGGCGATTGATGGCGGAGGATGGGTCGCTGTGGATCACGATTGACGATAACGAAGCTCATTACTTAAAAGTAATGTGTGATGAAATTTTCGGACGGCCAAATTTCATTGCAAACATGGTTTGGGAAAAGCGGACTTCCCGAGAGAACCGGCGCGTCTTTTCTTTTAACCATGATCACATGCTTGTCTACACCAAAAACAAGTCGAAATTCGAGGCAACCCGTAATCCGCTAGGTTTGAATGCGGAAGTCCTATCTCGCTATAAGAACCAAGATAATGATCCTCGTGGTGCGTGGCAGTCTGTTTCTGCAAACGCTCAGGCAGGACATGCTACGGCAAGTCAGTTTTATACGTTAACACTCCCGTCAGGTAGAAAGATTGACCCACCAAAGGGCCGATGTTGGCTCTATACCAATGAGCGAATGCAGCAAGAAATTGATGCTGGCAATATTTGGTTTGGAGTTGATGGGAATAACGCACCTCGAATTAAGAAATTTCTAAAAGACAGTGAAGACAAAGGACTGACGCCTGAGACTATTTGACCAGCATCTGAAGTCGGCACAAACGATGATGCCAAGAAAGGGCTTCTGCAACTTTTGCCAGATCATCCGGTATTTGATAATCCTAAGCCAGAAGGTCTTCTAGCCTGAATGTTGCACAAATCCCCCTCCATGCCATTTGCATCACCACAGCGCATTTTTTTGATTTTCAGGCGAAAGCCCCCTAACCCCCACTGGCGGGGTGAAGGGTGATTTGTGGTTGACAAGGGCGGGAGGCAT
>JAUYFQ010000106.1 GCA_030690895.1 Sulfuricellaceae bacterium
CCCATATTGGCGCTCTCCGGCGGCAACAACCGTGCCACCACTCTGTTCCTGAATGCTTCTCCGTACCGTGCCATGTTTCATCCTTATCGCCCCCAAGTTCAAGATCATATCGGGGCGACAACTATTCTGACGCGGGGGGATTTGCACCGGTGGTTCATAGTCCACCAGATAACCATCAATAACGGCTTCGCGGTAGCCATAGGTGTAAATGGGGGCGCCAAAAATTTGCGAAGTATGCAGCGCCGGGGTGGCGGTAAGGCCGACCTTAAATGCGTCGAAGTAATCCAGCACGCGGCGATATTTGGAGATGTAGTCTTCATAGCCACGGAAGGTCATTTCTGCGTCGGACAACTCGCGATCCAATAAATAACCGCGATGGCATTCATCCACGACGATGCAGTCGTATTGATCAACAGCGGGCGGCGTAGCATCCTCGCCCGCATAGAGCACACGTTGCACCATGCCTTGTATGGTGGCGACATGCACAGCGGTGTCACCGTCCGGCGCTTGTTCGTCCAATTCCTTGATGCCGAAAGTGTCGGCAAAGGTCTGGAGGTTTTCCATCCGCGTATCTTTGAAGGCATTGGTGGCCTGCTCACCAAGCGCGGAGCGATCCACCAGAAACAGGATGCGGCGGAAGCGTTGCGCCTTAAGCAGGCGATAAATCAGGGCGATACAGGTTTTGGTTTTGCCGGTGCCAGTAGCCATGGCCAGCAGCATTTCACGCTGGCCGGCTTCGATAGCCTGCTCGGCGGCACGAATGGCGTCCTTTTGGTAATGACGCAGGGGGAATCCATAGTTGAAAGGATCGGCGACAAGTTTCTGGTGCGCCTTGTCTTCATCGCGCTTGAGTAGTGAAGTCAATCCCTCCGGGGTGTACCAACCGTCCAGCGCATGGCCTAAATATTCCGGGCGACGTAAATCGCAGAACCAGATTCCACTACGGGTAGCCAGTTGGCGCAGGTAGGGGCGGCCATTTGAGGAGAAGGCGAATGGCACACGATAGGCGGCATCGCTCCCCCAGTTTTCGCTGGGCAGTATAGTTTCATTTGATGGCGTGAAAGTACGACTGTAGCGCTTGGCTTGTTGCAGGGTGCCGGATGACAAACACTATGCTCTCGAGCCTGACCGGGGCTGAGCCTTTCAAGAGTGTGCAACCAACGACCCCTCGCCCTGCCACCCCGCAGGAGAACACGGCCTATGAAGCACTTCTGAAAATCGACTGGCACCTCGTTTGTGCCAAAGTAATGAACTGTCGCATCGAAAAAAAGCGCAGGATTCCGATTGAGCGCATCGTGCCTGAAGCTCGATTTGTTGCCGATCTGGGGCTTGATCAGTGAGAATTACCGAGCAATCGCATTGATTACTCAACTCGCGCTTGCCGCCATTCTTGCTTACCAGCGCCATATCTCGCCTCATAAGGGCTTTTGCTGCGCGTATCGCCAGCATACTGGGAGAGCCAGTTGCTCCAGCCTGGGATACCGAGCCATCAGACGCCATGGATTACTGGGTGGCTTTGCCCTGTTACACAAGCGGACAGGGCTTTGCGGCGTAGCCCACCGGCGCTATTCTCCAGAAGTGGTACGTCCTTTCCGTAGCCAGCGTGGCGATTGTGACCTGCTTGTCTTGCCTTGCGATTCGGGTTGCGACTTGGGATGCAACTTGCCTAGCGGGAAAAATATGTCGTGGTGCTGCGACCTGGCTTCCAACTGTGGAAGCTGCGACTGGCCGGAGCGGAAACGTAAAGACAAGTTGGATAAGGATGTATACATTCCTCCTCCAAAATCAAAGAAGGAAAAAGTCTGAACGCTACCCCTGATCACTTCATGATATCGACTTCCACGCCCTTTGCCCTCAGCGCATCAGCTCTGGCTTCGATAAAACGCTGAAACTCCGGGTACTGGCGGTAACTGCCGCTGGCGACGTAGTCCAGAATCGACTGTACGTGGAAGGCTTTGAGATAGGCCTCGGAACGAAACACTTCCTTGCCTGACACATCAAAGTAGACCATGGTTGGCGCATAGCTCACATTGAGTTTTGCTGCCCACTCGGAGGCAGTCGTCTTCCTGCCATCCGGGGTGATGACTTCTGTCGGCAAGCGCATATCCAGTTGCACGACCTGAAACTTGTCGAGCAACGCCTGGCTTTCCTTGCGCTTGAGTATATCCAGATGCAGCTCGTCGCAAGCCAGGCATTGTTTCTGCTCAAACAGAACCAGCAAGGGTTTGCGGGTGGTGCGCTGGGCTTCGTTCAGGCGGTAAGGTGGTTTGAGCCAGGCAGGATCGACATGAAGTTTGCCCTGTGCTGGCGTGCCTGCATGTTTGGCAAAATAATCCTGAAAAGTCGAGGTTTTCTCTTTTTTCTGCCCTGCATAATCCAGCGCAGCAGTAAATCGATCCGGGGCGTAATAGCCGTTGATTCGCATCGCGACTTCGCCCTTCTCGTCCAGCATGATCAAGGTCGGGGTGAACATGACTTTCATCTGGATGGCGAAATCCTTTTCCTTGAGCGTCTTCCCCTGCAAGTTGATGACCTCTCTGTCGCCCCAGATATTCAAGGCAATCACATCGAAATATTTTTGCGTTTTTTCGGCGATGGGGCGCTGGCCAAAATTGTCTTGCAACAGCTTCTTGCAGTAGGGGCAGCCATCCTGGTAGAAATACAGCATCACGCGCTTGTGCGAGCCGGTCGCTTCTTTCATGTCTTCGCGCAAATCCAGAAACGAGACTTTGAACCAGGCAGGTTGCGCTTCGTAACCCGGATTGACCATGCCGGCATCCAGTGCCTTCTCGCTGGCACCGTAAGCCAGACTCGAAAAGAAACACAAAGCCAGTGCAAGGTAACGAATTGTCGATTTCATGGCATTTCCCCTAAAATTTGTTTTGCCTGCTGTGCCTGACAGCCACTGAATACCATAAAATTCAGCTTTCGTTCAAGAAGCAGGATGCAAATGGAACATCATAAACATGGGCGGCGTTTCTGGATTGGCAATGCCATTTTGGCACTGGCGCTCGCCACGCTGTTTTTCATGGACGAACTGTCCACGCATCTGGGGGTTTGGGCCATGGTGTTATGGATGGTGATGGTTGGCGTGGGCGTCAGTATTTTGACCAGCGATAAGGGCGGCCCAAACGGGATGCCGGATTAAAAAACAGAAAAAGGCGCAGTATTGCTACCGCGCCTTTTTCTGTAAAAATCGGCAAGTCTAGTTGTCGCAGGTCTCGCCCTGCTCCTGAATCTTTATGCAGGTAACCGCTTCCCCTGGTGACATTCCCTGATTGAAATAATGATTCATGACATCATGCGACGGGCCTTCTGCGCCCATGTCAATATTAAAAGTATGACGATACCAGCGGTCAAAAACCTTCACCCATTGATCTCTGTTCATTACCGGATTCCCCTGTCACCTTTAATGTTGCCAAAATATTAAAGTAATCGCCAATCCCCTGCATACTACCCATAGTAGGTAGCAAGACAGGTAGGTTTAGACCATTGATTGCAGACGTCATATTTCAAATCAATCCCAGCTCAGCGTACCGCCGGTCTGGTATTCCGTCACCCGTGTTTCAAAGAAATTTTTCTCTTTCTTGAGATCGATCATTTCGCTCATCCAGGGGAACGGGTTGCTGGTTGCTGGATACAGCTCGTCGAGCCCGATTTGCTGGCAGCGACGGTTGGCGATGAAGCGCAGGTACTCCTTGAACTGGGCTGAATTCAGACCCAGCACGCCGCGTGGCATGGTGTCTTCGGCGTAGCGGTATTCCAGTTCCACGCCCTTCTTGATCAGGCCGCTGATTTCGTTGCGGAACTCGTTGGTCCACAGGCCGGGGTTTTCCAGCTTGATGGTGTTGATCAGATCAACGCCAAAGTTCAGGTGCATGGACTCATCGCGCAGAATGTACTGGTATTGCTCGGCCGCGCCGGTCATCTTGTTCTGGCGACCCAGCGCAAGAATCTGGACAAAACCGACATAGAAGAAAATGCCTTCCATGATGCAGGCGAACACGATCAGGGATTTGAGCAGTTTCTGGTCGTTCTCCGGCGTACCGGTCGTGAATTGCGGGTTGGTCAGGGTGTCGATAAACGGGATCAGGAACTCGTCCTTGTCGCGGATGGACGGGATCTCGTGATACATGTTGAAAATCTCACCTTCATCCAGCCCCAGGCTTTCGACGATGTACTGATAGGCGTGGGTGTGGATGGCCTCTTCAAACGCCTGGCGCAACAAATACTGACGGCATTCCGGCGCGGTGATGTGGCGGTAGGTGCCGAGCACGATGTTGTTGGCAGCCAGTGAATCCGCTGTGGTGAAGAAACCCAGGTTGCGCAACACGATGCGACGCTCGTCCTCGGTCAGGCCGTTGGGGTCTTTCCACAAGGCGATGTCGCGGCTCATGTTCACTTCCTGCGGCATCCAGTGGTTGGCGCAACCGGCAAGGTATTTTTCCCACGCCCACTTGTATTTGAACGGCACGAGCTGATTGACGTCAACCGTGCCGTTGATGACACGCTTATCCTCAGCGCGCACGCGGCGGGTGTCATGAATGCCGGTCAGGGCGGAGGAGTGAATGTCTTCAGCCGCCAGATGCGGTTTTTCCATCGCGGATAAATCCCCAAAATGCTTGGGCAAGAAAGGTTGGACAAACATGTCCTGGGTCACATCATCTTCAAAGTTCAACATGGTTTCTCTCTCTTCATTCATTTTGTTGCCTGATTGGTATGTGCCTCAGCTTGGGGTCTGGTAGCCTGTAGCGGGTAGCTTGTAGCCGTGGTCGGCTTGTGCCCAGCATTACCGGATAGCGCCGGTTTTTGCTACAGGCTACAAGCAACCAGCAACCCGCAACCCGCTAGATGATGGGCTGAGGCACGTAACTAATCAGATTCATTATTGGCAGGCTTCGCATTCTTCAAAGCCTGCATCGCCGGGACGCATGGTGCAGGCTTTGCCGAGCATTTCCGGCTCAGGCAGGCTGATGGCGGCATGGCTGGACATTCCACTCCCCAAGCCGCCAGAAACCGGCACCGCATTCAACTCCCCGCCCTTGCCGGTGGACTTCTCCGCGCTGGTCGCGCCCAGGGTGCGCAGGTAGTAAGTCGTCTTGAGGCCGCGCAGCCAGGCCAGTTTGTAGGTGTCATCCAGCTTCTTGCCGGAGGCGCCCGCCATGTAAATGTTCAGGCTTTGCGCCTGATCGATCCACTTCTGGCGGCGCGAAGCGGCCTCCACCAGCCATGAAGGCTCGACTTCAAAGGCGGTCGCAT
The DNA here is from genome assembly GCA_030690895.1 of Sulfuricellaceae bacterium. Lineage (GTDB taxonomy): Bacteria > Pseudomonadota > Gammaproteobacteria > Burkholderiales > Sulfuricellaceae > Sulfurimicrobium. Next base: position 5,260 of record JAUYFQ010000106.1, read on the forward strand.
ACAGTTGGCGCAATTCAGCAGGCACGCGGTCGATTTTTGCCAGCGAGCCGTCGAAATACTTGAGATCGCCGATCATGACTTCATCCCACATCCCCAGTTTCTTCAGGTCGGCAACCAGATAGCGGTTCGCCACCGTAAATTCGCCGGACAGGTTGGATTTGACATAGATATTCTGGTAGGTCGGCTCGATGGAGGCCGAGACCCCGACGATATTGGCGATGGTCGCCGTCGGCGCAATCGCCAGGCAGTTGGAATTGCGCATGCCGTATTGGGCGATGCGCGCGCGCAGGGCATCCCAGTCCAGCGTGGTCGAAGCATCGACTTCCAGATAGCCGCCACGCTGCTCCAGCAGCAATTTATTGGTTTCGTGCGGCAGAATGCCTTTATCCCACAAGCTGCCGGGGAAGCTGCTGTAACGCCCCCTGTCCTGCGCCAGCTCACTGGATGCCCAATAGGCGTAATAGGCGACGGCTTCCATGGAGCGATCGGCAAACTCGACGGCGGCTTCCGAAGCATAAGGCACGCGCAGTTCCTGCAAGCAGTCCTGGAAACCCATGATGCCCATGCCGACCGGGCGATGCTTGAGGTTGGAATTGCGCGCCTTGCCAACAGTGTAGTAATTGATGTCGATCACGTTATCCAGCATCCGCATGGCGGTGCTGATGGTGCGCTTGAGCTTGTCCAGATCAAGTCCGACTTGTTCCATATTATTGCTGTCGCGATTCTTGCTGTCGCGCTTCAGGTGATTAACCAAGTTGACCGAGCCCAGATTGCACACGGCAATTTCCTGCTCGTTGGTGTTGAGCGTAATTTCGGTACAAAGATTCGAACTGTGAACCACGCCCACATGTTGTTGCGGGCTGCGGATATTGCATGGGTCCTTGAACGTAATCCAGGGATGACCGGTCTCGAATAGCATGGACAGCATCTTGCGCCATAGTTGCAGCGCGGGCATTTTCCGGCTCAGCTTGATTTCACCCCGCTCGGCTTTAGCTTCATAAGCCGTGTAGGCGGTCTCGAACGCCTTGCCGAACAAGCCGTGCAAATCGGGTGTGTCATTGGGAGAAAACAGCGTCCACTCGCCCGCTTCCATGACCCGTTTCATGAACAGGTCGGGAATCCAGTTCGAGGTATTCATGTCATGGGTACGGCGGCGGTCGTCACCGGTGTTCTTGCGCAGCTCCAGAAACTCTTCGATATCCAGATGCCAGGTTTCCAGATAGGCGCATACCGCGCCCTTGCGCTTGCCGCCCTGATTGACCGCCACGGCGGTATCGTTGACCACTTTGAGGAAGGGAATCACCCCTTGCGACTTGCCGTTGGTGCCCTTGATGCGAGCGCCCAGTGAGCGCACGTTAGTCCAGTCATTGCCCAGTCCACCCGCGAATTTTTGCAGCAGGGCGTTTTCCTTGATAGCCTGGTAAATCCCATCCAGATCATCATCCACGGTCGTCAGGTAGCAGCTGGAAAGCTGGCTGTGGCGCGTCCCTGCGTTGAACAGCGTAGGGGTCGAACTCATGAAATCGAAGCTGGACAGCACATTGTAAAACTCGATGGCGCGGGCTTCCCGGTCAATCTCGTTGAGCGCCAGACCCATGGCGACGCGCATGAAAAATGCCTGCGGCAACTCGATGCGACGTTCTTCAATATGCAAAAAGTAACGGTCATATAACGTCTGCAAACCAAGATAACCGAACTGGTTGTCGCGCTCAGCCTGCAAAGCCGCACTCATGCGGGGCAGATCGTATTGCAGCAGCTTTGCATCCAGCAATTCGGCTTCCACGCCCTTCTTGATGTACGCGGGGAAGTACTCGGCGTAGCGCGTCGCCATCTCGGCCTGCGCAATTTCTTCTCCCAGCACTTCAAGCCGGATGGTGTTGAGCAGCAGGCGCGAGGTCACAAAAGAATAGGCAGGGTCTTTTTCGATCAGCGCGCGGGCGGAAAGAATCGTCGATTTGCGCACTTCATCCATTGGTACGCCATCATACAAATCGCGCAGTGTGGCTTCGACGATCAAACGGGCGTTGACTTCTTCCCCAAGTCCAAGGCAAGCGGCTTCAACCAGCGCCATCAGTTTGTGCTCGTCCAGCGCCACGCGCTGGCCGTTCTCGGTCGCAAACATGGTGTGGCTGGAAGCGGCTGGCGCCACTGCCTTGGCCTGGGCGCGCTCCTGCGTCCGTTTCTCGCGATAAAGCACATAAGCGCGCGCCACATCGTGCTCGCCGGAGCGCATCAGCGACAGCTCAACCTGATCCTGAATATCCTCGATATGGAATGTGCCACCATGCGGTTGGCGACGCATCATGGCGCCCACTGCCGCCGTCGCCAGTACTTCAACCTGCTCGCGAATCCGCGCCGAAGCTGCCGCCTGTCCTCCATTCACCGCAATAAAAGCCTTGGTCATGGCAATCGCGATCTTGGCGGGCTCGAAAGGCACGACACCGCCATTGCGGCGAATCACTTTATAGTCGGCATAACTTACATCGCTCGCAGCGGACGGCTCGCCGGTATTGAACAAGGGCATTAAAGACGGCGAAACGGAATCGGTGGTAATTTGCATGGGCGGTCATCCTCCTGGGGGGTTGATACTGCTTGGTTCCAGCAGCTTGATCTAATTGTTATCCACAGCATATCCAGTGACATATCCACAACATATTGTGATTCTGGGTGCGTGCAAACACTAATTCTAGTTAGCAGGCTAACAAATTGCAACTGAAAAATATGTCTCGCCAATATCCTTGGGAGACTGTATGTAAGGAAGGGCGGTTTCAATGTAAGGACGTTATTAACTTCGGAATACGGAAGAAAACAAACCGGAAGTTTGTAAGTGATGGTGGACAGATGATTTAGAACATTTAACCGTCATAATTTCGTTACTGAGTAACAGAAAACCCAAAAGAGGTCGCACAGCCTCATGCTCATGACCAACGCAAAAATAACGGTGCTTCCAGTCATGGAACGAGCAGGCATTGTTACGCTATGGCTGGCTCTCGCGTAACGCCTATGGCTCAGGCTTGAAGAAGCTCTTTACCCTGCCAGGCCTGCTTGAATAAGTTCGTCCGTCAAGGTGTCGCGTTCTGTTCTGAGCGCTTTGATCCGTCCTTCTATCGAGCGAATCAATTCACGCTTTGCCGCTGTTGGCATATCGCTATCAGGCCAGTCCATATCAGATATGGCGACCTCAAATCGGGCGCTGATAATGTCGGGGAAATACCAGTAAAGCGCCCCATCCACAACCTCAACGGGTACGCCATGCATTCCGGTCAAATAAGGTATCGATAAAGACCAGTCCGGGCGTTTCATGGCTGCGTCGTGGCTGAAATAGGATGTGCCCAGCCTTTTTGCCGTTTCCTGCTTTAACCCGCTGGCGAATAACAAGCCTTTGCGGCGTATGTCTTCTTTCACCAGTTCCATGAATTCGGCGCGGGTGATTCTTGCATCCTTCACGCTGGCAAGCTCTACTTGCGCAATGTCAATGCTGGTATCAATTTCGGCTACTTTGGCCTTGAGTTCTTTGGCTGCTTTTTTGATTTGTTCAATCAGGCTATCGGCTTTTGCCATGCTATTCCCCTTCCAGGTTGATATTTGCGGTCGGTTTGTATTGTTGAAACGGTTTGTGCATGGGTTCGATTGATCCGCTATCAAGCAGCTCACTTGCTCTTGCGCCGTTCACTTCGATGGTTTCGCCTGGTTCATATCTTTGGGTATCCATTAAAACGGGTGATAAAACTCTGTATTCCATGATTATTTTCCTTTTTGTCAAGTTAAAAAATGCCGCTGGCGATGCGTGCCATGTCACAAAATGCCAGCGAATGCGCCCCTTGTTGCAAGGCTTTTGCGCGTTCATAAACAAGGGCGCTTGCGGGGTCAACAGAAAAGCCACGTGGTAAAACAAACCCGCTTGCTGTTCCCGGCTGCGCACAGTTTCCCAGTTCGCACGCGACCGCGAAACAAGCCCCGCCGTCCCCTGTGGATTCTGAAAAAGCCAGCTTCTCCATACCCCTGACTGCGGGCGGGTGCGCGCCGAGAAAACCGACATGCACCAGGCTAAAAACGCCTGGAACTGGGTTAAGCGGGTGGTTAGGCGGCCAGAATTTGGCCGATAAATTCTTGTAGCGCCCTTCCCTCACCAGGCTAATCAGCCGGTCAGAAACGTCGGCAACGGCATACAGACACCGGTTTTTGTAAATCAGCTTCTTGACTATGCCCAGTTCGGGCTGATTATCCGCCGGGTGGCCTAGCGTCAAGGGCGCAAGCCCCTTGCTGTGCGGATAGGTTGAAGCGGTCAGGCTTAATGCCGCTTCGCTGAATTCGTGTTTATCGTTGTTCATGGCCGTATGAGAGCCAGGCTTGAATATCTGAAATATCTTGTCCATTGCCAGAATCCTTGCTTTCATGCTTGTTTAAGAATGCTCCATATTTGCCGGTCACACAGCCCGAAGCGTGAAACCAACTGATTAATACCCTCCCCGGCATCGTATGCAAACCTTATTTCTCGGTTACGTGCCTCGCGTATTGCTTTCGAGCATTTCGGGATATACACGGATGTTCCCCCGAAATATCTGACAAAAACCACGGTTTCATCATCGCCTATAATTTCGGCTATGGACTCATAAGGGCGCCCCTGGTATTACCTTTTGGCACGTCAATGACTCTTCCTCCGAATTCCTTTGATAAATTCAAGGCAGCAGACAAACCGATTACTAAAATGATTTCCCGCATTATTACGGGCATATGGTCTTTTGTTTCATTGAGCGCCATGCTTATATCCCTGATACGTTTCAGGTGGCATTATTTACCCAGCAGGCGCGACGGGTAATAGTGAAGAATTTCAGTGGTTAAAAAAATAGCATGGGGGGGGGCCGCTGTGAAGGGTTCAGGCTAAGACGGTAAGATTTACGACCATATATCAGAAATGCGGCTTATGGTTCATGCCCTGCCAGCTTGATTGAAAAAACGGGTTGAATTAATAGCCGAACACCCCCCAAACCCCCCGTTAAACTCGTCGCTATCGCGTTAACTATTTCTGGATAGACCCAGTGTGCCACTTGAAAGAGAAAACCCGCCAAAATCGCTTATGGCGGGTTTGTGGGGCATGTCCACGACTGGCGCGGGGTTTGGGGCGTTATGGAGATATTTTCTTGGCTTCCAGCCATAAGCGGTGGTTCGCTTCGCTAGCAATTTCAACTGGTTCGGCCAGTGCCTGGCCGAAAAATTCAAAAATAGCCGCAACCTGAGAGCGTTTGACCTGGTGCAAGTCCCCGTCTTCTCTTTCCATGTTAGGCCGTAGCAAATAGCCGATTCCTTGCAAGGCATCCTTGGCGAGACTGATGGAATACAGGGCTTTTTCTGCGTCGGTTAACTCGTGGCGCTGGTGCAATGGGGTTGCTTGCTTGGTGGCACTATCCATGCCGTTATCCGTCCGTATCGATTCTATCATTTCGCTTCTTCCTTTTTGTCAAATGTCATTATCTTGTCAATCCAGTTTCCCAGCGCCGCGATTACCCGGCGTGCGCCGTCCATATCGAGAAAGCGCGGGTTTTCCACCTTGCCGCGTGGCTTCACCCAGGCGATGAAGCGCGGGTCTTCCAGGCCTTCATAGCCCACCTTGCGCGCCCGGTCTTCCATCAGCCGCCACTGTGCCGGGCTGGGCCGGTTTGGCGCGTTTCCGCCCGCTCCCTTGGGCTTGCGCTTGCTCTGGGTGGTGGTGAAGCCCAGGCGGTTGAATTCGGCCATGACGGCATCGAATCCCTCCAGGGTCAAATCCCTGGAGCTGCTTACGCCCCCGGCGCGCAACAGCAAGGCGCGGTATGCTTCGTCGGCCATGTCCAACTCGCGTTTGGCCGTGTGGATCAGGGCCAGCTTGCTGCCAAAAATCCGCCCGCCCTGGAATGATCGCGCTTTTGTCATTGCCCTTCTCCCCACGCCCCGACACTGAATGCCGCTGCCTTGAACAAGTTTTCATCAATCGGCTTGCCGCTGGCTTTGGTGTATATCTTCGCTGTGCGCATGGTGTCGCAAAGCATCCCCAGCCCGCCATCCTGTATACCGATCTTGAGGGCCATATCTCGCACCTTGTGGCCGCCGATGCCATGGGCCTCAAGCAGCGCGTCAACATCGCCTTCACAGGGCAGCTCAATGATGACCTTCGCCCCGCCAACCCGCCGGGCAATCTGTGCGATCTTCGCCGCTTCGAGTTTCATATAGCCCGCCATGTTTCCCATGAAGGCCACGGCGATCTTGTATTTATCGGGGAAAATTCTGAGTTCGTCCAAGCGGCGCATGGGCAAGAAATGGGCTTCATCGAAAATCAGTAAGCCGCCTTCTGGCACATGATGCATGATCGTTTCCATTGGCTTAGATTCATAATTGCTATAGACGCCTTTTACAACGAGCGCATCCACAATTGAACTCAGCAGGCCTTTAAATGATTTTGATTTGTCTTCACCTGCTCGCACACAAAGCACGGGGTAATGGCCGAAATTCCGGCCCAAATTCTCGGTAGCCTCATAATATTCGGCGGTGGCTGTCTTGCCTGCACTGGATGCGCCATAGACCAGGCCAACGCCGCGCTGCCCCTTGCCGCCCTTGTCCTGCCGCGCCTGTTCGAGCACTTTCAAAATGCGCTTTGCTGTCGGGGTTTTCACAAAGTCCCCTGCCGCCTCGCGTGCCTCGGCGTCCAACACCTCAAACCACAGCGTCAAGGCCATGGCCACGCCCGGTTCATCTTTCCCGTCATACCAGCGCTTAAGCTCGGCGCTGTGTACCGTGGCCTTCCGCCCGATCGTCACCATCTCGATCCCCGCATCAATCAGGTCCGCCATGCGCGCCCGCAGTTCGCCATCCCGCATGGCAGTTGTAATTTCCGGCTTTTCCTGCATTTGTTCTATCAGATAGTTGTTATGGTCCACATCGGCATGGCCCGTATCTGCGCTATTGCTTACAGCCTCAAGGTTCATTATCATTTACCTCCCTGTTGTGGCGGCCTTACCGCCGTTTCGTATTGCCTGGAGCGTTGCAGCGCCCCAAACTCAGCCCTGCTATTTGCCGCCGTTCGCTTTGTGTTTCTTGCTTGCGGCGGCAACTACTTGCTCAAACTCTTCGGCCAGGCGGGCGATTTTCTCGCGCTCCAACTCTTTCGCGGATGTCCCATCCGGCAACGTGTCTACCTTGCCCCGCGTGATTTCCAGCACTTTCGCGCCGGGCAATACCTCCCCCGTTTCCTTGTCCACAATTTCCGGCGATATTTGGGCCGCAAGGGCGTTGAGGTATTCGCGGCTATCGCTGCCGGAAAGCGCTTGCAGCGCCTTGGCGCTTGTCTTGACGGCCTTGGTGTAGGTGGCGCGTGCCTTCATGATTGCCTTGCCTTCCGCCTTGTCGTTGAAGCTCGTTAACTCCTTTTTCTTGGCCTCGCACAGCAGCTTTTCCTTGTGGTAGACATACACGGGGTCGCTCAGATTGTGGGGGTTGTAACGGGCGTAATAGCCCTTGCCTTGTGCCAGCTTTGCCGTGCCTTCGCTCCAGTAAGCCGCGCCCATAATGGTGAATGTGGCATCCTTGCGAATGGTGATGGCGGTGGCGGAATAGGCGCATAACCTGAGTTCTGCCGGGGTGATCTTGCGGCAAACCACGCCGGGCTTGTTCATTTGCTCAACGTAAACTTGCATCGGGCTTTTATCGTCCATGCCGTTCCCACGGTGCGGGGTGCGGTGGTAAGCGGCGATTTCCTCGGCAAGGATTTGCTCCACCAGCTCCACGGGTACGGCTTTTGAGGCGTCGCATTCTTCCGGCCTCATTTCGGGCGAGTTGCCGCAGTACGCGCCGCGAAACTCGGGCCGGGTTTCCGCCATTTGCGCCAGCGTCCCGAACAGCCTTTCTACCGGCTTGGCTTGCCCGTGGGCCACGCCAGGCCATGTCACGGCAATATTGTTCATGGGAAAAAGGCCGGGGATTTCATCAGCAAGCACCTTGCCGCGCCGCCGCCATGGCGCGCCGCCTGATATTTCCTTGGCGGCGTTCTCCATGCCGTTATCCATCTGGATTTCACGGGGGATAATCCGCCCGGTTGTCTTGAGGGCGTCAAGGAAAGCCGCCCGCACCAAGTCGGCATCGAGCGCGCCGCCCAGGGCGTAGCCCACCAGCATCCGGCTGCGCAGTTCTTCAATGGCAACTATATACAGACGAAAAACGGTGCGCTTTTTGACGTACTTGCCCTTATGGTCATACACAAACAAATCCTTGCGCCGCCCGTCCAGTGACCAGATGTCATGCACGGCCATGTCATATTCTCGTATGGCCGTCGGCGATTTGACCTTGAGCGCGGTTTCTCCTTCCTTGATGAATGTGACCACGTCATGGTCAAGTTTTCTGAAATCGTTCTTGGCGGTGTCGTAGCTGGGTATCGCGCCCCAGCCGTTCTGTGCTGCCAGGCGCTTGGTGCGATTCCAGGCGGTTTTAATCGGGCGGTTCGGTGTCAGGGATTCCCTGAGAAAGGATTTCCAGGCTTCCGCGTGCCATTCGACTTGACGGGCGTTTTCTCCCTTCCATTGGCCCACCAGGAGCGCGGGCCAGTGCTGCGGGTCATAGCCCTTGATGCGGTTGATCTTGTCGTAAACGGTGGATTTTGGGAGGCCGAATTCTTTCTTGATTTCGTCTAGCGCTACCTGGTAGTGAATGTCTTTGGCTGCCATGATTTGCCACGCATGGCAGGCTTCTGCATCCTTGTACGCCTGCGCCTTGCGCTTGAGCGTGGCCCCTTCGAAGAACTCCCACAGCTTTTCGGCGGCGTCTTCCGAGAGTTCGCGCCGGTCTTCTTCCAGCCAGCCGCCCGGCGCTATGTTCATGTTTTGCGCCCAGTATTTGGCTTGGGCGAGGGCGGGCAGGCTGGATAGGGGGATGCGCCAGGAGCCGGAGGGGTCTTTGTGGGCGGCGGGGTAGCGGGATTCTGCACAACTTGCCCGCACGGCTTGCCCTGATATGCACAGCAAATCCGCTGCCTCATCGCTGGTAAGTTCTGGATCAGTGCCTTTGCGATAGCTTACCGTCATGACTTGGCCCCTTGCCGGTCACATCCGCGCCGCGTGCGTGCCATGCGTATTAAAGCGCCCCGGACGCTTTGCCATGTTGGTTCTGCACCTTCTGCCCGGCGCGCATTGACTGCGACATTATCGGCGTCATCTTCGCCCACCAAACCATGGCAATCATCAGGCAGGGTGAAGGCTTGGCCCCGGTTCGATCCGGGGATGCGGTAGCCCATTAAAATGCTCATAGCGCCCCCGTTATCCGACTATTTCGCCGTGCTTCAAGCCCAGCTTTACCGCTGCTTTGTGGCTTTTACCAATACGCCCCGTCAATCTACCTTTGAGCAAGGAATGAACAACGGACGGCTCCAGACCATTGGCAATGGCCCAGCCTCGAATACTGATTCCCTTGTTGGCAAAATCGGTGCGTACTTCTTCCGGCGTCTTTAATGGCTTTTGTTCCATATAGCCTCCTGTTAAGATGATGTTCACGAAACGGCGCAATGTGCGCAAACGAGATATTGTTCTCGTTTGCGCACATTGTCAATAGGTACTCTATGGAAAAAGAACACGGGAAGCGCCTAAAAGAGGAGCGAGAACGGCTAGGCATGAGCCAAGCCGATTTTGCGAAAGCGTGCGGAGTAGGAAGAACTGCCCAGTTCAACTATGAGTCAGGGAAGCGCACCCCAGACGGAGATTATCTATACGAGGCTGGGGAACTTGGTGTGGATACTGGATACGTGTTATTCGGGGAACGCTCAACCCCGAATAGTCTTTACAGCTTGGGGGTCGCAAGCGTCTTGCCTAGTATCGCTGAACGAGCTGGGATTAACACAGCAGCCCTTATGGGAATTCTTGACCTCGCTGCTGTATCAGAATCAAATACTTGGGGCACTCCTACAGGCCCAACTCTTGGAGGAGAAGACCAAATAGAGTTGGAGAATGCCCTTTTTGAAGATGGCGAACTACTTGCTGAAGTAATGGACAAAATCGCTGTAGCGCTCCACTTTAGCAACAAAACCATTGCATTAGACAAGAGAATACGGGCAATTCTAATGCTCTATAGATCATTCAAGGCTAGTGGTAAGGTTGACCAGAAAATGGTCGATGAAGCGATAAATCTCGCGTCATGATCCATAGCCCCCTTTGCTGATTTACTTGCCGCAAGGTTGCGCAAGAAAAAACGTATTTGCGTAACTCGCCAACTGGTAATAATCAGCAACGGCGCGGATTTCGTGAGTGCGCAACCTAAAAAACAGAAAAACGCCTCAGGTTGCGCGGCAAGGTCTTTGTTTGCGCAACCCATACCAGCAAAATAACCGCCGATCTGCCGCGCCACAAAAACCGGATTCCAATTGCACGGCACCCGGCACAAGATTTGCGCGATATTTGGCACAGCCAGCCATAAGACCGTTAAACCACTGCGCATAAAGGTTTCCAGCCCCACAAAAAGAAACGCGGCGCGCGGATTTCATCCCAAATCCGCCGCCGCGTTCCCAATTTTGAACCGCCCATCCATAAACAGATCAGTCCTGTTTAAGAATTCCGTGTTTACGTTCCATTTTTGTGTCGAATCCATCCATTTTCGCGCATTTTCGAAAAGCGCCGTTTGTCTCCATCGGTCGCTTCCGTGACTTTCCGCAATCACTCAAAACCCGCGTTCTAATTGGGTTCTCCCGTTTTATCCCGTGTTCTCCCAGTTGTTTCCCGTGCATCTTCGGAATTCCCCTTTTGCTCCCCTCCCCTCAGCCGCGCTGCCATGGGCTGTGCGGGTCAGCGAAGAAGACCTTGATACCGGTATCTTCTGCCAGTTGCGGGTGTCCCGCCATTTCCTTGCCCTGATCGTAAGTCATCGACAGACGTTTTTGTGCTTCGATGCGGTTGAGAACATGACCGAAGCTCTTCACCGCCGAGGCCGCGCTGGCATCTTCCATCTTCGCCAACACGGTAAACAGCGTGGTGCGTTCGACCAACGTCCCCACTGAGGAGCGGTTATGCGCCCCCTTGATGAGATCGCCTTCCCAGTGTCCTGGCACCAGCCGCTCTTCAATCTCCGGCGGACGATCATGGATGCTGACCATGTCAGGAATCCGCCCGCGCCGATCTTCGCCTCGGGCGCGCGGACGGCGTTTGGCATGGCCAAAGCGCAACCAGCCAATCACCTCTGTGCGCAACTCGCCACGCGGCATCGCATAGATCGCGGTGTAGATGGTTTCGTGAGAAGATTGCAAGGTGGGGATGTCGGGATGCACGATTGCCAGTGTGCCAGCAATTTGCTCCGGCGAGTAACCGTTCTGCAGGTAATGCGTGACGTGCCCCCACAGCACTGTGTCGGGTCGCAGCTTGCGCAAAACGCGTGGCTTGACCGTACAGGCACTGGCTCGCCATTGCGCTACATCCGCTCGGTAGCCGCCTTTGCTGATTTACTTGCCGCAAGGTTGCGCAAGAAAAAACGTATTTGCGTAACTCGCCAACTGGTAATAATCAGCAACGGCGCGGATTTCGTGAGTGCGCAACCTAAAAAACAGAAAAACACCTCAGGTTGCGCGGAAAGGTCTTGGTTTGCGCAACCCATACCAGCAAAATAACCGCCGATCTGCCACGCCACCCAAACCGGATTCCAATTGCACTGCACCCGCCGCAACATTTGTGCGATATTTGGCACAGCCAGCCATAAGACCGTTAAACCACGGCGCATAAAGGCTTCCAGCCCCACAAAAAGAAACGCGGCGCTCGGCTTTCATCCCAAAGCCGCCGCGTTTCCGATTTTGCACCGCTCATCCATAAACAGATCAGTCCTGTTTAAGAATTCCGTGTTTACATTCCATTTTTGTGTCGAATCCATCCATTTTTGCGCATTTTCGAAACTTGAAATTTTCCTCCATCGGTCGCTTCCGCCGCTTCCCGCAACCACTCAAAACCCGCGTATTCGTTGGCTCTTCCCGCTTCGTCCGTGGTCTTCCCTGTTACTTGGCCTTGCATCTTCGGAATTCCCATTTTGCTCCCCTCCCCTCAATGATTCGGAATATTCGAAGCCGCGTGATGTTCTATTGATTCGCGGGATACTTGGCACGTCAAAACGAAGAAAGACTGAGAATCTGCTTCAAAACCACAAAAGGGTCGCACCGCCTCATGTTCCCACTCAATAAAATCAGCGGCACTTCCAGTCATGGATAGAGCAGGCATTGTTACGCTATGTTTGTTTTCAGGGTATTTGGATAACAGAAAGCCACACAAAACACGCAAGCGGGCGTACGGTCGGTTCGAGATCACACGCCACAATCCGCGTGCGCAACAAATCTGGATTGCTGGTGGGATCGGCGTCACGCTTTTCCTTGCCTGGCTTGAATCGCTTCAGGCTAACGCCGGACAGTCTCCCGCCGCCGATCTGCATTACTGCACGCGGGATAGCAACGCCGACCCTTTTATTGCTCGCCTGGAATCCCTCTGCGCACCCTTGCCAGGAATTCGCCTGCACGTGCATGGCTCAAGGCAAGGTGAGGTGTTGAACGCCGCCAGCACGGCGACCGCCAATGACGGTTCGCGCCTCGCCGAGATCTGGTTCTGTGGACCACAAGGACTTGCAGAGAATATTAAAGCAGGTTTGCATGCCGCCCGGCGCGGAAAATTTCACTTCCATCAAGAAGCGTTTGAAATGCGCTAGACTACGATCAGTGGTCTGGTCAATCGGCGGAATGACAAGCATAGTGACCAGGCTCTTTGGTGGACCCCAAAACTTATGTCAACAGAGCCTAGATAATGAATCCTTTCCAAAAGCGCGCTGCGCTGCGTATCGCTTCCGTCAGCATACTATTGGCCTCTTTGGCCAGCCCGCTTGCATGGTACATCGCTCAGGAACGGGCGGAAAAAAGCGTCGTTGCACTGGCTATCGAAGAGTCGGGACGCTTACTGCATTATTACGATGCCCTCGCTCTGTCTGGTCCGGATGCCGCTGCACATGCGGCAGAGGCGGCGAAAACCATTACCGGAGGCTTGTTCGATATTGCCGAAATTTATGACAGCAAGGGAAGTGTGCTAGCCGAGTCGTTGACACCCGAGGGAGCGGTGGTCGAATCATCGCTGCCGAAGCATGGCACGCCAACCTATACCACGGCCTCTTATGAAAGCCTGAAGCTCGCGAATGGTCAATGGATCCTGCGGGTTTTCGTTCCGTTGCACATTTCCGAAACCGCCACGAGCGGACCGATTACGGGCTATTTCGAAGGGGTGCGCGTCGTTCCCGCCTGGCAACAGGAGCAAATCATGTCCAACGCCCTGACGGTGGCGTTGATGGTCTCGCTGGCTTCATTGCTTTGTGGCGCCGTGCTCTATCCGGTGGTGGTGCATCTGTCGGCTGATAACGAACGCAAGGCGCGCGAGGTGCTCGATTCTCACATCTCAATGATGGAAGCCCTTGGCCGCGCCATCGCCAAGCGCGATTCCGATACCGGAGCGCACAATTACCGCGTGGCCTGGATCGCGGCGCGCATCGCCGAGCGTATGGGGATGAGCGGTAGCGATATGCAGGCCTTGATCGCCGGCAGCTTTTTACACGATGTTGGCAAGATCGGGATTCCCGATGCAATTCTGCTCAAACCCGGCAAGCTGGATGACTCGGAAATGGATGTCATGCGCACCCATGTCGGGCAAGGCGAGGGAATCGTGACCGGCATGGGCTGGCTCGATGGCGCCCAGGCGGTCGTCGCCGGTCATCACGAAAAGTGGAACGGCAGCGGCTACCCGCGCGGTCTTGCGGGCGAGGTGATACCGCTGGCAGCACGGATTTTTGCCGTCGCCGATGTGTTCGACGCTCTGTGCTCAAAACGTCCATATAAGGAGCCCATGACGTTTGACGCCTCCATGGCGATTCTGCAGCAGGACACGGGCAGCCATTTTGACCCTGCGGTCATGGCCGTATTTCAACCCATGGCGCAGGCGATTTATGATCGTCTGGCAAATAGCAGCGAAGCAGAAGCCAGGCAACTTCTGGAAGAGCGCATACGCCAGCACTTCGAGAGGTAGGGTCTGACCTGTCCAGAAGTGCTCGTCATATCTGAAATAACGCCTATGCCTTCACCACAATTAAAACATTACGCCTGGCTTTCCATCGCGGCAGCCCTCGCCACCATCCTGCTAAAAGGCGTGGCGTGGCGGCTGACTGGTTCGGTCGGTTTGTTGTCCGATGCCATTGAATCATTTGTGAACCTCGCCGGTGCGCTGATGGCGCTCTGGATGCTGACGCTGGCATCGCGTCCGGCTGACGATAGTTATGCCCATGGCCATGGCAAGGCAGAATATTTCTCCAGTGCGTTCGAGGGTTTCCTGATTTTTCTGGCGGCGTTCAGCATCGCGCTTACCTCCACCAAACACTGTTCCAAAGCAGTCCAAGAAAGGCCGGAAACCCCAATAAATACCAGGTTTCCGGCCATTTTTACGTCCAACGCGGTCTTTCCTGATCCTTTGTAATCCTGAATTTTTGTTGTTACTATTGTTGGCATGTGGCGATACCAACAGCACCGATACCAACAAAGGGGGCAAGATGGTACTGACCGCGATCAAGGTAAAAACAGCTAAATCGACCGACAAGCCATTAAAGTTATCGGACGGCGGCGGTTTGTACATCTTTATCCAGCCCAACGATTCAAAATATTGGCGGCTGGCTTATCGGTTTGATGGAAAACAAAAGACGCTTGCACTTGGCGTTTATCCAGACGTGAGCTTATTGGATGCAAGGGAACGGCGCGATGAGGCGCGTAAGCTATTGGCCGCTGGCACTGACCCCGGCATGAACAAGAAGGCCACCAAAGCGGCTGGCGTGACCCGTGCGGCGAACTCTTTTGAAGTGGTAGCGCGTGAATGGCTCGCAAAGATGAATCCTGAATGGGCGGACACACACCATTCGAAGATTAAGACGCTGCTGGAAAATGACGTGTTCCCTTGGTTGGGCGGCAGGCCGATTGCAGACCTAACCCCAATGGAAATACTGGCGACACTGACACGAATCAGCGACCGAGGCGCAAAAGACACCGCCAAAAGAGCGCAACAGAATTGCGGAGCCATATTCCGCTTTGCGATCCAGACCGGGCGCGCTCAGTACAACCCTATTCCTGATCTTCGTGGTGCATTGCCTACCGCTATCGGAAAACACTTTCCGGCCATTACTGAACCATCTCAGGTTGGCGAATTGTTACGGGCAATAGATGGATTCAATGGAACATTCATCGTCAAATGCGCCCTGCTGCTATCCCCTTTTTTTTTCGTGCGACCCGGCGAACTCAGACAAGCAAGATGGGCTGATTTTGATCTGGATAAAGGGGAGTGGCGTTTTCTCGTGAGCAAGACCAAGACAACGGAAGCACCACGAATTCACATTGTCCCATTGGCGAATCAGGCAGTGCTGATATTGCGGGATCTTCATGCACTGACCGGGCAAGATGAATTTGTATTCCCCGGAGCGCGTAGCAATGGCTGCGCAATGAGTGATGCCTGGGTAATGTCGGCAACCTGCCCGCCTGTCAGGATAAACTTGAGCGGCAATCCCAGGGAATCTACTGCCGCATGTATCTTGCATACAAACCCGCCTCGCGACCTGCCAAGCGATTCATCTTCCGCAGACCATTTTGCGGCTCCCGCCGCACAAGCATGTGCGCGGGCATCCGTGCTATCAATAGAAACGTCCTGAAAATCAGCCTGTTCCGCAAACCACTCGTGGAGCTTTCCCCATACGCCCAACTTGGACCATCGCGAAAATCGTT
>JAUYFQ010000108.1 GCA_030690895.1 Sulfuricellaceae bacterium
ACTGGAATGGCGATACCCAAAAGGGCACAAGAGCGCCGCCCCAAATCATGAAACAACACTTCGCCATACCCGTTCCCCTCTCTCCTTGCTCTCTCCCGGAGGGAGAGAGGGACGCAGGCTCGCTACGCGAGTTTCACGTTATAGCCTCAGGGCAATATCTGGCCCAGTTGCGCCTGGAGGAAGGAGCGCCGCTTTTATACGGCGACCGTTTCATCGTGCGTAGCGAGGAAGCCCTGCAAACCCTGGCCGGGGGCGTGGTGCTGGACACCTTTGCCCCGCGGCGCGGCGCGCGCAAGCCGGAGCGTCTGGCGCGCCTGAAACGCCTCCAGACTTTCGACCCGGAGCAGGCCTTGACGGCCTGGCTGGAGGCTGGCGCCGCGACTGGATGGCTCCTGCCGGAACTGGCAGAACGGCTGGGAGAACTCCCGGAGCATCTGGGCAAGCGCCTGGAACAACGCCCAGATGTGGTGCGCGAGGAGCAGTGGGTGGCGCTGGCGAAGGATGTGGCGGGCATGGAAACGTCCCTGCTCTCGGCATTGAGCCATTTCCTCGGAGAAAATCCGCGCATGACGGCCATGCCGGCCGCCACCCTGCATTCGACCGCCTGCCCCCGGCTCGATGCCCACGTATTCCGTTTCCTGGTGGCGCGACTGGCGTCCGGCGGACGCATCGAACAGGGCGCCGACGGCTTGTGCCCGATTGGATACCGCCAGCAATTTTCTGGCGAGGATTTTCGGCTGGCACAACGGCTGGAGGATCTGCTGGCGTGCAAGGGGACGCCCCCGCCCAAACCCGAAGCACTGGCCAAAGCACTGGGACTGCCTGCGAAGCAGGTGAACCGTTTTCTGGGCGACCTGCTGCGCAGCGGAAGGGTCGTGAAAGTGGCCGCCGATGTGTATCTCCTGCGGCGCGACATCGACGCATGGCGCGAGAACGCCCGCTGCCTGCTGGAGGAACGCGGCACCCTGAGCCTGGCTGAATTCCGGGATAGCATCGGGGTGGGACGCGGTCTGGCGCTACAGGTGCTGGAACATTTCGACCGCACGGGGCTGACCCGGCGTCAGGGTGAAGGCCGGGTGGCAACATCCGCAACCAGGATGGCAAGTTTATGAAGAGGATACTCAAGGGTCTGCTTGCTCTGCTCGTGCTTTTCCCAGTGCTGACCTTGGCTGCGCCGCCGGAAAAAGAGACGCTCCTCGATCTGGAGGGGCGGCCCCATTTCCTTGAGGAATATACCGGCCATGGAAAATGGCTGGTGGTCACGGTCTGGGCTTCCGATTGCGCGGTATGCAACCAGGAGGTCCCCGAATTGATTGCCTTTCATCAGGCGCACCGGGAGACCGATGCCACGGTGCTCGGTATTTCGGTAGACGGACCTCAAGGCAGGGATAATGCCCTCGCATTTATCAAACGGCACAGGGTAAACTTCCCCAATCTGCTGGATGATGGAAAAGCATTCAAGGCGATTTACCTGCGAGCCACTGGTCGCCCGTGGTTCGGCGGAACGCCCATGAACCTGGTTTATTCGCCATCCGGGGAACTGCTGGCGCGGCGCATCGGCCCGCTGGGCAAGGCCGAAATCGAGGCGTTCATCAAGCAAGCCGGAGAACGAAAGCAATAGCGCATGATTTTGGATTTCATAAACGGAGAGGATGATCGTCCGGTCGGCATCCACGGGCTTCAAACCCGTTGGGAGGCAGGTAAACCTGTCTCTGGTAGGTTCGACTCCTACCCTCTCCACCATCTAATTTGGACAAGCCGGAACCTGATTGGTCATGGGTCATGGGTCATGGGTCATGGGTCATGGGTGATGGGTAAGCGGTAATGAGTAATGGGAGGTGGTTTTACCCATTCCTCATTCCCCATCACCAACCCCCGGTTCAGTCCAAATTCATGACAGTTATTTATACCATTCGACCGATAAGAGACTAAAACGAAGGAGAACGACATGAAATATCTATTCATTCTCAACGATCCGCCCTATGGCACCGAACGCAGCTTCAACGGCTTTCGCTTGGCGCGGGCATTGGCAAAGCATGATGAAAACGAAATCAAGGTGTTCCTGCTGGGCGATGCGGCACTGTGCGCCAAGGCGGGACAGAAGGTGCCGCAAGGCTATTACAACATCGAGTTTTTTGCCCAAAGCATCCTGAAGCGCAACGGCGAGATTGGCGTGTGCGGCATTTGCATGGATGCGCGAGGGCTGAAGGATGAGGAAATGATTCCCGGCAGCCAGCACAGCACACTGGAACACCTTGCCGAATGGACCATGTGGGCGGAAAAGGTGCTTACTTTCTGATTCTGGAACCAGGATATGACATGAACCCAGACTATCCATTAGAACCGAAACACCATTGTAGGAGCGGCGCCCTCGCCGCGATTTGCGGTCACATTCGCGCCGAGGGCGGCGCTCCTACATGCACATGCATTCCAATGGACGATCTGACATGAAAAAAATCACCATCATTGGCGCCGGATTCGCCGCATTGACCGCAGTGCGCAAGCTGCGCGCTCGCGACCCCAAGGCGGAAATCACCATTATCGGCAGGAGGGCCGAATTTGTTTATCTGCCCAGTCTGATCTGGATTCCTTCCGGGCTGCGCCAACCGGAAGACATGGTCGTGCCGCTGGACAACTTTTTCCGACGCATGCGGGTGAAGTTTCACCCCGGCGAGGCGACAGGACTCAAGGAAGGCGGACGGGTTGTGCTCACCGACACTGGCGAAGTGGAAAACGACGGCCTGATCATTGCCAGCGGCGGGCGCTTCATCAAGAAGCTGCCCGGCATCGAGCACGCGATCACGCCGTGCGAAGGCGTGGCCGCAGGCGTTAAAATTCGCGACCGGCTGCGGGAAATGCAGGGCGGTACCATTGCCATCGGTTTCAGCGGCAATCCCAACGAACCTTCCGCCATGCGTGGCGGGCCGATGTTCGAATTCCTCTTCGGCCTGCATACCCAATTGGTGCGGGAAGGGCGACGCGAGCATTTCAGGCTGGTGTTCTTCAATCCGATGGCGGAACCGGGCAAGCGTCTCGGCGACAAGGCGGTGAAAGGCTTGCTTGCCGCCATGGCTGCGCGCGGTATCGAAAACCACCTCGGCCACAAGATCACTGGTTTTGCGGCGGACAAGGTGATGACCGAGGGCGGCGATATTCCCGCAGAGTTGATCCTGTTCATGCCCGGCATGACTGGAAATATCTGGTTCGACAACACCGAACTGCCGCGTTCGCCAGGCGGACTGCTCAAGGCGGACCAGTTCTGCCGCGTCGAAGGATGGGACAAGGTTTACGTGGCGGGCGACTCAGGCAGCTTCCCCGGCCCCGACTGGATGCCCAAGCAGGCGCACATGGCCGACCGGCAGGCGGCCTCGGCGGCGGCCAACCTGCTGGCCGAATTGAACGGACAAGAGCCATCGCATACTTTCAGGGTCGAGTTGATGTGCATCATGGATACGCTCGACTCCGGCATGTTCATCTGGCGCACGCCCGACATGAACGTGATGCTGCCCCCGCTTTCCTGGATGCACGGGCTGAAACGCCTGTATGAATGGGGGTATCTGCGTCGCCTGAGTTAGCAGGCTGTCCTGTAGGAGCGGCGCTCTCGCGGCGAATACGACTGCAAATCGCGGCGAGGGCGCCGCTCCTACATCTGTGTTTTTATTCCAATGGATTATCTGGATTCATAACGGGACAGGCAGGTATAAATATTTTCGCCTCTTATATTCTTAAGTTCGTTTGAATAGTATATTATTACCCCTACAAAACTATAAAACGTAGGGGACATCATGATTTTCCTGGCCATTATTTCCGGTGCGATCACCGGCATCGTGCTGGGCCTGTTCGGCAGCGGCGGTTCCATCATCGCCATGCCGGCGCTGATGTATCTGCTCGACGTGGAGGCCAAATCGGCCATCGCCATGAGCATGGGCATTGTGGCGGTGACCGCCACCATTTC
>JAUYFQ010000110.1 GCA_030690895.1 Sulfuricellaceae bacterium
GACGATGCCTCCCGCCCTTGTCAGCCACAAATCACCCTTCACCCCGCCAGTGGGGGTTAGGGGGCTTTCGCCTGAAAATCAAAAAAATGCGCTGTGGTGATGCAAATGGCATGGAGGGGGATTTGTGCAACATTCAGGCTACGTGCTTCGCAGTCTGTCCAACCACCCATTCGTCGCCGATCACCGGGAGCTGATCCACAAGATTGGCGTGACCGGCGGCAAGGTGGAGACCCGCATCGCAGGCGCAGAAAAAGATGCCACCTATCTGTTGGCCGACGTGGAGGTGGTCGCCACTTACAAGCTGCACAACCTGAACCGCGTCAGGCTGGAAAACATCTTCCACCGCCTGTTCGGTGCAGCGCAGCTCGACTTGACCATCGAAGACCGCTTCGGACATCCGGTGAAGCCGAGGGAATGGTTTTTGGTGCCGCTCCATGTGATTGACGAAGCGGTTCAGCGCATTCGGGATGGGTCGATCACCGAAGTGGTCTATGACCCGAAAACGGCTCAGTTGGTGGGTTGAGCATGTGCAGAACTCTATGACGGGAAAATGTTGGGTTAGCAGCTTTATCGCGCTTGTGCCCTTTGGGTATAACCCAACATATGTGGCTTTTGCGCAGACCTGAGTAGTTACGTGTTTTTAAGGATAAATCACCCCAGCTTGCCCAGTTGGGACTTAAGCTTCTCCACCGTTGCACCGAAACCGACCAGCCGCTCTTTTTCCTGCGCAACCACGGCCGCCGGAGCGCGGGCGATGAAGCTTTCGTTGCCCAGCTTGGCGTTGGCCTTGGCGATTTCCCCCTCGATCCGGGCGATTTCCTTGGAGAGGCGCGCACGTTCTGCGTCCTTGTCCACTTCGATCTTGAGCATCAGCCTGATCTCGCCTACCACGGCCACGGGGGCATCGGCGTCGGGCAGTTCGCCTGTCACGAGTTCGACGTCGGAGAGTCGGGCGAGGGACTGGAGGTAGGGAACCAGCCCGGTAATATCACCCAACGCGATGAGCGGGACTTTCTGTGCCGGTGAGATGTTCATTTCGCCACGCAAGGCGCGACAGGCGTTGACCAGTTCTTTCAGCAGGCTGACCTGGGCATAGGCGGCGCCATCCACCCGTGTCATGTCCGCCAGCGGGTAAGCTTGCAGCATGATGCTGTCGCCGCTTTTGCCTGCCAGCGGCGCGACTTTGTGCCACAGCTCTTCGGTAATGAAGGGGATGACGGGATGAGCCAGGCGCAAAGTGGTTTCGAGCACACGAACCAAGGTGCGGCGGGTGGCGCGTTGCTGCGTTTCACTGCCCTGGTTCAGTTGCACCTTCGCCAGCTCGACATACCAGTCGCAGTATTCGTCCCAGACGAATTCGTAGATGGCTCGGGCGGCCATGTCGAAACGGTAGGAATCCAGTGCTTCGGCAACCTCTTTTTCTGCGTGCTGGAGACGGCTGATCATCCATTTGTCCACGCTGGAATACTCCAGCGGCAGGGTTTCATCCTGCCCGCAATCCTTGCCTTCGGTGTTCATGAGCACGAAGCGGGTGGCGTTCCAGAGCTTGTTGCAGAAATTGCGGTAGCCGTCGCAGCGTTGCAGGTCGAACTTGATGTCGCGGCCATGCGAGGCCAGGCTGGCGAAGGTGAAGCGAATCGCGTCGGTGCCGAACGCAGAGAATCCTTCCGGAAAATCCTTGCGTGTCTGCTTGGCGATGGATTCCGCCTGCTTGGGATTCATCAGGCCGGTCTGGCGTTTGGTCACCAGCGTTTCCAGATCAATGCCGTCGATCAGGTCGATGGGGTCGATGACGTTGCCCTTGGACTTGGACATCTTGTTGCCGTGGATGTCGCGCACCAAGCCATGCACATACACTTCCTTGAACGGCACCTTGTCGGTGAAATGCAGCGACATCATGATCATCCGGGCGACCCAGAAGAAAATGATGTCGAAGCCGGTGACCAGTACGCTGGAAGGCAGGAAGGTGGCCAGTTCCGGCGTCTTGTCCGGCCAGCCTAGCGTGGAAAACGGCCACAGGGCGGAGGAAAACCAGGTGTCGAGCACATCTTCGTCCTGACTGAGTTTCTTGTCCGGGCCGGCCTGTTTTTGCGCGTCGTCCCTGTTGCGCGCCACATAGAAGTTGCCATCCTCGTCGTACCACGCCGGGATGCGGTGTCCCCACCACAGCTGACGGGAGATACACCAGTCCTGGATGTTTTCCAGCCACTGGTTGTAAACGTGCGTCCAGTTATCCGGCACAAACTTGACTTCACCCCTGGCGACCACATCCAGACCGCGCTTGGCCAGGCCGTCCATGGCGACGTACCACTGATCAGTGAGCATGGGTTCGATCACGGTATGGGTGCGGTCGCCGCGCGGCACCATCAGTTTGTGGGCTTTGGTTTCAACCAGCAGCCCCTGGGCTTCGAGGTCGGCGACGATTTTCTTGCGCGCCTCATAGCGTTCCATGCCCTGATATTCGCTTGGCGCCAGATCATTGATTTTGGCATCCAGCGTGAGAATGCTGAGCGGTTCCAGGTGATGGCGGTTGCCTACCTGATAGTCGTTAAAATCGTGCGCCGGGGTGATCTTGACGCAACCGGTACCAAAGGCCGGATCGACGTAATCATCGGCGATGATGGGAATGCTTCTTTCGCATAGCGGCAGGCGTACATGCTTGCCGACCAGGTGCTGATAACGCGCATCATCCGGATGGACCGCCACCGCCATGTCGCCCAGCATGGTTTCGGGGCGGGTGGTGGCGACGATCAAGGATTCATCGCTGCCTTCTACCGGGTAACGGATATGCCACATGAAGCCGTCTTCTTCCTCGGAAACGACTTCGAGGTCGGAGACAGCGGTCATCAGCACCGGGTCCCAGTTGACCAGCCGCTTGCCGCGATAAATCAGGCCTTGTTCATATAGCTTGACGAAGACTTCGGTGACGGATTTGGACAAGCCCTCGTCCATGGTAAAACGTTCGCGCGACCAGTCCGCCGAAGCGCCCAGACGGCGCATCTGACGGGTGATGGTGGAGCCGGATTCTTCTTTCCATTCCCAGACTTTTTCCAGAAACTTTTCACGCCCCAGGTCGTGGCGCGAAATGCCTTTTGCATCGAGCTGACGCTCCACCACGATCTGGGTGGCGATCCCGGCATGATCCGTTCCCGGCTGCCACAGTGTGTTTTCGCCCTTCATGCGGTGGTAGCGGATCAGAGTATCCATCAGGGTGTCCTGAAAGGCGTGCCCCATGTGCAGCGTGCCGGTCACGTTCGGCGGTGGCAGCATGATGCAGTAGGCATCCTTGCCGGCGTCGGTGGCGGCCCATTCGGCGCGGCTCATGGCAGGCTTGAAATATGAGCGGGATTCCCAGATCGGGTACCAGTGCGCCTCGATGGCGGCTGGTTCAAAACTTTTGGCGAGTTCCATGGATTTTCTTGCGAGGACTGAATGAAGAGGCGGGATTATAACTTATTCTGATTAGGCAAAATATCGGCTAATTGTTTCTGAATCTCTTCAGCAACGGCTTCGCGGGCAACTTCTTCGAGGTGTACCGAGAACTGATCCAGCATCACGGAAAGCGCCTTGTCGATGGCGGCGGCAATGTGCTGTGAAAATCGTTTCTCCAGCACTTCCAGGATTCGTTGATCGATCAAGGACTGGAGTTCCGGGCTCAAGCTACCAGTCGGCAAAGCATGCGACAAGACCGGCGATGGCGCAGGCGCAGTTTCTGCCTGATAAGGCGGAGATTCAGGCTCGGTTTCCAGACTGAATTCAAGTTCTTCTTCTGGTGCGATAGCTTCCGTCAGAATGGGAATCGGGATGGGGTCCGTTTCGACCACGTCGGTTAGAACAGGATATTCAATCTGGCGTGCCGAAGGAATGTGAACGCGAGGAACAGCGGGCTCATCATGCTGCCGGTTGATCAGGGCATCCAGCTTGTTCAGGATATCTCCGTACTCCTGCCCATTTTGCAACGTGTCGTCGCTCGGATTGATCACCGGAGGCTCGTCTGGCTCATGTCGTGATTGCGAATTTCGTAGCCACGGTCACGGTAAAATCGATAGCGCTCGCGGGCGGCCCGGCTATCCGCTTCGTCGGTGCTCACAATCTCAATCAGTCGCTCGAAACGCCCGAAATAATCGGGGTGGACCTGTCTCAAATTGAACAGCATCTGGTCATGCGGCAATTCGGCGGGATCATGGTCGACGATAATCGGCGTGATATCGGCCAGTTCATGACGTGCGCGGCAGTGCGGCAAAAACCCTTCGGGCGGCAGAGTCCACAACATCCGATCGATCTGTTCCGTTGACCCGGCATCCTCAGTCAGCATGAATACCCGCGAGCCACGACTCACCGCCTTGGCTCCGAGGATGCAGGCCAGGCGGAACTTGTCAGCGACATGTGAATAAAAATCAATCTGGGTCATGTATCGTACTTCAGGATTTCTGCACCCGGCCCATCAGGAATTGCACCAGCAGGTGGACAGGCCGCCCGGTTGCGCCTTTATCCTTGCCGGATTTCCAGGCAGTTCCGGCGATATCCAGGTGCGCCCAGTCATAGTCCTTGGCGAATTTCGAGAGAAAGCAGGCGGCCGTGATGGTTCCACCGGCACGACCACCAATATTGGCCATATCGGCAAAATTGCTTTTCAACTGTTCCTGATACTCGTCCCACAACGGCAATTGCCAGGCGCGGTCACAGGTTTCGTCGCCGGCATGCAGCAGTTCGCGCGCCAGCGCGTCATGATTCGACAACAGGCCGCTGGCCTGATGGCCCAGCGCAATCACGCAGGCGCCGGTCAGTGTGGCTATATCGACCACGGCGGCAGGTTCAAAACGGCTGGCATAGGTCAGCGCGTCGCACAGGATCAGGCGACCTTCGGCATCGGTATTGAGAATTTCGATGGTCTGGCCAGACATCGAGGTCACGATGTCGCCCGGCTTGTTTGCATTGCCATCAGGGAGATTTTCGCAAGCCGGGATGATGCCGACGACATTGATCGGCAATTCGAGCTGAGCCAGCGCCTTGAACACGCCCAGCACGCTGGCGGCGCCGCACATGTCATATTTCATCTCATCCATTTCGGCTGCCGGCTTGAGTGAAATGCCACCAGCATCAAATGTGATGCCCTTGCCTACCAGCACCACGGGCTTCTGCCCTTTTGGGCCGCCAGCATGTTCCAGCACAATCAGCTTGGGCGGCTGGCGGCTGCCTTTGGCAACCGAAAGGAAAGACCCCATTTTGAGGGCTTCCAGTTGCGCCTGCTCCAGCACCTCGACCCGGAGCTTGTTCCCGACAGCCAGTGCCTGCGCCTGCTCGGCCAGATAAGCGGGAGTGCAGATATTGCCGGGCAGATTGGCCAGATTCTTGGCCAGCGACACGCCTTCTGCGATCGCCATGCCTCTTGCCATGGCGGCTTCGCCCTGGGCCAACTCATTGCGGCGAGTGACGTTGAGAACCAGTTTTCGCAGGGGGCGACGCGATTCATCCTGTTTGCTTTTCATCTGCTCGAAGCGATAGACACTTTCCATCGCCACGGTCACGGTCTGCTCGATTTTCCATTCCATTTCGCGCCGTTTGACTGGCGCCTCAGTCAGGTAGATGGCCGCTTCGGTCGCGCCGGTCGAATCCAGCGCCTTGACCGCGCTGGCGACCACCTGGCGAAATGCCTTGTCCTTGAAATCACGCTCCTTGCCCAGACCGACCAACAGGACGCGGTCGCACAAGGTATTGGGAACATTGTGCAGAATCAGGGTTGAGCCCAGTTTGCCGTCCATATCGCCGCGCCGCAGAATATCGCTGATATAAGAACCGGAAGTCCGGTCCATGAGTTCGCAAGGCAGGGTCTGCTTGCGATTCTCGAACACGCCAACCACCACACATGCGGTGCGTTGCTTCTCCGGACTGCCGCTTTTTATGCTAAATTCCACGTGCTGCTCCTTGTTTGTTTTATTACGTAATTGATCAATTATCATCAGACATCGCCAATAAAGTCAAAAAATAACGAAATTATGGGTTCTTCTACAAATTTTTCATGATTTTTCGCCGCGCCTTATTGCACGAACTGATAATCAACGCGGCAGCGGTATTCACCATTCTGCTGGCCATCAGCCTCACCACACTCGTTATCCGCTTGCTGGGTCAGGCCGCCAGCGGCTCGCTGGCCAGCGAAGCAGTGCTGGCCTTCCTCGGTTTCAGCGCGCTGAACTACCTGCCAGTGCTGCTTTCTCTAACAGTATTCATCGCGGTGTTACTCACCCTGACTCGGAGTTATCAGGATAGTGAAATGGTGGTCTGGTTCTGCGCAGGTCAGAGTCTGAAAACCTTTATCGGCCCGGTTCTGAATTTCACCCTGCCGGTTGTGCTGATCGTCGGGATCACCAGCCTGTTTGTCTCACCTTGGGCCATCCAGAAAAGAAACGAATTCAAGCAGCAGGTTGAAAGCCGGGATGACGTGTCGACGATTTCACCCGGCGTATTCAAGGAATCACGTCATTCGGACCGGGTTTTTTTCGTGGAAAGCTTTGCGGGCAATCTGGATACGGTCAACAATATTTTTGTACAGTCCACCGAAGGCGGCAAACAGGGCGTGCTATTCGCCCAGAAGGGCTACCAGACCACCACCCCGGAGGGTGACCACTTCCTGGTGCTGCAGAACGGGCGACGCTACGATGGCACGCTCGGTTCAGCTAATTACCGGATCGTCGAATTCGAACGCTATGCCATCCGTATCGAGCCTTACCAGGCCAAGCGCGACACCCCCTCAAGCAAGGCGCTTTCGGTATCCGACCTGCTCAAGCAACCCAAGCCTGAGCATCTTGCCGAGCTGGAATGGCGCATCTCGCTCCCGCTCACCACCTTGCTTCTGGCCCTGTTGGCCATTCCACTGAGCTCGGTCAATCCCCGTGCCGGCCGATCCATGAACCTGATGCTGGCCCTGCTGGCCTATCTCGTTTACAGCAACTCGCTCAGCATCGCCCAAGCTTGGGTCGCGCAGGGAAAACTGCATCCGGCGCTGGGCTTGTGGGTTGTGCACGGCTTGCTGATTGTTTTTCTGCTCGTGCTATTTTACCGCCGCATGTCGCTGTCCCCCTCAATTCTGAACCTGCTGCGGCGCACCAAATGAGTATTCTGCACCGCTACCTGGCGCGGGAAATTTTCATCAGCTCGGCCTTCATTTTCGCTGCGCTCCTGTCCCTGTTCGCTTTTTTCGATGTCATCAACGAACTGGGTGATCTGGGCAAGGGGCAATATCACCTGCTCCAGGCTCTGGCTGTGGTCGCACTCAATCTGCCCGGCCATATTTATCAGCTTTTCCCCATTGCAGCGTTGATCGGGACGCTATTCGCGCTCGCGCGGCTATCCGCCCACTCCGAATTCACCATCATGCGCGTGTCCGGGTTATCGACGGCCAGCCTGGCTCGCGCCCTCCTGCAAATCGGCATGGTTTTTGTCATCCTCACGCTGATTTTCGGCGAGTTGATCACGCCCAAGGCGGAGCAGATGTCGGAGCAACTCCGCCTGAAAGCCACGCGTTCGGTCATGGCAAAAGAGTTCCGCTCCGGCATGTGGATCAAGGATGGGCAGAGCTTCATCAACGTCAAGGAAATCCTGCCCGACACCACGCTATTAGGCATAAGAATTTTCGAGTTTGACCCCGGCTATCGGTTGAATAAAATCAGCTATGCCGAGCGCGGCGTCGAAGAAAGCGCTGGGGTATGGCTGCTCAGCAAGGTGACTGAAACCCGTTTTGAGCAGTTCAAGGCAGAAATTACCCGACATGATGAAATCAAATGGCATTCCGTGCTGACGCCAGACATTCTTTCCGTGCTGCTGGTCGTACCAGAACAGATGTCTGCCTGGAATCTCTTCCAGTATGTCGAACACTTGCGGGAAAACAAACAGAAAACCACGCGCTACGAAATCGCGCTATGGTCAAAACTGGCCTACCCCTTCGCCACGCTGGCGATGATGATTTTCGCCCTGCCTTTTGCGTTCATGCAAACCCGCAGCAGTGGCGTAAGCAGCCGGATATTCGGCGGAATCATGATCGGATTGGCCTTTCACCTGCTCAACCGGGTTTTCGCCCACCTCGGCCTGCTCTACGACTGGCCCCCGCTATTCAGCGCCACTTTTCCGGCCATGGCGTTCCTGTCGGCTGCGTTTGGCATGATCTGGTGGCTGGAAAGACGGTAGTAGATCAGCTATCAGTAGTCAGTCTCGTTCCTGCCAGGCGATCGTGCAGGAACTGTCGATCCGGATCGAACAGCGCCCAGAGAATGCCCACCCCAAGCAGAACACAGGGAATCGCCAGGACAAAGCGAAGCAGGGCTTCAGGGAGGGTTGGCGATAGTCCTGTTTTGCCAAGCACGCGCAAGTGCCAGGTTTTCATGGCGAGGGTTTGCCCGCCATGCGTCCAGAACCAGCAGAAATAGCTTGCCATGACCAGCAACAGGTAAAACTGGAAGGCGGCTCTGGCCAGACTCCCGCTATTGTCAGTCGCCAGACCGGCAAACGGGAAACCAGCCAGAAATACAACGGCCAGCAGCAACAGGCTTTCATACAGCATGCTTGCCAAGCGGCGCGCGATGCCGGGGGTGCGATCTGTGGCGTTCAAGGCGGAGTTACTTGGATGGCGTGGGCGCGATGCCAGCTTCTGTCGCGGGAGGGACGGATGCTACCGTTTCAGAAGATGACTCGGGTGGCGGGGTAGGTGTTTCACTCTGAATCTTTTTTTCCTGCCACTTCTGTTTGACTTCCTGGCGCTTTTCCGGGGGCAATTGCTTGAATTGCTGGTAGCGCTGACGGGCCTGTTCTCGCTTCTCCGGCGTCAGCTCATGCCAGTCCTTGAGTTGCGACTGAACCTTTTGCCGTTGCTCGGGCGTCATGAGGGGGTATTGGCGCGTCATGTCCAGCAATTTGAAACGCTGGCGATCTGTCATGCCATTCCATTTTGTTGCCACAGGCGCAAGTATCTGGCGTTGCGCGAGCGTCAACTCATGCCATTGCGGCGGCTTGGCGCCCGAGTCGGCAGCAAGCGCGCCGAACGAGAGCAAAACCAGGAACAGCGCGACTATTCTTCTGCGGGTTGATCTAATAACCATTCGTCAAAATCTGAATCCAGAAACGCATTAACAGGCAAATCTGCCGACAGCAACGTTGCGTCCATATCGTCGATGGGGTCGCCGTTGAATTCTTGCCAGTTATCCACAATCATCAGGCTCAGGAGAAGCAGGATTACCGCCCAGAAATACCGGCCAGTGTGTCCCTTTTCATCCAGATAGTCCGCCATGCCATGTTCTGTCACCATGCCGCCGACCTGGGCGGACTGCGCGTAGACATTCAGCGCTGCCTTGCGCGCCGACTGCAGACGTTCGAGGACAGGGCGATCCAACTGATTGGCGCCATGCTTCAGATGTTGTGAAATTTTCCTGGCCATGTCTATTTCGTTCATAGCCGTACTCCTTTTTTTGCCAATTTCGCAGCCAATGCATGGACTGCTCTGGAACAATGCGTCTTGACGCTCCCCTCGGAGCATCCCATTGCCGATGCCGTATCGGCGACATCCAACTCTTCCCAGTAACGCAGCAGAAAGGCTTCGCGTTGACGCGCGGGCAATTCTTTTAACGCATCCTCGATCATGCCCAGCGTTTTGACGCGATCAAGCTGTGTGGCCGGGTTTTCAAAATAGGGTGACTCGTTTTCGACCTCCAAAGTTTCCAGCAGGTCAAAATTTTCGTCATCCGATCCAGATGAAAAGGACGACATCAGGGTCGTCCACATGGCGCGCACCTTGTGGCGCCGAAAATAATCCCGAATCACGTTCTGAAGGATACGCTGAAACAGCAGAGGCAACTCCTCTGCCGGGCGGTCACTGTATTTCTCAGCCAGTTTCATCATGGCATCCTGAACGATATCCAGTGCAGAGTGGTCATCGCGAACCGCGTATACCGCCTGTTTGAAAGCCCGTCGTTCAGACTGAATCAGAAAATCGGAGAGCTCCCGCTCGGTAGCCAGTTTATCTATCCCCCGGCTTAACCCGGATCACGTTATTAATCCGGCAATCATACCAAAATCCGGCTTATCCAACGAAAATTCTGCCGCCAGGCATGAGTGGCGCATTTTAATTGACAATATGCGTTATAACGCATATTGTGAGCACACCATGAACGAACAATCTTTTTTTGAATCCCTATCCGACGAGACTCGCCGCCGCATTCTGGTCCTGATTCTGAAACACGAGGAACTATGCGTGTGCGAACTGTTCCAGGCCCTGGATGTGCCACAACCCAAAGTTTCTCGCCATCTCGCTGTACTGCGCGATGCTGGCGTTCTGGCGCAACGGCGCGAGGGAACCTGGGTGTTTTATCGGCTTGATCCACATCTGCCTGCTTGGGCATATCGCATGCTGGGTTTGATGGTGGAAGGCGTAAGCAATGGTGTTCCATATCGCGAGGATACTGAGCGCTTAGCAACGGCGGCAATCCGCCCGGTGCGCTGCGCCGCCTGATTTTTTATCTTTATATATCCGAAATGGAGAATATCCGTCATGACGAATAATAAACATTACAACTGGATGCACCGCTTCTGGCTGGCCGCCATGATGACGCTATGGGCGTTTGCCGCCAGTGCCGCCGACAAACCCGATTTCATGGTTGATGCCGACTGGCTGGCCAAGAACCTGAAAGACCCCAAACTGGTCGTACTGGAGATTCGCTACCATCCGCACCGTTATTTTACTGTGGGCCACATTCCCAGCGCGGTCCAAGTGCAGCGCTTCAAAGACCTCGGCGACAATCATGCCATCCCCACCATGCGCTTTCCCTCGCGTGAAGCCTTCGAGCACACCTTGCGTGACTGGGGCGTGAACAACGACTCGACCATCGTGCTTTACGACGATTCCGTTACCGCAATGACCTCGCGCGTTTACTTTCTGCTCGACCTGTACGGCTATGACATGAAGCGGGTAAAAATCCTCAACGGCGGCACCATGGAGTGGAGCGCCTTCAACGACATGGTGAAGGATGAAGGCAAGCGCAAGTCCGGCAACGTCAAGCTCAAACCCGC
The DNA here is from genome assembly GCA_030690895.1 of Sulfuricellaceae bacterium. Lineage (GTDB taxonomy): Bacteria > Pseudomonadota > Gammaproteobacteria > Burkholderiales > Sulfuricellaceae > Sulfurimicrobium. The sequence continues at coordinate 11,053 of JAUYFQ010000110.1, forward strand.
CAAGCCTGGCGTGGTGGTGGAATGGGCCGATGTCTACCGCGACGTGGTGGCACGTCGTGACGCCAATTTCGTCCTGCTAGACACTCGCCCCGCCGACATGTACAGCGGCAAGGTGATCGCCCATTCGATCAGCGGCGGCCACATCCCCGGCGCCATCAACGTCGTCAGCCTGGATGGCGCGGACGGGCAGAGCCAGACCTGGAAGTCGCTGGATGACATCGCGGCGCTTTACAAATCCATCCCCATGGACAAGACCATTTACGCCTATTGCCACGATGGTTTCCGCTCCAGCCTGGCCTGGTTGCAACTGAAAGCCCTGGGCTACAAGAATATGCGCATCTATAACGGGGGCTGGGGCGATTGGGGCAACAATCTGACGCTGCCGGTGTCGCAAGGCGAGCAACCTTATGATGAGGCGTTCGCGCTGTAACAATTTGTAGGGGCGAATTCATTCGCCCATGGCGGTTAAAACCGCCTCTACGAGTTCCAGTGGTAATCCAGATTCATTTTGAGGGCATGCAGTCATGAGCAAAAAAACATTCAACGTGTTGTTCCTTTGTACCGGCAATTCGGCGCGCTCGATTCTGGGCGAGGCGCTGCTTAACCATCTCGGCAAGGGGCAGTTCCATGCCTACAGCGCGGGCAGCCATCCGGCGGGGACGGTCAATCCTATCGCCATCGAATTATTGAAGAAGAACAAATTACCGGTCCAGGATTTGCGCAGCAAATCCTGGGACGAATTCTCCGCGCCCGGTGCACCGCAATTTGATTTCGTGTTTACCGTGTGCGATAACGCCGCCGACGAAGCCTGTCCCGCTTGGCCCGGTCAGCCCATGACCGCCCACTGGGGCATCGACGATCCCGCAGCGGCGACGGGCAGTGATGCGGACAAGCGCAAGGCCTTTGTCACGACTTTCACCCAGCTCAGCCGCCGCATCTCGCTGTTCATCAGCCTGCCGGTGGAAAAGCTGGACAAGCTGTCCCTCAAGAGCCAGCTCGACGACATTGGGCGTTTGCGCGAGAAAGGGGAGTAAGCGGTGAGTGCGCAATGTGATGTCACCACCAGGAAAGCCGCTGGCGCTGAACTGGGTTTCTTCGAGCGCTGGCTGACAGTATGGGTGTTTCTCTCCATCGCGGTCGGCATTGCACTGGGGCAACTTCTCCCTGCGCCCGTTCAGTTTCTCGGCAAGCTGGAAATAGCCCAGGTCAACTTGCCGGTGGGCCTGCTGATCTGGCTGATGATCATCCCCATGTTGATGAAGATCGACTTCTCGGCGCTGAGCCAGGTCAAGCAGCACTGGCGCGGCATCGGCGTCACCCTGTTCATCAACTGGGCGGTCAAGCCGTTTTCCATGGCGCTGCTGGCCTGGTTGTTCATCCGTGTCGCATTTGCACCCTATTTGCCTGCTGAGCAGATCGATAGCTACATCGCAGGCCTGATCCTGCTCGCCGCCGCGCCATGCACGGCCATGGTGTTCGTGTGGAGCAGTCTGACCAAGGGCGATCCGCTGTTTACCTTGAGCCAGGTGGCGCTCAACGACAGCATCATGGTGTTCGCTTTCGCGCCCCTTGTCGGCCTGCTGCTGGGCGTGGCCTCCATCACCGTGCCGTGGGATACCCTGTTCCTGTCGGTGGTGATGTATATCGTCATCCCGCTCGCCATTGCCCAGTTTTTGCGGCATACCCTGCATCGGCGTGGTTTGCTCGAAAAAACTCTTGCCAGTCTCCACCCAGTCGGCATCTTGGCGCTGCTGGCAACGCTAGTGCTGCTGTTCGCCTTCCAAGGCAAGGCCATTCTCGACCAGCCGCTGATCATCCTGCTGCTGGCGGTGCCGATCCTGATCCAGGTGTATTTCAATTCCATGCTCGCCTACTGGCTCAACCGGACGGTGGGCGAAGTCCACAGCGTGGCCGGCCCCTCGGCGCTAATCGGCGCCAGCAATTTTTTCGAACTGGCGGTGGCGGCAGCAATTTCGCTCTATGGCTTCGAATCAGGCGCCGCGCTGGCGACCGTGGTTGGCGTGCTGATCGAGGTGCCGGTAATGCTGTCGGTGGTGCGTATCGTGAACAGTTCCAGAACCTGGTACGAAAGGGGCGCGCAATCATGATCCTCCAGTCGGTTTTGACCTGCCCACACTGTGGCCATGCGGAAACAGAAACCATGCCCACGGATGCCTGTCAGTGGTTCTATGAGTGCAAGGACTGCGGTGCACTGCTGAAACCCAAGGCCGGCGACTGCTGCGTATTCTGCTCCTACGGTACGGTAAAGTGCCCGCCGGTGCAGGGAAGCGGCCACACCTGCTGCGCCGAAAAAAATTGACAAGAAAACCGACATGAACACCCTGAGCGAAACTGCAAGCACTCCCCGCCGAGCCCCCTGGGGTCGGGTTGTCCTGGCAACCATCCTGTGGGTGGCCGCCTACGCCAGTCTGACTCCGTTCGCCGATGCGCTACTCACACTCACCGGACTTTCGCCGCAAACCCGTCTGGGCGGGGCGCTACATTTTTTCTTCTACGACACGCCCAAGGTCTTGCTGCTTCTCACCGGCATCGTGTTCGTGATGGGCATCGTGCATACCTTTGTTTCGGCCGAGCGCACCCGCGCCATGCTTTCCGGCAAGCGGCTCGGCGTGGGCAACGTGATGGCGGCAACG
>JAUYFQ010000111.1 GCA_030690895.1 Sulfuricellaceae bacterium
GACGATGCCTCCCGCCCTTGTCAACCACAAATCACCCTTCACCCCGCCAGTGGGGGTTAGGGGGCTTTCGCCTGAAAATCAAAAAAATGCGCTGTGGTGATGCAAATGGCATGGAGGGGGGTTTGTGCAACATTCAGGCTAAGCAGCCAATTTGGAAATATCGGCAACCTGGTTCATCAACCCGCCCAGGTTGTGGAGCAGCGCAAGACGATTGTTGCGTATGGAAACATCGTCCGCCATCACCATCACGTTATCGAAAAATGCATCAACCGTTTCTCGCGCTTCCGACAGCACGGCCAGCGCGCCAGCATAGTCTTCCCTGGCAATCTGGGACTCGACCTGGGGCGTCATTCGCTGGAGCAGCTCGAACAGGTTCCGCTCTGCCTGTTCCTGCAGCAGTGCCGGATCGGCATGGCCGGATGGCGCATTCGATTTTTTGAGAATGTTCTGGATGCGCTTGTTTGCCGCCGCCAGGGACGCAGATTCCGGCAGGCGCCTGAACGCTCGCACAGCCTCAAGCCGAGTTTCCACCTGGTCAATGCGGGTCGGGCTCTGGCTGACAACTGCATCAATTTCACTCGCCTCGTAGCCCTTGTCCCGCAGGTAGCCTTTCAGTCGCTCCAGCATGAAAAGGTAAACATCCTGGGCAACACTTTCGGAAACGCCTTCACCCGTAAACTGGCTTCTGGCCAGAGTCAGGATCAGCATCAGATCGAGCGGCAGGCGGGATTCGGCCAGGATACGCAGAATGCCCAAGGCGTGACGGCGCAAACCGAACGGATCCTTGTCGCCAGTCGGGATCAGGCCGATGCCATAAATACCGACCAGGGTTTCCAGCTTGTCTGCCAGCGCGCTTGCGGCACCGATATTGTCCTGCGGCAGCACATCACCAGCGAAGCGCGGCCAGTAATGCTGTTCGATGGCGCGCGCCACATCCGCCGTTTCACCGTCATGTGTAGCGTAATAGCGGCCCATGATGCCCTGCAGTTCGGGGAACTCTCCCACCATATCAGTCAATAAATCAGCCTTGGCGAGGTGTGAAGCACGTTCGGCGGCGGCGGCATCGGCATTCAGTCGGCGCGCGATTTCACCGGCCAGACGGGTCACGCGGTGCGCGCGTTCAAGCTGGGAACCCAATTTGTTGTGATAGACCACGTTGCCTAGCTTTTCGACTCGGGATGCCAGGGTTTTTTTGCGATCCTGGTCGAAAAAGAACTTTGCATCCGCCAGCCGGGGCCGAATGACGCGCTCGTTCCCGCCAGTGATCGCCGATGTATCAGCGGGGCGAATATTGGAAACCAGCAGGAAATGGTGGCTCAAGCGTCCCTGATCATCCAGCAGGGGGAAATATTTCTGATTGACCTTCATGGTGAGGATCAGGCACTCCTGGGGAACCTCCAGGAACGCCGGCTCAAACTGGCAGGCCAGCACATTGGGCAATTCCACCAGTGAGGTGACTTCATCCAGGAGCGCGTCGTCATCAATGCTTTCTACCCCGCCGATGGAATCGGCCACTGCTTTCAACTGGCGCACGATTTCAGCTCTGCGTTTGTTGAAGCTCGGGATGATGGCGCCGTCGTTTTCCAGTTGCTCTTCGTAACTGTCGGCATGGCGAATCGACAACTCGCCTGCGGATTCAAAGCGATGCCCCAGCGTCGAACGACCAGCCTTGAGTCCCAATACCGACAAGGGGACGACATCCGCGCCGTGCAATGCCAGCAGTCCATGTACTGGTCGCACGAAGTTGACCGTGCTCCAGCCATCATCGAGCTGGTAAGTCATCACTTTCGGGATTGGCAAGCGGGCAATGGCTTCATCCAGGGCCTTCTGCAAACCCTCGGCCAGCGTGGCACCCTTGGCGACGCTATCGAAGTACAGCGTAGCCTGGTCTATGCGGAGCTGGGGCGCAATCGAGGCATCCAGCCCCATGCTGGCCAGTTTTTTCAGCAGGGCGGGGCCAGGTTGACCCGCCGCATCCAGCCCGACGGCGACAGGCATGAGCTTGTTGGAGACGGGCTTGTCGGCAGCCTGTGCTGCGACGTGGGTGAGATGAACAGCAAGACGACGCGGTGAAGCGAAGTCGGTCACCACGGAATTGTCGCCCGCCAGCCCCTGGTTTTTTAGCACGACGGCCAAGGTTTCTGAAAACGCCAGTCCCAGTTTTTTGAGTGCCTTGGGGGGGAGTTCTTCTACCTGAAGTTCCAGCAGCAGATTTTGTGCGTTCATGTTCATGCCGCTTTCTTTTCAATAGGCTTCGCGTCCATTTGCTTTTCGATTTGCGCCAAGACTTCTTCTGCCCAGAGTGGTGGCGCCATCGGGAAACCCAAGCGGGCTCGGCTGTCCAGATAACTCTGCGCCACACTTTTCGCCAGATTGCGGATGCGTCCGATATAGGCAGCGCGTTCCGTGACCGAAATCGCGCCGCGCGCATCCAGCAGATTGAAGGTATGCGCCGCCTTGAGCACCTGCTCGTAGGCAGGCAGGGCGAGCTGATGATCCATCAGGTGACGCGCCTGTTTTTCATGGGCATTGAACGCAGTCAGCAAAAACTCCACATCGCTGTGTTCAAAGTTGTAGGTAGATTGCTCAACCTCGTTCTGGTGATATACGTCACGGTAAGTGAGTGCTTGCGTCCAGGCGAGATCAAAGACGTTCTCCACGCCCTGCAAATACATGGCCAGCCGCTCAAGACCATAGGTGATTTCACCCGTGATGGGCTTGCAATCAATCCCGCCAACCTGCTGAAAATAGGTGAACTGGGTCACTTCCATGCCGTTGAGCCAGACTTCCCAGCCCAGACCCCAGGCGCCCAGGGTCGGATTTTCCCAGTCATCCTCGACGAAGCGAATATCATTTTTCTTGAGATCAAAACCCAACGCCTCTAGCGAACCGAGATAGAGGTCAAGGATATCCTTCGGTGCAGGCTTGAGTACCACCTGAAACTGGTAGTAGTGCTGCAAGCGATTCGGGTTATCGCCATACCGGCCATCCTTGGGGCGCCGCGAGGGCTGAACATAGGCCGCTTTCCAAGGTTCCGGGCCCAGTGCGCGCAAAAACGTCGCCGTATGGCTGGTGCCTGCGCCCACTTCCATATCATAGGGTTGCAATAAAGCGCAGCCCTGATTCCCCCAGTAGTGCTGGAGCCTGAGAATGATGTCCTGAAAAGTCAGCATGACCGAATCAAATTATTAAGAAAGGCGCTGATTTTAACCTAGAAACGACAGCCTGTAGCGACCTCGCCTGAGAGTGGCGCTGTAATGCCTGTCAGTCTTTGCAAATCAGGGAACTTTGCATACATCTGACCTGCCCAACTCGTGCAGTATCAGTTGAAACAATATGATCGATATTCAGGAAGGAGTGACATCATGGATCTCGTCGATTTTATGATTAACGTTCACCCGGATCTGGCAGAGGGAAGGCGACTGGAACTGGAGAACGAAATGGGAGAAATGGACGGCATTTTTTCCGCCCACTTCAGCCCGGTCAGCCACCACATGCTGGAAGTTGCCTACAACCCGGACGTGGTGAGCTCAAGCAACATCATGGCTTTTGTCGGAAGTCGTGGCATCGAGGCTGGCAAGATCGGACTCTAAACCCTCCCCCGCCCAACGACTGGCGGGGGTCGTTCCAGGGCTAACGCGCCTGCTCGACGTAGAGATGCCGCTGAAACCCGCTGAATACCTTGTTGATCTCATCGGGTCTGCCAAGATCGGCCACCGCATCCGCAATCGAGTCGTGATACTTCAACTTCAGTAGTGGCGTCAGTTTGGCCTGATCCAATTCCCCCACCCCGACCGCCACATAGTGGCGACAGCACGAAATCCAGAAACACCCGCTGCCTAGAATTGAAGTTCTCGCTAATCACCGCCATCGCCCGATCCGCCCGTTCTTCGCGGGTCAGCGGCTCCAAGGCATAGGCGACATGCGCCAGCACGTCGAACAGGTCGCTCTTCTCGGCGTCAATGACCCTCTGCATTTCGGTCAGTTGATCCTTGCCGAAACCCTTTTCGGCCAGTCCTTCCAGCAACTTCTTGCGCGTATCCGGCGCGCTCCATAGCGCCCGCAGCTCGTCTTCGTCGGTGAAGAAATCCGGCAGCTTGCCGAACAGCGCCTCCATGAACTGCTGCGCCGACATGGGGGTGCCGTCCGGGTGCCAGAAGCTGGTGACCACCATGTGCTGGATCGTGCGCGACTTGCCATCTGCCAGTTTCACCTTTGCCTTGCGGCGCGGAGCATATTCACTGACAGGTTCACGCACCTCGCTGTTAATCTTTGGTTCAGACGATACATGGGGTTCACGTACTTCCGGCTCAATGGGTTCCCCATCCCACTCCTTATCGTGGAAATGATGATGTGCCTTCACGAAATCGTAAATCGTGAAATAGTCCTTGCCGTCGTAAAGCCGGGTGCCGCGCCCGATGATCTGCTTGAACTCGATCATCGAATTCACCGGCCGCAGCAGCACGATGTTGCGCACGTTGCGCGCATCCACCCCGGTCGAGAGTTTCTGCGACGTGGTCAGGATGGTCGGAATATGCTTCTCGTTGTCCTGGAAGTCGCGCAGCCACTGCTCACCCAGCGCGCCGTCATCGGCCGTCACCCGGTGGCAGTAATTCGGATCGGTGCTGGTCTTGATCTGGTTGATCAGGTCGCGGATCGCCAGCGCATGATCCTGCGTGGCGCAGAACACCAGCGTCTTCTCCCGCTGGTCGATCAGCGACATGAAAATCTCTACCCGCTTCTTCTCGCGCTCCTTGATCTCGATGATCTTGTTGAAGTCCGGTTCCTCGTAACGCTTGCCGACTTCGACCTCGCCTTCCACCACCTTGTCGTCGGGCGTATAGACGTATTCGTCCAGGCTGGTCGTGATCTGCTTGACGCGGAACGGCGTCAGAAAGCCATCGTTGATGCCGTCCTTGAGCGAATAGACGAACACCGGATCGCCGAAGTAGGCATAGGTATCGACGTTATCCTTTCGCTTCGGCGTCGCTGTCAGACCGAGCTGCACCGCCGGGGCAAAGTAGTCGAGAATGCCGCGCCAGTTGCTCTCGTCGTTGGCCCCGCCCCGGTGGCACTCGTCGATGACGATGAAGTCGAAGAAATCCGGCGGATACTCTCCGAAATAGGGTGACGGATGCCCGTTTTTCGGTGGCCCGCTCATGAAGGTCTGGAAGATCGTAAAGAAGATGCTGCCGTTTGTCGGCACACGCCCTCTCTGGCGAATTTCCTCCGGCGCGATCCGCACCAGCGCTTTGTCGTCGAAGGCGGAGAAGGCGTTGTAGGCTTGATCGGCCAGAATGTTGCGGTCAGCCAGGAACAGGATGCGTGGTCGCCGCGTCGGCTCGCCACCGTTCGCGCTGAGCCTGTCGAAGCGCCCATCCGCCAGGTTCCACCGGCTCTGAAACAGCTTCCAGGCGATCTGGAAAGCGATGAAGGTCTTGCCGGTGCCGGTCGCCAGCGTCAGTAGGATGCGTTCTTGCCCGGCAGCAATCGCCGCCAGCACCCGCTCAATAGCGATGTCCTGATAGTAGCGCCCCTGAAAAAAGCCGCCCTTGTCCTCGAAAGGCACCGCTGCGAAGCGATCCCGCCACGCGCTCCTGCTGGCAAAGGTCAGGTTCCAAAGTTCATCGGGTGAGGGATATTTTGCAATCTCGCCTTCCACGGCGGTCACCATGTCGATTCCGTAGATACCCTGCCCGTTGCTGGCATAGGTGAAGCGCACCACCAGTTTTCCGGCGTAATCCTTGGCTTGGGCAACGCCCTCGGTCAGCGCCTTGTCCCACGCCTTGGCCTCCACCACCGCCAGCTTGGTGTTGCGGTATTCCAGCACATAGTCCGCGCTCAAGGCTTTGCCGCGCTTGCCCGCCCCTTCCAGCCGACCAAGCGTGATCGGATACTCGCGCCGAATGCGGCTGCCTTCGGTCACGCCCCAGCCCGCCGCCGCTAGGGCGGGATCGATGTGCTCGGCGCGGGTTTCTGCTTCATTCATGATTATTTGCCGCCATCAACAAAACCCCATCAAGAAACTCTCAGCCACTTGCCACTGGTAACCCATTGAAAAAACAAAGCTTGCAGTTTGCAGCAGCCCACTCAGGGCCCGTCCAATCAAAACCCGATCAAGAAATTTAAGCCAATTCGGCACTTACGCGATCCGCCAAGACTTGTCAGTCTTTAGTTCTTGTCCATAACTGTTTAGTTGTTCTATTATCACGGCTCAAATGGACAGGGTGTTCCCGGTCGGCGTTGTGGCCTCGGTGAGTTTCATCGGGGTTTTTCGCTTTCTGGGGCCGGGTAAATCTTCAAGCCCCAATTCTCAAAGCCCAGCCCAACATTGTCCCGGCCGCCGCTGCAAAGGAGCTTCTGCTTCAGTACGTCGAACGCCCGATTTTCCTGATTGGGTCTCGAGGCGTTGGGTTTTGACTTCGTTCACCTGAAATTTATTGCGTGGCATCACAAGCTACCGAAAAACCGCTTCCGAACGTTTGATGTACTCGATGAAGTTGATGCAAGGCACAGAAACTCCATGCATGTCACACACGGCTGGAATTTTTCTTTTGGATAGAACTTGAGGTAGGGTTCTTTGCTTCTCTTCGTCTGAAACCAATCCCGCGCCATGAGCGCGTGCCGTAGCGATGATAAGGATGTCGTTTTCCCCTACACCCTTGGAGTGGTAATTATCGTCCACGATACCGAGCAACCCCTTAGGGAGTTGGTAATTACTAAAGTACCAGTTACAATCTCTTTATTCTGCACAAACGGATATGCTGCGTATGAAGACGAGCACCTTGGCACGCAACGGCGTATCGACGGAGATGGTGGATTTGATTGGGCGACTGGTTGACTTGATCCCTTGGCCAGCAAGGCGTTGTGCGATGGGTGATGTCACGGTGGCGCTGCTCAAT
>JAUYFQ010000121.1 GCA_030690895.1 Sulfuricellaceae bacterium
CCGTGATTGACCCAGTCAATCACAACCAAATTGGGAACCCGATTGAACTCCCTTGTATTATCCCAGATGGTCCATTAGCACTTTGTAGGAGCGGTTCTTGTGCCCATGGGTATTAACCGCCTTTGGCGAATACCCACAAAATGTGGCACAAGTAAATTCGCCTCTACAATTCCGCTGTTTTGACGAGATCGTGCCTAATCGACAATCTCGGACTATTTGTAACCAGCCACGATCATGAAAAAACGTCCTCGCGGGGCTGTTGTTGTGGTTGGTTGCGCTCAGACATAAAATCAGGACTGAATTTGTCCAGGCTACCCAGCAAGGAATTCCAGGAATGCAGGACAGGAATCAGCACCACCGCATTTCCGGTTCTTTTGATGAAGATTTCTTCGCCTTCGAAGCGAAATTCCTTGGGCAGTCGAATGGCCTGGCTTTGGCCATTTTGAAACAGTTTTGCGGTTTTCATAACAATCCAGAACGAGCTAATATAGCTCATTAGTATGGACTCGTTCGTGCTCTCAGGAAAACCGCTGATGCAGATAACTGATAATATCGCCCGACTCGTACATCCACTGTACAGGGCCATCAGGGGACACAATTTTCAGACATGGCGTCATGATTTTTCCTCCACCCTGCATCAGTTCGTTCCGCGCAAGCGGATCGTTTTTAGCGTCGCGCAACTCTATATCCAGCGACAAGCGGCTGATTTCCCGCCGTACCTTGACGCAGAACGGGCAGGTCTTGAACTGATACAAGGTCAGCAAGCGGGTTTGTTCGTCCACCTCGCCTTGCAGCTGCTGCGACCTGACCACCCCTTTCGGGGTCGTCAGTGCTTCCCATAACAGGACGATCGGCCCCAGTACCAGGCGCAAGCCCTTGAAAAACAATTTCATATCTCAGCCCTGGTGATAGGAAATCACGGTTTCGACTTCATTCTTCGAGCCCAGGATTACTGGCACGCGCTGGTGCAGGCCATCCGGCGTAACTTCCAGGATACGCTCGCGACCCGTGCTGGATGCGCCGCCGGCCTGCTCTACAATGAAGGACATCGGATTGGCTTCGTACAACAGGCGCAGTTTGCCAGCCTTGGCAGGATCTTTTGTATCCTTGGGGTACATGAAGATACCGCCACGCATCAGGATACGGTGGACTTCCGCCACCATCGAAGCCACCCAGCGCATGTTGAAATCCTTGCCCCTGGGGCCGGTCTTGCCTGCCAGCGCCTCTTCCACATAGCGCTGCACGGGCGGCTCCCAGAAACGCTGGTTGGAGGCGTTGATGGCAAATTCCGTGGTATCGGGCGGAATGGTCATTTTGGGATGAGTCAGGATAAATTCGCCAATATCGCGATCCAGCGTGAAGCCGTTCACGCCATGACCGCTGGTCAGCACCAGCATGGTGGAAGAACCATAGAGCGCGTAACCGGCACAAACCTGTTGCACGCCGGGCTGAAGAAAGGATTCTGCGGAAGGGTGCGTGGCGCATTCGCCGGGGCAACGCAGGATGGAAAAAATGGTGCCGACAGAAATATTCACGTCCACGTTGCTGGAGCCATCCAGCGGATCGAACACCAGCAAGTATTTGCCGCGCGGGTATTGTTTCGGAATCGGATACACATCATCCATCTCTTCCGACGCCATGGCGGCCAGGTGGCCTGCCCATTCGTTGGATTTGATGAATATTTCGTTGGTGATCACATCCAGCTTTTTCTGTGTCTCGCCCTGCACATTTTCCGACTCGGCCGACCCCATCACGCCGATCAGCGCACCCTTGTTGACGACATTGGAAATCACCTTGATCGCGGTGATGATGTCGTTCAGGAGTGAGGTAAAGTCACCGCTCGCGCCCTGAATATGGCGCTGCTCTTCAATGATGAACTGGGTAATGGTAGTGCCGTTATGCATGCTATTTATTCCTGGTTAAGTATATAAACAAGTTCTAAATTATAACTTGCTAATAAATAGTTGGCGCAAAAAATTTGGAGAGCGGGAAATCACACTTCTTGTTTTGCGCACCAGTTCTTCAGCGCGGACAGTCGTGCCAGATAGACCTGATCCTTGATAGTGGCGGGGTCGGCGCATTGTTTGGCGACCGCGCCTGCATCCACATTCAGAGCCACCTGCAAAGCCTGTTGCAAGTAGTCGGCCTGGGGATAGTCGTCCTGCTGGTGTCCGGTTCTGCCACGCGCATCGGCGGTGCAGGCACGGAGGAACGCCTCGAAGCGTTGCGGTTGGCGCAGCGCGTCGGTTTCCTGAAACAGTTTAAGCAGGGTGTCGGGGCGCAGTTCGAAGGCGCGGTGCGCCACGCCGTGAAATTTTGCTGTGAGCAGTGCCAGATCGCGGCAGTCGTTGGGCACACGCAAACGTTCGCACAATGGCCGGATGAGTCGGTAGCTGCGCTCCTCATGGGCAATGTGGCGCGGCCATTCTGCGGGCGGTGTCGTTCCCTTTCCAAAATCATGCGTCAACGCGGCAAACCGCACAGCCAAAGTCTCGCGGGCTGCCGCTGCGCTATCCAGAACCATCATGACATGGATGCCAGTATCGATTTCTGGATGATATTTTTCTGGCTGAGGAACGCCAAACAGGCAATCCACTTCCGGCAGAATCCGCACTAGCGCCCCGCATGAACGCAGGGTCAAAAACAGACGCGAGGGCTGATCTTCCATGAGTCCCTTGGCCAATTCCTGCCAGACCCGTTCCGGCACCAAGGCGTCGACTTCGCCGTTGACTGCCATCTCATGGGCCAGTGCCAGGGTTTCGGGCGCGATGGAGAAAGCGGGAAAGCGGGCGGAAAAACGCGCCAGACGGAGTATCCGCACCGGATCTTCGGCAAAGGCGGGACTGACATGCCGCAGGACACCGGCCTTGAGGTCTTGCAATCCGCCATAGGGATCGATGAGTTGTCCGTCTTCCCCTTGCGCGATGGCGTTGATGGTCAGGTCGCGGCGAGCGAGGTCTTCTTCCAGTGTAACGTCAGGTGAGGCAAAAACCTGAAAGCCACGGTAGCCCTGCGCCGTTTTACGCTCGGTTCGCGCCAGCGCATATTCCTCATGCGTGACGGGGTGGAGAAAAACCGGAAAGTCCTTGCCGACCGGGCGGTAGCCCAAGCGAGTCATATCATCCGGGCTTGCGCCCACGACAACGTGGTCCCGATCCTGTATCGGCAAGCCCAGCAGACCATCGCGGACTGCGCCGCCAACTTGGTAAATTTTCACAAGGTATTCTCGTTGCTGACCAATGCACTGTGGGAGCGGGTTTACCCGCGATGTTTGAAATCGCGGGTAAACCCGCTCCTACAGAAATCATTCATATTTTGCGTATTTCTCGTTAACGCCCGGCAGCGTGTCGGTAGTCCCGATACTGGTCGAAACGCGCCAGATATTCCGGTGCTACCGCTTCGATGGAGCGCAGATTGAGCTTGAGTTCTGCGGGCAGATTGCCCTGACAGACCGAATCCACTTTCATGGTGTCATAGTTGTCGCGGGTCATCAGCTTGCGCCCCGGCATGTGTTCAAAAATGGCCGCCATCAGCCAGGATAGCTGAGGAGGAAGACCGATGATTTTGCGCTGGCTACCGGTCATGTCATTCACCATGTTGACCAGTTCGAGTAGGGAATAGGCCTTGGGACCACACAGATCATAGGCTTTGCCGAAGCTTGCCGGATTTTCGATGCTCTCGACAAAGGCCTGGGCAACGTCTTCTACAAAAATCGGCTGGAAGCGGGCATCCGGGCTGGCGAGCGGCAGAACCGGCGCGATCTTGAGCAGGCTGGCAAACATGTTGATGAAGGAGTCTTCGCGCCCGAAGATGACCGAGGGGCGAAAAGCCGTCACATCCAGTCCATAGGCATGCACAAACTTGGGGCCATCGAGATACCATTTCTCGTGTTCGCTGTGCTGCATGGCCGACTCCAGCACGATGGCCTGTCCCAACCCCTTGGACCGCAGATAGGCGCTGGGCGCATTGGGATCAGCATTGAGCGCGCTCATGTGCAGCAGGCGACGGGCGCCGGTCGCGGCACAGGCATGAACCACCTTGCGCGCCAGTTCCACATGGATTTCATGGAAGTCGCCGCGCCGCGCCATCGGCAAGTCTATCCGGCTGCCTTTGTCCTCGTTGAGGATCCCGACCAGGTTGATGACCACATCCATGCCGGCAAAGCAACGCTGCAAATCGGCGGGGTCAAATATATTGGCCTCGACAACCTCAACGCCAGGCAGAACCGCCATGTCCTTGGCGTGTTCGCGCGCGCGCGTCAGGATACGAACGGCGTAGCCGGCTTTTTCCAGCTTGTTCACGATGCTGCGGCCGACAAATCCGCCGCCCCCCAGGACACAGACTTTTTTGTTATTCATGATTTTTTCGCGTTGTTTACGTTAAAGGAAAATTCTATCCGGATTTGCGCCGCTAATCCGGTTCGCAGGATGGGCTACGGTCATTCTGTCCGGCACAGGTTTCGCCCGATGGTTTGGGGGAAATCATACCCAATCTCTGTTTAAGCGGGATGACCGGATTGCCAAAGCGGTTCGAGTAATAGCTGGCGTTGCTCATGACTTTTTGTACATAGTCGCGTGTTTCGGTGAAGGGAATGGATTCCACATAAATTGCACCTTCCAGCGATTTTACATCCTTCCAGCGCCGGGCGCGGCCGGGGCCGGCATTGTACGAAGCCGTCGCCAGCACCGCCTGGCCGTCATTGCTATCGAGCACATGGCGCAGGTAATAGGTACCGAACGACAGGTTGGTATCGATCTCGTTGATCTGGTGCTTCTGGTAGGAGCGGAGGCCCATGCGCTTGGCAATCCACTGCGCGGTGGAGGGCATGACCTGCATCAGACCGGCCGCGCCGACGTTCGACTTGGCCTGCTGCACGAAGCGGCTTTCCTGCCGGATCAAGCCATACACCCAGGCTTCATCCAGATCCTGCTCCCGGGCATAGGCCTGCAGTTGCTCGCGCAGCGGCGACGGGTAGCGCAGGTTGAAATCGTGCAGCTCCCTGGTTTTGTCTGCCGTGTTGATGGCCCGGTCGATCCAGCCATGGCGCCTGGCAATTTCGGCGGCAGCCAGCAATTTCTTGTCGTCGAACCCGCGTATGACCCACAGCCATTCGCGGTTGGCCTCAACGCGCAAATCCAGATCATATAGACTCAGTGCGCGCTGAATGCCCGGTGTCATGCTCATGGCGCTCAAGGCGCGCTCATCCGGCGTGTAGCTGACAGGCGGGTTGCTGACCACGGAACCCAGCGACTCCAGCGCGAGTTGGCCGTAAAAATTATGCTCCAGAGAAAGCGGAGCCAGAATGGCATTGGCCTCACCCAGGCGGTTTTGTATTTTTAATGCATGCGCCTTCCAGTAACGCCAGACGCCTTGCGCCTGCATTGCCTCCGGCATGGCCTGAATACCACTCAGCACCAGTTCCCAGTCGCTTGCCCGCAGTGCCGCACGCACGCGCCAACTCAGCTGCAACTCATTGAACGCCACTCCATCGGCAGCGCGAAACCATTTCAGCGCAATCAGATCATGATTGCGCGCCGCATGAAAAGCCAACTGCCCCCAGACATAGGCCAGATCCTCTTCACCCAGCTTCGGACGCAGACGATCCCAGTAAGGCAGCGCATCGGATAACTTGTTTTTGGCCACACGATAGACCGCAAACATCGCCACTTCGCGCTGCGCCCGCACGCTCATGTCCCCGGTTTTCTTGTCCAGGTAGCGTTTTGGATCACTGGCTGCGCGATCCAGATCTTTCAACCCGACACGCTGCCCGGCAGGGAGATATTCCGCCGCCTGCTGCGCCACGCTCACTTTGCCAAGTTCCAGCGCCATGCGCACGCGCGCCCAGACATCGGCCTGGCTCAAGGCGCCCGCATCCACCAGTGCGCCATAAACCGGGGCGCACGCGGCATTCAGTTCGGCAGCGCGAAACCAGCGGGCGCGCGCATCCTGCTGCACAGCGTCATCACCCTGCGCGCGTCGCGCCTGCAGCGAATAACACTCAAGCTCGCCATCACGGTTGTTTACCAGTCGAGGATATTCCAGCAAAAAAGCCGCCCAGTCCTGCTGGCGACCCAGCAAACCCAGCCAGTCGGCGCGCAATTTATCGGATACCAGCGAATCTGCATGATCGGCCATGAACACGCGAATCTCGGCCGGATCGGCTTCCCTGAGGCGCATGTGCAATTGGTAGTAGGCCACATAAGGCCAGAACGGGGATGACTCCAGCCGCCCTGCCAACATGTTCAGACGGGCTGCATCGCCCTTGCGGAACGCTTCCCGCGCTTGCAGAAAATCCTCGTCTTGACCGGCAGAGACTTGCATCGAGAATAATACAAGGGCGATGGCGGCCAAATAATGACGGCTAAACGTAGGTCGGCCTTCAGGCCGACAAGTCGGCCTGAAGGCCGACCAACAGAGTGATAGTAGCTCGCGAAACATATCTGTTACCTCAAGCCAAAAACAGTTTATAAGCCGGATTATCACTTTCATCCCAGTAAGCGAAGCCGAGCTTGTCGAGAAAATCGGCAAATGAGGGCTTTTCTTCCGGCGGCACCTGAATCCCGACCAGCACCCGCCCATAGTCGGTGCCGTGATTGCGGTAGTGAAACAGGCTGATGTTCCAGTTATGACTCATACGGTTGAGAAAGTTCATCAATGCGCCGGGGCGCTCCGGAAATTCGAAGCGGTAAAGCTGCTCGTGCTTGGCCAGCGGGGCATGTCCACCGACCAGATGCCTGACATGCAGCTTGGCCATTTCATTGTCGGACAGGTCGATGGCATCCAGTCCTTTCTGTTGCAGGGCGCCCACCAGCTTGTCCATTTCACCGTGGTTATGCACCTGCACGCCAACAAAAACATGTGCGCGCGCCGGATCGGAAAATCGATAATTGAACTCGGTGATGCTGCGCGGCCCCAGCAGGGCGCAAAAAGTCTTGAAGCTGCCGGGGCGCTCGGGAATGGTGACGGCCAGCACGCCCTCGCGTTGCTCGCCCAGCTCCGCGCGCTCGGCGACATGGCGCAGGCGGTCGAAATTCATGTTGGCGCCGGACGCAATCGCGACCAGATTCTTGTTCTTGAGTTTTTGCCGCTTGGCGTACAGCTTGGCGCCGGCAACCGACAGCGCGCCGGCCGGTTCAAGGATGGAGCGAGTGTCTTCGAATACATCCTTGATCGCCGCGCAAATGGCATCGGTATCCACCAGGATGACTTCGTCCACCAGTGTCTGGCAGAGACGGAAGGTTTCTTCCCCGACCTGCTTGACTGCCACGCCGTCGGCAAAAATGCCGACTTGCGACAAGGTCACGCGCTGACCAGCTTTCAGGGACTGGTACATGGCGTCGGCATCGACCGGCTCGACACCAATGATCCTGATTTCCGGCCGCAAGCGCTTGCAATAGGCGGCAATGCCTGCAATCAGCCCGCCGCCGCCAACCGGGACAAAAATGGCATAAATCGGCCCGCCATGCTGGCGCAGCACTTCCATGCCTACTGTACCCTGACCGGCGATCACTTCCGGATCGTCGTATGGGTGAACGAAGGTCAGCTTTTTCTCCCGCGCCAGTTCGACGGCGTGGGCGTAGGCATCGGTATAAGAATCCCCGTGCAGCACCACCTGGGCGCCACGCGCAGCGACGGCGTTCACCTTGATCTGTGGGGTGGTGGCCGGCATCACGATGACCGCCTCGCACTTCAGGCGCTGCGCTGCCAATGCCACACCCTGTGCATGGTTTCCCGCCGAAGCCGTAATCACCCCCCGCTTGAGCGCCGCGCGCGGCAAAGCAGCCATCTTGTTGTACGCCCCGCGCAGCTTGAACGAGAACACAGGCTGCATGTCCTCGCGCTTGAGCAGGACGGTATTGTTGATGCGGCGGGACAAATTTGGCGCGACTTCCAAAGGAGTTTCGGTCGCCACGTCGTAAACGCGGGCGGTGAGGATTTTTTCCAGATAATCGGTAGGCATGGCAGAAAAACGACAGCTTTGAATAATCCTCAAGGTTAACAGGAATCGTCTGCCTTGAGCAGTCTGTCTGATATGGTCAGGGCGGCGCCATGGGCGGCGAGGGAAAACAGCCAGACAAGCAGCGCCACTGCTGCCCTGAGACGGCGAGACATAAAACCTCCCGGAATTTATTGTTGATATTGTTGTCCGGATTAGACGGGGCGGCTTATGCCCTTGTCAATGGACTTTTGCAGCTCGCCCCGCCGGACCACCTAATAACAACCAAAGTCTGCACATTCGGATCATCCTAACGCAACTGCACCTGCTCGGTGGTCAGGCTCCCATATGCAGCAGCATGCACAAGGTATGGTCAAAATCGACTGTTGCCGCTATCCTGAACAACTATCTGAAATATTGAAAGATCGCAACATGACTCAAGACGAACTGAAACAAGCCGTGGCACAAGCCGCCATCGAATATGTCCCGAGCGGCATCATCGGCGTGGGCACGGGTTCTACCGCCAATTTTTTTATCGATGCCCTGGCATCGGTCAAGCACAAGATCGATGGCGCAGTCGCCAGTTCCGAAGCCACCGCGCAACGACTGAAAAAACACGGCATCGAAGTGCTGGACCTGAACAGCGTATCCGGCATGGAAATTTACGTGGATGGCGCGGATGAAATCACCCGCCACATGCATATGATCAAGGGCGGCGGCGGCGCGCTGACGCGGGAAAAAATCGTGGCGGCTTGCAGCAAGAAGTTCATCTGCATCGCCGATGGCGGCAAACTGGTCGATATGCTGGGCAAATTCCCCCTGCCGGTGGAAGTCATCCCCATGGCGCGCAGTTATGTGGCACGGGAACTGACGCGCCTCGGCGGACAGCCCGTGTTGCGCCAGGGATTTACCACTGACAACGGCAATGTGATTCTGGATGTCCACAATTTGCAGATCATGAATCCGGTCGAGCTGGAAACGACGATCAACCAGATCACCGGCGTGGTCACCAATGGGCTGTTCGCGTGCCGCCCCGCTGATGTGTTGCTGCTTGGCACGGCTGATGGCGTCAAAACGCTGACGGCTTGACAGCCCCCCTCCCCACCCGCAAGGAGTGTCCCCGCCGCGAGTGGCAGCAAAGCTGCTCACACGGGCGAGACAACCCTCCCCCGCCAGCGGGAGAGGGGGCGATGGTGAAAAGCGATGGTTTGATCTGAAACCTTACTGTCACAATCAAACCTTATAATTCCGCATAATTCCGCAGTTCAAAACCGAATGAATAAGGGGAAAAAATAATGGCACATGAACACATTTTCAAGCAATTTGATACTGAACTCGAAGATATCCGTGCGCTTGTGCTGCAAATGGGTGGCATGGTAGAGGAGCAGATTACCAAGGCCATTCGGGCGCTGACCGACCGTGACTTGGCTCTGGCAGATGAGGTCATCGAGAAGGATCTGCTGGTCAACGCGCTGGAGCTCAAGATTGACGATGCCTGCACGCACATGATTGCCCGCCGCCAGCCTGCGGCGGGTGATTTGCGCCTCATCATGACAGTGGAACGCGCCATTACCGACCTGGAAAGAATTGGTGACAAGGCTGAAAAAATTGCCCGTTTGGCCAAAAAAATCTATGGCATGGATCGACTGGTGGTACCGCGCTTCACCGAAATCAAGCACATGAGCGACATGGTGCTGGAGATGCTGCGCACATCGCTGGACGCCTTCGCCCGTTTCGACATGAGCGCTGCTGCCAATCTGAAAAAAAAGGATCGCGAGGTTGATGAGGAATTTGACGCAGTTGTGCGTCACCTGATCACTTTCATGATGGAAGACCCGCGCATGATTTCGGTTTCCATCGACATCCTGTTTGCGGCCAAGGCGGTCGAGCGTGTTGGCGACCATGCCAAAAATATTGCCAGTTACGTGGTCTACATGGCCAAGGGCAAGGATGTCCGCCACGCCAGCATGGAAGAAATCGAACAGGATCTGGGTCAACAGCCATAAACCATGCAGGAATACACCACCATTGCAGCCGTCGATCTGGGGTCAAATAGTTTCAGACTCCAGATTGCTCGGGTGGTGGGTGGTCAGGCCTATCCTCTGGATTCGCTCAAGGAATCTGTCCGCCTGGGTGCAGGCCTGACCGAAGACAAGTGTCTTGACGAAGACGCTCAGCATCGTGCGCTGGTTTGCCTCAAACTTTTTTCCGAACGTCTGCGCGGCTTGCCTCGCGGCGCGGTTCGCGCCGTGGGCACCAATACCTTCCGGGTCGCCAGAAATGGCCCGGATTTTCTGGCCGCAGCCCAAAATGCGCTGGGCTTCCCGATTGAAATCATTGCAGGCAAGGAAGAAGCCCGGCTGATCTATCTGGGCGTCTCCCACGGACTCCCGCCGTCCAGAGACAAACGTCTGGTAGTGGATATTGGCGGCGGGTCGACCGAGTTCATCATCGGCGCCGGCCATCAGCCCAAACAGATGGAAAGCCTGTTCATGGGCTGTGTCAGCTTCAGCCGTCGCTTCTTTCCTGACGGCAGAATCACCAAGGTCAATCTGCTGGAAGCCGAACTGGCGGCGCGCAGTGAAATCTTGACCATAGCCTCGGATTTTTGTGAAGGTCACTGGAAACAAGCGATCGGGTCTTCCGGCACGGCACGCGCGCTGGCAGAAATACTTGAGCAAAACGGCTATTCCAGCGGCGGCATTACCCAGGGCGGGCTGACGAAGCTGCGTGAGCAAATCCTCAAGGCAGGCGATGTCAGGAAGCTCCAGTTGGCAGGACTATCATCTGATCGAATCCCCGTACTGGCCGGGGGGTTTGCCATCATGAACAGCATTTTTTCCGAACTCCGCATCGAGCACATGCAAGTCGCGACGGGCGCCTTGCGCGAGGGAGTGCTCTACGATCTGATTGGTCGTTTTCACAAGCGCGATGCGCGCGAAACTACCGTGCGTGAATTCATGCGTCGCTACCATGTCGATCCACCCCAGGCAGGAAGAGTGCAGGAACTGGCCAGCCAGCTTTACAATCAGATGCAGGATGCCAGCGATGCCGACGCTGGAACTGATGCACCTCAGCTTCTGGCATGGGCCGCCCGGCTGCATGAAATCGGCATTTCCATCGCCCATACTGGTTACCACCGCCATTCTGCCTACATTCTGGCCAATGCCGACATGCCCGGCTTTTCCAGGAGTGAGCAATCTCAGCTCAGCCTGCTGGTACGCGCGCATCGCGGCTCCCTGAGCAAAATCTCCAGTTTGTTTGATATCAATACGCCTTGGGTCTTGTGCATACCACTTCGCCTGGCCGTCCTGTTCTGCCGCAGCCGTAGCGATGCCGAGTTTCCGCCTATCCGGATCAAGCCCGGAAACAACGGCTTTACACTGCATATCGAGCGCACCTGGCTGGAGCACAATCCACTGACGAGAACTCTGCTGGATAACGAAATCAGGGAATGGGCATCCATCGGGCAGGATCTCCTCATCAAAACCAGCAAAACTCAATAAGCTCTTCGCTCAAGCGTGACCGTCATCCTGCTTCTCGATTCTGCGTATTGGCTTTTTTACGCGGCTTTGTGACAGGCCGAGTTCCAGCGCAGTTTCGAGACGAATAATACGCTCAGTCAAATTTTCGATTTTCTGTTGCTGACTCACCATTGTTGCGGCCATTCGTTCAATCTTGTCATTCATCTTGATGACTGTGGTGATCGCATCCCACATTTTGTCTGCCACACCCATCAGGCTGCCCTTTTTTCCATCAATGCGATGCGCTTGTTTGATGCCTCGACAAATGCCAGCGCCTGATCGATGGCGGCGTTAGCCTGAGCTGTTGTTTTGTCCATTTGCGCTATCATGCCTTCCAGCGTTTTTTCATCCTCGGATGGATGATACGAGGAAGCTGCGCGTCGAAGAAACTCGCCCATCGAAAGTTCGGCTGTTTTCGCCATATTGGCGATGCGAGCCTTTTCCGCAATAGTCACAAGAACCGGGATACGCTCAGTAGCAGTTGCCATTTGATCCTCCATTTATGTCCATGTTCAGCACATGATTAGAATAGGGTGGGGCAGATGTATGTGTCAAATCTATTTTTGACCGAAAAATCGTAACTACTCAGGTAGGTAGTTTTCAATGAAAACAATAGGTTGCGGCGATTGATTCGTAGCGAATCAATATTGGTGTTATATGTAACACATTGATTATTAAATATATTATTTTTTTGCTTGCGGTTGGCAAAGTCGTGGGATTTTGTCGTTTACGTTATAAATCAATTGGTTGCTCCTACCTGAGTAGTTACGAAAAATCATCAAATCAGGCTTGACAAAAAACGTGGCAAGTGACCTAATGCCTTTAATTATCATATTGATATGAGTTTTACTTAAAGATATGTCTGAATTCAACCTGTCGTCTAAAGGGACGGGCTATGCACACTAAAACCTTGCTAACAGCTTTAACTATTTTTCTGCTGAATGCCTGTAGCTCGACGCCACACTGCGGTAGCGGAGGTTGTTCCGGTTCCGATGGTAAATTGAGCGCAGGTGTCTTTGTTGGCGTGGATGAGCACGCTCAATGTGGTGGGGGCAACTGCTCTGGCTCAAGCTCAAACCTGAAGGCAGGCGTTTTCCTTGGCGCAGATAATCACGGGCATGGCTCGAGCGCTTGTTGTGCCCCCACGCTTTCTTCTTCATGCAGTCCGGGAGCGCCAATTTGTGGCGCGGTGATGCCGCCTCGTCCGAATAAAGTGACGGCTCTCGGTTATGGCGCAACCCCGACCCATGATGGCTACTCAGCAGGGCAAAGACGGCTTATGGCTATGCGCGCGTCCAAGCTTGATGCGTACCGAGCCTTGGTTGAGGAAGTCTATGGCGTGCGGATCACCAGCAATAGCACCGTATCTGCCATGGTTGCCCAGCAAGATAACTTCCGCGCTTACGTGGACGCCTATTTGCGTGGCGCAAAAGTTCTGACTGTTACACCGTTGCCGGATGGAAACTACGAAACGGTCATGGAACTTGAATTATCCAACCAGTTTTACGACACCTTTTCTCGTCCGTACCTTGCTTCCAACATGCAGCCTGTCAGCAGTTGCGGCGTCAAAGGCGCGACGGGCCCCGGTTGCGCATATGGCAGCGGCTTTTACTATGCTGAATAAAATTTGAAATTGCATCGCCCGCTTTTTCTTGTTGCGCTTCTGCTCGCTGCCTGGTTCGTTCCGGCTCAAGCAGCCAGCATTGAAGCCGAGGGTATTGCTGCCATCGTTGATGGCAATATTCAGGATGCTCGCCAAAAGGCCATCCGGGATGGATTGCGGCAGGCTGCGCTGAGCGCATCAGCCAAAGTAAGTGGCAATACCCGACTCGACAAAAGCGGCAACCCCCATGAAAATTTGAGCGTCACCCCGGCAGCAACGGCTCGCGAATACACGGTACTGAAGGCATGGGAGCAAGACGATATCGCCCATGTTTTGCTCCGCGCTGAAATACAGGAATTTTCCTGTTCGGGTGACTCGTCCGGCAATCAAACCGAATGCCAAAAATACCGAAAAAAGATCGCCGTCTCACGATTTGTCGTTCTGAATTCGCACCAGGTGGAAGACATCGCTGACATCTGGAACGGCTACCCGAGCGAGCTTCTGCGCCAACTCGAACAAAAGGGTGACGTGCTACCCATGAGCATGCCCTTTTCAGATCTGGCCGGTGGACGGGAAATTCGTCCTGAATCCAGCGCGACCCAAAGAGCCGTCCGCAACATGGCGTCCGTCAATGGCAGTCAGTTTGTGATTGCGGGCGTCATCATGGATGCCGGTTACGGCGGCAATGCCATACGGCCTTATGCCGGATGGCAAGGGGAAGAGCAAGGGCAACGCTCCGAAGTGGTCTGGCCACCATGGCCGAATGTGGCTTTTGGGCTTAAATCGACCCCGAACTCCCGGCGTTTTGAAGTGGAAGTGTTTCTGTTTGATGGGTTGACTGGGGCGCTCATTTCGCGCCACCGCCATGGCGCCGCTGCCAGCGGAAAAGTTCAGATAGGCCGGGACAAGGCTTTTGCCAGTCATGGATTCAATGATACCGTCTTCGGGCATGAAATTATCCGCACGCTCAACACCCAGGCTGACGCGCTCGCTACCGATATTGGGAGAATTCCGTTCATGGCCAATATCGTGCGCATAGAGGGAAACAAACTGTTTCTGGATGCGGGCGGCACCTCCGGGCTGGCGCCGGACGACAAGCTGAAAGTCTATACACGCGGTGCAGCCTCGCCGATTTCCAGTTTATCCACCTCGGCGGTGCTTGGCATACCGGAGAAGCCCGTCACATCCACCACACTGGTTCAGGTTCAACCGCTGTTTTCGATTGGCGAAATTGCGGGTGACGCGGCAAAAATGGGCATTCAGGTAGGTGATCTGGTGCGCGTTGAAAAAACCGAGTCAAGATAACGATCATGCCGAAGTGCTGCTCCAATCATGAAACAGCGCTTCGGCATGATCGTTTCCCTCTCTCCTTGCTCTCTCCCGGAGGGCGAGAGGGACGCAGGCTCGCTGCGCGAGTCTCATGTTAGCCAGGACAAGGCTTGGTGCGTACGCGCCACACCGACCATGTAAGCAAATACGCCGATTGCTGCCAGCCATGCGAGGATTCGCGCCCGCTTCGTTTTACCCCGTTTGATCGCGATGGTTCCCAGCCCGATATACACCAGCAGCGCCACGATCTTGGCGCTCAGCCAGCCATGCGTGCCGGGGTATTGTTGAAGGCTCATCGTCAGCAAAATCGCGCTGAACAGCAAGGTGGCATCAATCACATGGGGCATGACTCTGACCCAGCGCTGCTGTAGTCTGCTAGAGTCGGTCAGCATCCAGATGCCACGCAAGATAAACAGGCTGATGCTCAGAATCACGCTACTCACATGAATCAGCTTCAGTACGGCGTAATCCATCCCTAAAAGACGTAACCCTTTGGTAGTAGCACCCACATTCTGCCATTCTGCTTCATGCTGCCTGCCAGTTTGCCTGCCTCAGGTCCGAATCCCCAGAAGAAGTCAGCACGCACGGCGCCTTTGATCGCGCCGCCGGTATCCTGCGCCATCATCAGGCGGTTAAGCGAGCGATTCTCGTTCGGCCAGGTGGTCATCAGAAACACTGGCGCACCCAACGGGATGCTACGCGGGTCAACCGCCAGGCTACGTCCTTCGGTCAAAGGCACGCCCAGCGCACCTAGCGGCCCGCTCAACTGGCTGGGCAGCTCCCGGAAAAACACATAACTGGCATTGGCGTTCAGCAACTCGTTCAACTTGTTCGGGTTACGCTTTGCCCAATCCTTGATTCCCTGCATGCTGGCCTTGTCGAGCGTCAGTTCACCGCGTTCCACCAGCACCTTGCCGACCGATTTGTAGGGAAAACCATTCTGGTCTGCATAACCAATGCGCACCAGTTCCCCGCCTGGAAGCCGAATTTTTCCAGAACCCTGGATTTGCAGAAAGAACAGGTCGACCGCATCATCCACCCAATAAAGTTCAGCACCTCTGACCGGCGCAGCGCCACTCTCGATCTCAGCCCGGTTGTAATAAGGGACAATCTTGTTACCCTGCAAACGGCCACGCAGGCGCATCCCTTTCAATTCCGGATACACCGAAGCCAGATCGATGGTCAACAAGTCCGAAGGTGGGCCGTAAATCGGGTAACGGAAGCGACTGGTGCGCGTCCGGCTACCATTGAGCAGGGGCTCGTAGTAACCGGTAATCATCCCCAGGCGGCTCTTGTCCGGGTTTGTCACCCGGTAGGGCAGAAAATGGTTCTCGAAAAATCGTCGCACCAGATCTGGTTGCGCAGATATAAAAGACGCTGCTTCACACACAGAGGCCCAGGCCGCCTGCCGTTTCAGGGTACTGCAGCTATGTTGAAATGCCTCCCAGGCATGGATTTGCTCGCCTTCTCCCCAAGCGGAGATCTCGCTCCAGTCTGCCAACTGCAAAGCCTGAGCGGGCGATTCAGCAGGCGGCGCCAGCACCTCTGCCTGTGTGGGTTTGCCCGCTTCGGGAACGACGACTTCGGGTTTACTCGCAGGGGGAATGGCCGCACAAGCCGACAGAAAACACAGGCCAAGGATGGCAAGCAATCTCATCCAGTGACCTCTTCAGTGAAGAACGCGCGGCATGGCCAGCATAAATTCATCGATGGGCGCATCGAACCTGACCCCATCCTCGGCCACCATCTGATAGCTGCCGCGCATCATCCCGACCGGCGTTGCCAGTACCGCGCCGCTGGTGTATTCGAACCGATCACCTGGCGCCAGCAGTGGCTGCTCGCCCACCACCCCTAGTCCTTGTACTTCCTGCACCTGATGTTCCGAATCGGTAATAATCCAGTGCCGACTGATCAACTGTGCAGGAACAGTCCCCGTATTGGTGATGGTGATGGTATAGACGAATGCGAAACGTCCGCTCGCCTCGTCGGATTGATCAGCCATGAACGCCGAAACGGCATTGACCTGAATTGCGTAGATTTTACTGTTAGCCATAGGGGTGACATTGCACACGAAAAACGCCGCTTGGGCAAGTCTTTAACTCAGCCGGAGCGCAATGCGATGACAGGAAAGACTTCAGCGGCTTCACTCGTGCCATAATTCTCCCACCCTTCATTGAATGCCGGCCATGACCACATTACCCCTCCTGCCCCTTCTTGAAACCCGCGTGCTTGGCGTGCTCGCTGAAAAGCAACTGACCGTGCCGGACACCTACCCACTGACGCTGAATGCGCTGGTTTCCGGATGCAATCAGAAGAGCAGCCGCGACCCTGTGATCGATGCCCATGAACCCGAGGTTCAGGCAGCAATCGACAGTCTCAAGTCGTTAACCCTGGTGATTGAATCAAGCGGCGGGCGCGTTGCACGCTATGCGCACAATATTGAGCGGGTATTGCACCTACCCTCCCAGTCAGTCGCCATTCTGGTGATGCTGATGCTGCGCGGCCCGCAAACGGCAGGCGAGCTCAGGATCAACTGTGATCGGCTGCACAGGTTTGCCGACCTCTCGGCAGTGGAGGCTTTTTTGAATGAACTTGCCGAGCGACCTGCCGGCAGCCTGGTCGTTGAATTGCCACGCCAGCCAGGTTCCCGTGAAAACCGCTGGGCACATCTGCTCAGCGGTGAACCGGTGATTGAATATGCCAGTCCCGCTTCGCCCCAGGCGGGGGGCGATGCGCTTTCGTTGAGTGAAATCGCAACGCTGAAGTTGAAGGTTTCCAGCCTGGAAACCGAGGTGGGTGAACTGAAAGCGCAAATGGCCAAGCTTTGTTCCGAACTTGGTGTTTCCTGACGACTGGACAGGAGCAGTTTCCCCACAATTAGATTAGCGGGGGAAACACGCTCCATAAAGCCAAAATCAGCGGCCTCGACCGCCAGAACGGTGCAATGGCGGCTTGGCAGCGCCGCTTGCCGCCGGACGTCCGGGTCTGCCTGAAGGGGCGGGAGCCCTGTTCCCGGAGCGTCCTCCCCCCTGCGCTCTGCCGCCACCCTGGCCGCGATTCTGGCCGTTTAGAATCGGCTCGGCCTTGATGGAGGGGTCGGGCTCGAAACCGGGTTCGACTATTTCCTGAATTTCGCGCTTGATCAGGCGTTCGATGTCTGACAGCAGTTTCTTTTCGTCGATGCAGACCAGCGAAACCGCCTCGCCTTCCGATCCGGCGCGTCCGGTTCTGCCGATGCGGTGAACGTAATCTTCCGGCACGTTGGGCAACTCGAAATTGACCACATGAGGCAGCTCGCTGATATCGATGCCGCGTGCAGCAATATCCGTGGCCACCAGCACTTGCAGTTTTCCGGTCTTGAATTCGGACAGGGCGCGCGTACGGGCTGCCTGGCTTTTGTTGCCATGAATGGCAAGCGCAGGGATCTCGGCCTTGGTCAGTTGCTCTGAAAGTTTGTTCGCACCATGTTTGGTGCGCGTAAATACCAGTACCTGATGCCAGTTATTTGTCTGGATCAGATGGGTCAGCAATTCACGTTTTCTTTCGCGGTCAACCTTGTACACTTTTTGCGCGACGGTTTCCGCCGTGGTATTACGTCGGGCGACCTCGATCAGTGCGGGCTTGTCCAGCAAACTGTCCGCCAGATTTTTAATCTCATCGGAAAAAGTGGCCGAGAACAAAAGGTTCTGCCGTTTCTTCGGCAGCAGCGCAAGCACCCGCTTGATATCGCGGATAAATCCCATGTCCAGCATGCGATCTGCTTCATCCAGAACCAGAATCTCAACGTGGGAGAGGTCCAGCGTTTGTTGCTGTACGTGGTCCAGCAGGCGTCCGGGTGTCGCAACCAGAATATCTACCCGACTTTTGAGCCGCTGAATCTGTGGATTGATATTCACGCCACCGAACATCACCATGGATTTGAGTTTCAAATACTTGCCATAAGTGCGCACGCTCTCTTCCACCTGTGCCGCCAACTCGCGCGTAGGGGTCAGCATCAGCACCCGGATGGGCGAATGAACGCCTGGCTGCGTCTGATGTGGATGAGAGGATAGCCGCTGCAAAATTGGCAGGGTGAAACCGGCCGTTTTTCCGGTGCCGGTTTGTGCACCGGCCAGCAGATCGCCGCCCGACAGGACAGCGGGAATTGCTTGCAATTGAATCGGGGTCGGGATGGTGTAGCCGTGTTCAGTGACGGCGCGAACGATTTCCTCGGATAAACCGAGTTCAGAAAATGACATGGGGGTCCCAAAAAAGGTGGAAAAACAAGATGAGAAATCAGGGAGATGTTGTTTGCATTATAGCAGATACGTCCACCCGGTCGAATTGGTCTAAAAATGGGCGCGCCGACTACGCTTGGGTCAGTATGATAAAATTCGTCCATAAACTTAAGTGAGTCTGCATTATGTCCGGCAACACGATAGGCAAGCTGTTCTGCGTCACCTCTTTCGGCGAATCTCATGGTCCGGCCATTGGCTGCGTGGTGGATGGCTGCCCGCCGGGGCTGGAAATCACTGCTGAAGAGATTCAGGCGGAGCTTGATCGGCGCAAGCCGGGAACTTCCCGGCACGTCACCCAGCGACGCGAATCGGACTCGGTCGAGATTCTTTCCGGGGTATTCGAGGGAAAGACGACCGGGACGCCGATTGCCTTGCTGATCCGCAATGAAGATCAGCGCAGCAAGGACTATGGCAATATTGCCGAGACGTTTCGTCCTGGTCATGCCGACTACACTTATACTCAGAAATATGGCATCCGCGATCATCGTGGCGGTGGCCGCTCCAGCGCACGGGAGACAGCCGTTCGCGTTGCCGCTGGTGCAATCGCAAGAAAGTGGCTGTTACAGCGCTATGGCATCGTGATTCGCGGCTATCTTTCCCAGCTTGGCCCGATTGAGGTGCCGTTCAAATGCTGGGACGATGTTGGATCGAATCCCTTTTTCGTCGCTGATTCCAGCTTTACTCAACAACTCGAAGACTACATGGATGCGCTGCGCAAATCGGGCGACTCGATTGGTGCGAAACTGACCGTGGTCGCCGAGAACGTGCCAGTTGGCTGGGGCGAGCCGGTATATGACCGACTGGATGCCGACATTGCCCACGCCATGATGAGCATCAATGCCGTCAAGGGGGTGGAAATTGGCGCCGGTTTTGCCTGTGTCACCCAGAAGGGTTCCGAACATGGCGACGAACTGACGCCACAAGGATTCCGCTCCAATCATGCAGGCGGCATTCTTGGCGGCATTTCCAGCGGACAGGATATTGTGGCGCATATCGCCATCAAGCCCACCTCCAGCATTCGCCTGCCGCGCCAGTCCATCAACAAGGCGGGCGAACCCATTACGGTGGAAACGCATGGCCGCCACGACCCCTGTGTCGGCATTCGTGCCACACCTATTACCGAAGCCATGCTGGCGATTGTCCTGACGGATCATGCACTGCGTCAGCGCGCCCAGAACGGCGACGTAGTCTGTGCCACACCCGCCATTCCTGGCCGTATTCAGGAGTAAGGTCTGCCCCACTCTCTGCCTTACTGGCGGCTGTCAGGTTTCTATTTTTTTTATTTTGCCTTTGTCGGTGCGATGGCCCCTTACTGGGGGCTGTACCTGAAGTCACTGGACTTCAATGCCTTTCAAATTGGCTTGCTGATGTCCCTGCTGGGTTTAATGCGAATTTTCGCTCCCAAC
The DNA here is from genome assembly GCA_030690895.1 of Sulfuricellaceae bacterium. GTDB lineage: Bacteria > Pseudomonadota > Gammaproteobacteria > Burkholderiales > Sulfuricellaceae > Sulfurimicrobium. The sequence goes on from JAUYFQ010000121.1 coordinate 20,076, forward strand.
ATCTGGGGCTGGCTGGCCGATCACCGGGGCAAGCGCGTGCCCATCGTTCAACTGGCCGCACTACTCAGCCTGATCGCCTTTTCCGGCGTGTTCTTTGGCAACAGTTTTCTCTGGTTGTTTCTGGTCATGGCGACAATGAGTTTTTTCTGGAGCGCTTCCCTGCCGCTGGTTGAGGCGACCACGCTCAGTCATCTTGGAGACCGGACGGAAAGATATGGCCGCATACGCTTATGGGGCTCCATCGGCTTTATCGCCTCCGTACTTTTTTTGGGGCATGCCCTGGATTTGCTGCCCATCAGCTTTCTCCCTTGGGCGATTCTGGGGATGATGACAGGGCTGGTCTTTTTTTCTCGATTCATTCCTGAGGCGCAGGTCATGCCTCACGACTCTGATCTCACGCCGGTCTGGCATCTGATACGTCAGCCAGTGGTGCTGGCTTTTTTCTCTGCCTGCTTTTTTAGTGCGGTGGCGCACGGCCCGTATTACATTTTTTATTCCATTTATCTGGTTGATCATGGCTACAGCAAGAGTGCAGTGGGCTGGCTTTGGGCCTTAGGCGTCCTTAGTGAAATTGCCGTATTCGTGTGGATGCCGCACATCATGAAGCGGTTTAGTCTTCGCCAGATTTTGCTTGCCAGTTTTTTCCTCGGTATTGTCCGGTTTTTGCTGATTGCGTGGGGAATTGGCGCCATCGGAATTGCCATATTTGCTCAGATTTTGCACGCAGCTACGTTTGGCGCCTATCAGGCTGCGGCGGTTGAAGTGATTCATCGCTTGTTTCGCGGCAAACATCAGGCCAAGGGGCAAGGCCTGTTCAACAGTCTGTCATTCGGCTTGGGGGGGACAATAGGCGGGCTTTATTCTGCCTACACGTGGGACGGTCTTGGTGCGCAGATAACGTTCAGCATTGCTGCCGGGTGTTCTGCTATTTCGTTGGTTTTAATCTATCGCTGGTTAAGGAACGACGAGCCCAGTCTCACACGGCAGGAATAAGACGAATGTGCTTAGGGAATCAGAAATTACAAAAGTACCGTTTTAGGATGAATTGTTATGTCCCACCAATTCAAAACGGTGGATCGCTTCAGTCGGCGTTCGAGGTCTCTTTTCTCTCTACCGCAAATTTTGACGCCCTTCTCGTAAACGGC
>JAUYFQ010000122.1 GCA_030690895.1 Sulfuricellaceae bacterium
GCCTGAGCTTGTCGAAGGCTATTATCGGTGTGAAACTTGCGGTTCGACAAGGCTCTCCTGAGCAAAGCCGAAGGGCTCACCGCGAACGGTGGTCTTTTTAAAACAATGCCTTACAAGCAAAACGCCTACCTGAGTAGTTACTCCTGCCCATGCTAAAAAGAAAATTTCACACCTTAAAGAGATTGCATGCCAAGCTCGGTTTGCGCGGACTGCTTATCCATTTGTGGAACCGCTTCATACTGCGCCGCCATCCCGCTGCAAGCTTCACCACGCAAGGCTGCATCGACGTATTCAAATCTTATGATTTCTTGAGTTTCCAAGCTTTTGGGGCAAGCACTTCGCTGGATGCGCAGGAAATGCGCACCATCAACTGGGTGATCCCCGACGTGGGCATAGGTGGAGGCGGGCATCTCAACATTTTCCGCCTCGTCGTCCAGTTGGAACAACGTGGCTACCTGTGCCGCATCATCATCGTCGGTTACACCCACTTCAACTCCGGAGAAGAAGCGCGCGAGTCAATACGCAAACACTTCTTTCCCATCGATGCCGAAGTCAGCATTGGAGAACCCAGCCTGAAACCTGCGGCGATCACCGTCGCGACGAGCTGGATAACGGCCTATGCCGTGCGCAATTTTCAGGGCACGCACCATCGTTGTTACTTCGTTCAGGATTACGAGCCCTACTTTTATGCGCACGGCAGCGACTACTGCCTGGCCGAGGCCACCTACCGCATGGGTTTTCATGGCATCACTGCCGGGGGCTGGCTGGCTGAAAAGCTGGCCTCCCTGCACGGCATGAAAACCGTGACCATGGGATTTTCCTACGACCATGGCTTATATCGACCACTGCCCCGTCGCGACCCCGAAATCAGGCGCGTATTTTTCTATGCCCGACCCGTCACCTACCGACGCGGCTTTGAACTCGGCTTGTTGGCGCTTGATCTGGTTGCGCAAAAAATGCCCGAAGTATCATTCATTCTTGCCGGATGGGACGCTTCCTCCTACCACATCCCCTTTCACCATCTCAATGCGGGCAATGTCGCCGTCAAGGACTTGCCCGATCTATACAGCCAGTGTGACGTAGCACTGGTGTTGTCGCTCACCAATCTATCGTTGTTGCCCCTGGAGCTCATGGCATGTGGCTGTCCGGTGGTGAGCAATCGCGGCGAAAATACCGAATGGCTGCTAAGCGAAGACAATGCCGTGTTGGCGGATGCGACACCGGAAGCGCTTGGCGATGCACTTATCTCACTGTTGCAGGATGAAAACAGACGCCTACGGCTTGCCGAAGCATCCATGCGCTTTGCCACCAACACCAGTTGGGACGAAGAAGCGGGAAAAGTGGCCGGATTTTTTGATGAATTACTTTCCAGCCAATCCATAGAGAAAATTGCGTGAAGATACTCGTATTAGGCGGAGGCGGATTTATCGGATCGCACTTGTGCGATGCCCTGCTGCTGGCCGGTCATCAGGTTCGTGTGTTCGAATATCCCGGCATCAAGCCCTTGTGCCCGGAGGAATCATTGCGGCACATCGAATGGATGGAAGGTGATTTTACCAACCCGGTCCAGGTGGATCACGCCGTACAGGGGTGTGAAATAATCTATCACCTGATCAGCACCACCCTGCCGAAGACCTCCAACGACAACCCGGTTTATGATGTTGAAAGCAACGTCATATCGACCCTGCAAATGCTCCAGTCAGCTTGCCGCCACCAGGTAAGAAAAATCATTTTCGCCTCATCCGGCGGCACGGTTTACGGCATCCCGCAGCACATACCGATTACCGAAGCACACCCCACCAACCCCATCTCTTCCTACGGCATCAGCAAACTTGCCATCGAAAAATATCTGCATCTTTTTCATGCCCTGCACGGCGTTGATTATTGCGTCCTGCGCCTCGCCAACCCCTACGGCGAAAGACAGCGCGTCAGCGCCAGCCAGGGCGCTGTTGCCGTGTTCCTGCACAAGGCGCTGCATGATGAACCTATTCAAATATGGGGAGACGGCAGTGTGACCCGCGATTACATCTACATTGCTGATGTGATTTCCGCCATGCTCAAGGCCATGCAATACCAGGGCGAACAGCCTATTTTTAACGTCGGAGCGGGTGTCGGGACCAGCCTGAACCAGATGCTTGCCGACATGGAGCGCATCCTCGGAAAAACCATCCAACGGGTGTACCTGCCAAGCCGTGATTTTGACGTGCCGACCAATATACTCGATATCCAGCGCAGTCAACAATCGCTGGACTGGTCGCCGCAAACCGATTTCATCACCGGATTGGAACGGACTTTATCAGGCTCATTACAAAATCAAAAATGAACTAGGGAAACGCTGATTTATTCACCAAAGCCAAACCCCTCCCCCTTTCAAGGGGGAGGCTGGGAGGGGGATGGGGTTTTGAAATCAATGGGTTACATTTAACACACCATCCCCACCCTAGCCCTCCCCTTGAAGGGGAGGGAATAAATCATCGTTTCCCTAGTATTACTTGGATGTAGGTCGGCCTTCAGGCCGACATGACGGCCTGAAGGCCGACCTACACGTCAAACTTCATTTGGCCGGATCAATAACCAGGTAACCCGTTTCGTGATTTTCGTGGTTCAACCGATTTTTTCAGGTTGATTTTTAACCTCTAATGATCATTACTCACGATGAATATCGTCCATCAAGTGGACGATATTCATATCATAATGCACGGCGGAAAGCAGTGGGCGTTCCCGTGCTCGCCCGGCTTTGTCCTGGGCTCATCAGCAGGTTTAGGTTTTTATCCTGATCTTGCCAGTACAGGTAGCCAGGATTGTTTTGCGCTGGTGCATCGCCATGTTCAGCGAGGCACAGGATTATTTGGCCAGCGCGACCGGGTAATTGGGGTGTTGCGGATTCACGATCAACGTCTGCTGGCGAGGGTCAACCACCAGATCCATCGCCTCCAGCGGAATAACGCCCAGCAAGGGTTCATTACCCAGCACCACGGCTTCGGTCACATAACTACGATTCTCAAACGCAATCTCGATGGGTGCAATCTTGGGAACCTTGCGCTGATGCCCATCTGCCAGAGTAACTGTTTGCTGGCTGACCTCGGCTAGATCAAACCCCAGTTGCAGGGCAATCTCCTCGGTCACACACATGAATGTCGCGCCGGTATCCACAAGCGCATTGACCTGCACTTGCTGGTGATTAAACAGATTGGTTAATCTCAGTACCGCATAAGTCAGACCCATCTCTTTCTCCTGAGTTTGTAGCGCTTCGAATCTATTCGTGTTTTTAGTGAAATTCGTAGACAACCATTTTATCCCGGATAACCGCGAATCAACCACGAAATACACTAAAAACACGAAACGGGGTAAGCAGGCATTTCACCGTAAGGCGAAAGCTCGCCAAGGCTCTCGGAGAGATAGCGACTGACTGCGCACACCGGGTGTGGTGTATCAAAGCATCGGGTGCAAAGCGGATAGCGCGCATGATTTATCCTGGAAAAACGGGTCCACGAAAGACACGAAAGGGGGCAAAATCACCGGCTGGCCGCGCTTTTCGGCCTGTCCGGTGGAATGCGTGGTTAGCCATTAAGCATGAGCCAAGCTATGAATGGAGAAGAGACGATGGGCGATACTTTTCTCAGCAGTTTTTAGATCATAGCTGGCTTGTAAATTGAGCCAATACTGTGGAGTTTGCTCAAAAGCCTTTGCAAACAGCAATGCCAATTCAGCTGTAACGGGGCGCTTGCCTTTAACAATATGGGAAATGCGCATGGGCGACACCCCAATAGTGCGAGCGAACAATGCTTGAGAAATATGAAGCTCTTCAAGGATTTCAGCGAGGTACTCGCCGGGATGGATAGGTGTTAAACCATTGTAAATCATGTTGTTACTCCTAGTGGTAGTCCACTATTTCCACATTAAATGCGTCACCATTTTCAAACTTGAAACAGACACGCCACTGTTGGTTTATACGTATGCTCCATTGGCCAGCGCGATTCCCTGAAAGAGCCTCCAAGTGATTGGAGGGTGGTAAACGTAGATCATTCAGCTCTGTAGTGGCATGCAACTGATTGAGACGCATAGCTGCACGCTTGAGAATTTCCAAAGGTAAACGACGCGATTTGCCTGTAACGAAAAAGTCTTCAGTTTCAGTGTTGGCGAATGTTTGAATCATGCACAATGATAAACATAATGTTTACGACGTGCAAATCTTCTTGTTGGCTAACGACGCTGTAGAAAAAGTATCATGGGGAAGCGCCGGGCGCCGGTGAAGTAAAATGTTCCCGACAGTTGCCTGTGCGGGAACAGTAAGGATGGCCCTTGAGTTGGCTAAGCCGCTTTCCGTTCCTCCGGAGGACGAATTAAGCTACTTGCGGGAATGCCTAACATCCGATGCAGATTCCAGATCATGGGCAGCGTTAGCGGTCGTTTCCGGTTCAACACCTCGTACACTCGGTTCAAGCGTCCGATTGCAGGTGCGAGATCCTTGGGTGCCAGTCCGCATTGCTCCATGTGAAATTTAATTGCCTCGATGGGATCGGGCAACGCTATCGGATAGTGCTCGGTCTCATACGCTTCGACGAGGGTAAGCAGCACCTCGAAACGTTCGTCTTCCTCCGTCCCTGGAGCCGGTTCGTTGTTAAAATATCCCGACAACTCCCGCAACGCAGCTTTGTGGTCTGCGTCAGTACGTATTGGATGAATATCCATATCAATCCTCCAGTTCTATCGTGGTTGCATCGATATCGTTGTACTGCTCGTGCGTGCCAAGAAACTTCACGACCACGCCTTGGTGACGATAACTCATGCCGACCACGAGCCGATAGCGATTCCCGCGTATGTTGAACACGACGCGATTGTTGCCTATGACGCTCGCGTTGCCGTAACTTGCCTTGACGTCTTATAGATTTCGCAGGGATGCGAAGCAACTCGCACAAGCCCCATCCTTGCCTGCCCCGCTTCTCTGTGTTCTCCGTGCCCTCCGTGGTTATCGAACTGAGGTTTTTAGCTAATCGTCAGACACAAAATCCGCACAAAGAAAAAGGGCAGCCGAGGCTGCCCTTTCTTGCTACGTACTACTAGTGCTAATTACTGTGCGCTAGACATGTTAGCGATATCACCACTTGGCTGAGCAACGTAGGTTTGCACCTTGATGCCGGTGGTCGGCGCGGTAATGCGCAGACGTGGGCGATCAGTAGAGGCAATTGCGCCCGTAATCGCTTCGATCTGAGTCGGGTTGTAGATGGCCACAGCGCCGGCTGCCAGGGTGCCCAACGCGCCAGAGGCGCCAACGGCGCCGGTGGTCGAATTGATCAAGGCAACGTTCACTGCTGCGGATATCGATCCAGTGTTCGCCACGCGCACGAAGGTGCTATAACCCGTAGCCGCGACCGGGACATAGTTATGGATGTCAACTTGCGAACCGTTGTAAACCAATGGATACACGCTGGTAGCCGCGATGTTGTTTGGCGCATCCGTAGCAACGGCCTTGGTCAAAGCAACTGCAACAGTCGGCGTGACCGGGGTCATGGTGGCGAAAGGCGCGGCGGCAGGCACGGTCATACAAACAAATTGCGAGACCTTGGTGCCTGGTGCTTGATTACCAGCACTAGCGGCAACAGTGACCGGACTGGTCGCTGTCAGCGATGTAACCGCAGGAGAAACAGCGGAAACCACAGCCGAGCAATTTGCAAGAGAATCAACAAAGAAAGTCGCGCCGATCGGGAAGGATTGGCCTGCACCTGGGGCAACCGTGGTATTCGTTCCCGCGAAGATTACGCCAGCACCCGCATTTGCTGCGGCAAGCGCATAGTTAGCGCCAGCCAGCGTGGTTGGTGTCACCGCAGCGTTGTTGGTGAAGACGAAAGCGCCCAGATTGATCTTGGATACCAAATTAACATTGGAAAGCGTCGCGCCAGGCGTAGAGAACGCAGTTGCGACACCGGTAGTTGCACCGAGGTCGATTTTCGCGGTTTCAGTGATACCTGCTGGCGCTGCCACCGAAGAGGCCAATGGGAAGGAAGCGGAACTGAACGCGGCACCGGTGATTGCCTGGGCGGACAACGCGATATTTACCGGAGCAGAAACCGGATCCTGACTGGATGGCAGGGTGGTGGCTGCATTATTCACTGCGCCGCCATCCATCGATCCGATGATGGAAACCACGCCGCCTGCTGTTGCCAGCGTGCTGCTGACTGCAGTAACCGCACCGGCTGCTGGCGTCCATACGACCGTTGTGTTGACTGGCAAATTACAGGCAGCACCCGCAGTATAGGTCACAGCTACGGTATTGGCGGTGGCGCCAGCAGCCCAGGAAACTGATGTTGGAACTGCAGCAACACAACCAGCACCAACGGCCAAGCTGCTAAATGCCGCGACAACTGGGGCGGCGGCGAAAACGTGCGTACCAGACAGGCGCAGATACATGGTGATGGTTTGACCGTTCGCTACCGTAACGCCACCTGCGCTCGAAACCGCGTAGGAGGTTGCGGCTGGAGTAATAGCTACGGTTGCGGCTTGCGTTGCGCCGAAGTTCTCGGTCGCGAATGTGCGGGTTGTGGTTGCCATGTTACCGGCTTGAGCACCCGCTGCGATTGACAGCAGGGCAGAAGCGACTGCTGCATGAAGAATTACGTTGGTCTTTTTCATTCGGTAAACCTCTTTATAAAGATATTGATCAATTTACGTTCAAACCCACGTATTACGCGGTCTGCCACGTAATCGTCTTTCGAAAGACAGGATGAAGTATAACAAACAAAGTTCCTACGTCAAGCCAGCCTTTCCAAAGTGACTCGGTTACGCAACGATTTATAGAATGTGCGTCAATTTTACAACACTCTGCCGGGCTACTGAATAACAGGCAACGGGTCCACGAAACACACGCTGTTTTAGCTCACACAATTGTTCGGCGGCTTCGTGGCGGATCCGGGCTAGTAGTCACGTTGAAACGCGAAACTGTAGGTCGGCCTTCAGGCCGTCATGTCGGCCTGAAGGCCGACCTACATCCAGGTAATTCAACACGACACTAGCGCTTGGGCAGTTGTAGCTGGATGTATTGTTGATACCACTCGTCCTGAAGTTTTTTATCCTGGCTCAAGCCCAGTTCACCAAACTGGTAGGCTTTGCTGATGCGCCCGGCGGCTAACCAATTGCCTGCTTCGGCGGA
>JAUYFQ010000129.1 GCA_030690895.1 Sulfuricellaceae bacterium
GTGGTCAGGGTGATCGAGTAGGCGATAGAGGTCTTCCCAGGCGATGCTCACGCCTTCTTGCCCCTGTGCGGCAAAGCCCTCGATTTCCAGTTGCGCCAGATAGGCCGCCAGGGCTTGGGACGCTGGCGCAAGGCGTTCGGGGTGCTCAAGGAAATCGGCGACGGGCCGGGTGGCGAATTCAAGTGCTGAATCGGTAAACGCCGACTCGACGCTCAGTGTCGTTGGGGGCTTATGCCCAGACAGCGTCACGCGAAGGGATTCCAGATGGTCAACTTGGATTCGATGAGCATGCCGTTCTGCATGTCCTCGCTCACCAGCGTGTCGCAACCGCACTCCAGTGCCGCCGCGAGAATCAGGCTGTCAAAGTAGGAATAGCGATACCGCTCACCCAGCCTGAGTGCAAACGCCACGGTTTCGGCGGTGACGACGTGAACGTCGCAGGCGGCACGTACCTCGGCAATGGCGGCGGCAATGTCCGGGTAGTCCAGCTTGAACTTGCGGCGCAGCACGTTGGCCATTTCCGAGAGCACCTGGGTGCTGATCCAGGCGCGCTCCGCCCCTCGCACCACAGCCTCGGCCGCAGCCTTCTTGTCGGGCTCGTCTTCTGAATACAGATAGAGCACGACATTGGTGTCGATGAAACGCTTAGCTGTGTGATTAACGGGCATTGGCGTCGTCCCGGTCAAACCGGAAATTGCGGGTTTTCAGGGAGATGGCCTTGAAGGCGTTGCTGATGGCGGGACGCGCGCCCTCCTCGTCCGCCAACAGAATCACCCGTACCGGGCGGTCATTCCAGTCGCGCAGGTTAGGGGGGAGATCAACCACGTTGTCGTGGGGCTTGCTCTTGAATTCAACGGCTTGCATGTTTTCTCCTGCGTAATGTCTAGGTGTTTAGATGCCAAGATTGGCGAATTCACGTATGAAAGCGCTTTCCCATTTCAAGCGCCCATCAGCATGTCGGCCCCAGAATACCTTTCGCTGCATATCCTTCAGGTCGGTCGGGTAATTCAGCAGGCCGTCGCCAAGCCTGAACGGCTGTTGCCCCTCAACATAGCCATAGCAAGCATCCCCCTTCTCTCCGAATTCGACGAAATAGTACCTGCCAATTTTCATGATGAACGCGTTCTTGCCACCACCTCCGCCCTCTAGACGGCTGAATCGCCCTTTTTTCTTGTCTTGGAATTGAACCCAATTTGGTTGCCGGCTATCGCATAGGTGGCCACTCAAAGCGACATGGGAAAAGCTGATTTGCTTGATGAAGCGTTTCCAGAATGCGAGTCGACGGATATCTGCGAGACCCCCGGCCTGAAGCCGTTCAAAGAAGTCTTCCAGGTCCTCCAGGACCAGCCACTGGCTGACCATCGCTTTGACGCTTGGCTCAACAAGGCCCCACTTCGCCTGCTGGACCAGTTGTGGACTCCCCCAGGCCTCCACTGAGAGCTGTTTCAGGCCTTCGTGGACGCTCTTGTCGGTGCAACCCGCATAGCGGGTCAGCAGCATTGCCAGCCCCTTATCCCTGAGTACCGGGTGATCCACCAGTTGCGTCAGCAAGGTATCCAGAACCTGTTTGAAGCGTGCGTCTTCGCGCCAACTGGTTGCTTCCTCGATTTGGGAAAACACCAGTTCCCGCCAGAACCAGCTTGTTTGGGGGATGCCGAGATCAGCCATGACACGGTCGATGGGCCCCCGTTCTCCTCGTAGTGCCTCTTCGGCGTAGGGGCGGCAAGGATTGTTACCAAGCAGATTGCGTTGATCGCTGAGGGTATTCAGCCACGGCAGCAATTGCAGCATGCCGGTTGGTGTTCGTTGTCTCAGACCGGCTAAATCTTGTTCCAGCCAGCCGCGCAACTTATCCCAGTTTTTCTCGCCCATTGCCTGCTCCGCAACGCGCTCATAACGGAAATAGGCATCCAGCAAACCCTGCCAGGCGAGCGTGGTTGGTTGGCGTCGCCTCACTTCAGCCATCCACTCGGTGAAACGTGAGTCGTCTTCCATCAAGACGCGCTGATTTCCGCATCGGGTAGTCAGCCCCCAGCAGACAAAGAAGAACTCGGCGCCATCAAGCGTTTCCGGTTCGCCCAACCGTATTTTGTGCAGGGCGCCACAAATTCTGTCAGCGGGAGGCGTTGTGGGCCGATCTCCGATTTCTCGGCGGATTCGTTCAACACGCTCCCGCATCATCGCCACGCCCGCCGACGAGAACATCCGCCCCTCCGGCGCCAATACGCGCACGCTTTCCGCAAGGCGCTGTTTCAGGGCGTCAATTGGCGATGGCATGGCGGCCCAACATGCAGTTGCCCAAGGGAGATGTTTCATCCGATGCAACGACAGGCGCCTTCTCCTTGTCGTCCAGCCCCCAGAATTCCAGCTTGAGTTCCACTCGCCGGCTTTCTTCATCCGTTCCTTTACCGGAATTCGACGAATAACCACCGACCAGAAACAGTTTCCTGATAGCCAGCTTCTGGTCATGACTAAGCGCGTTCTCACCCAGTGCAGGATCATCGAACAGTGCGCACAACACGCTATGGGCTCGTTTCAGGCTCAAATCCAGGTTGAAGAGGTAAGAGCCGGTCTTGCTCGTGTAACCCTCCACGACAACCCGCTTCAACAATTTCCTGCCACAGGCGCTGTCAGCAAAACGAAGCACGACTGGCGTGAACGTCCGCAAACGTTGGGCGCTTTCCAGCGAAAGGTTGCAATCCTTGTTGGCAAAGCGGGCGCGCTCACCAAAGCTCACACGTCGATTGGCCACATCAACCTTTACATACTCATCCTGCGTGGCCTTGGCCATAGCCTCGAATTCCCTCATGCAGTTACTGATGTCCTTTTCGTGTCGGTCTCCCCGACTGGTGACGGCAAACAGCGATACCGCCATGACCACCAGAAACAGCATCATCAAGGCCGTCATCAGGTCGGCATAAGAAACCCAGAAGGGCTTTTCACCTTCGTCACGGCCTTTGCGCGGCAATACCAGTCTTGTGCCGAACATGGGTTATCGCTAGTTGTGGAACTGGCCAATGACCGCAGCCAGTTCATTAAATGCAGCCTTGAGCAGATCGGTACCGTGGGTCAGTTCGCTCTGGAAAGCCGCATTGGACTTGCCGAGCTCTCTTCCAACCGCATCGCCAAAAGTGGTGAAAGCCTCGTCAATCAATTTCGTCATTTGCCCGAGGTACTGCTGGGTCTGCTGTTCGACCTGATTCAAGGTTACGGCCACCTTGTTCATGTCATCCACAATCTGCTTGCTGACACCCGCCTCGCGTTTGGTCTGGTCGATCAGATTCTGCAAGGCGGACACCATCCCTTGTATGGTTTGCTGGGCATTCTGAGCATTGGCCATGATGCCGGCCAATTCCCTGGAAGCTGAACTCACCTGAGTGGAGGCGTCTCTGAGTTCGCTCATGGTTGAGACTCCCTGCTGCATGACTCCTGTAACGGCCAGGCCGGCATCCTTGAACTTGGTGGCTGCCTCCAGCATTTTCTGAGCACCGAGATTCATCTTGTCGATGGAGGAGCCCATCGCCTGCGCGGTATTCAGCACTTCGGCAGACAACTTCCCTGTTTCTCTCGACAGCCCATCCACAAACACCTTGGTCTTGTCCGCCAGTTCACCCAAGTGCTGTTGCTCGGCTTTGGCCGCCTCGATACGTTGCCCCTCCAACGCCTTGACCACCGCCCCCATCTGCTCCTCCAGCAACTTCTGGCGAGCATCGGCCTGGTCCATCATCTCGCCCAGCTTCTTGGCCATCTCCTCGGTGCTTGATTGCCCGGTCTGGCGCAAGTCACCAACCAATCTGCCGAACTCGCCTTGCATCTCGCGCATGGCCGCGACCGACTTGTTCATCATGTCGCCCAAGCCGTTCATCTGGCCGCCAAAGGTTCCTTTCATCTCATTGATGAAGGTCTCCAGCAATTCCTTGACCATGTTCTGGACAGCGGAATCTTGGCGTTGGGTGCCGCTTTCAACCGCGAGGGCAATCCTTTCAAGCTGAGCCAGTGCGGTCTGAACAGATTCCTGCTGCACTTGAATCTGCCTATCGGTCAGGTCAGTCAGTATCTGATGGAGATCAGCCACCAGGCTCTGTTTGAGTTGGGCGGTATGGGTGGCGCTTTCCTCGGCTGCCTTGACCAGACTGGCCATGTATTCCTCACCAGCGCCGGCTTTGTAAAGCCTGTCAATGGCCTGATCGAGTTGCTCGACCTGTTTGTAGCGGCGGTTGAGTTCACGCTTTTCAACGAAGGTGATGAGCATTGCCGCGCAGATGGCGAAGGCAGAGGCATAGAAGGCTTCTCTTACGCCATCCATAAGGGCCCCCAAGCTGACCTTGATCGCTTCGGCGTTGCCTGTCGGCTCGAACCCCGACAACCCCAGAATCAACCCGGAGAACGTCCCGATGATGCCGACGCCAGTCAGCAGCCCCGGCAGGTGGCGAAAAAATTCAGTGTTCAGCGGGGTATCGACCAGCACCTGGGTGTTGAAAAACACTTCGGCGGGCACCGTGGCGCGGACAGCGACCAGACGCCGCACACCGTCTATATGGTCGTATTGCTCGTGCAGGGTTTCGGTGTATTCGCTCCACAGGTGGGCGAGCGTTGCATCCAATCCCAGGATTTTCGCCACCTGGTCGCGCTCAACCGGGTCAGCATCCGCGCCTGGCTTGAGCGACTGGATGGCGGGGATAACGGATTTGAGTGTGCGGCGCAGATGTCGCGACGGGCGCCAGTACCAAACGAGGAATGCCAACATCAGAAAAACGACGAAGACGGCCACCACGCCAGGTATCAGGTATTGCGGCAACGACATGCTTTCTCCCGCTGGGTATAAGGGTTTTCCCGGATTCTAGCCTTCTGGCACAAGCGGGGACGTTCAGTGCGACAACAGGGGTGAACTGGAATCCGAAGCCGGCACTCGCCAGCGTCCGGTGTCCTCTAAGCCTGGAATACCGGTTCCGCCCCGAAAGGCACGGTGAGCGGCAACAAGCCGCCGGCCACCCGTTCGACAATGCCGAAATCGCCGGAGAACTTGACCAGCGGCGGCGTGTCGGCCAGCCGGAAATGCAGCGGAAAGCGCACCGCGTTGACCAGATCGCGGCCCTTGTCGTCGGCCAAATTGCCGGGCAGCGCCAGGGTCAGATCGGCCCTGGCCGGGAACGGGCCGGGAAACACCACGCTGTCGTCGCCGGCGGCCGGCTGTTCGGGCTTTTGCTGCGAATAGTTTTTGCCCTTGGCATCCCTCAGCGTGATCTTGTCGAGGTGCTCGCGCACCACCGGCGCGGTGAATTCCAGACGGATCGGCGTGAGCGGCATGCAGCCGGCCTTGGCGTTTTCCTTCTGGCAACGCATGCGTGAACTGAAATGGTCGCGCACGCTGAACGTCAGGCGCTGATCGCCCGGATTGCGCTGCCCGGAAGCGGTAGCGACACCCGCGCCCCAGACCAGATCGAATTTGCCATTGGCCGGCAAGGTGCGGCCGCACTGCACCGCCTCCAGACGCGGATCGGCGTCCGGGGACTGGCCTTCCCAGGTGGCATTCATGTCATCCAGACGCGATTTGAGCTGCGCCAGCAGACGCGCACGATCCTGCCCACTCACCCGCTTCACCGGCACCTGTTCATGGATGCCCTGGATTTCGCAACGCACATGAGACAGCAGACTTTCCGGCGTCGCCTGGCCATTGAGCATCAGGAGGAAAACCTGATCCTCGTC
>JAUYFQ010000137.1 GCA_030690895.1 Sulfuricellaceae bacterium
CATCACCCACATGCGCTGCTCGATGATGTGGCGCTCCAGCGGCGCGCTGTCGCGGAAATCCGGGATCATGCGCTCCAGCGCGTCGGCGTAGAGGATGGCGCCCTGCACGTTCTTGGAACCGGCGCTTTCGCCGCGTTCCAGCTGCAGCACGTTGAGCCCGGCCTTGGCCAGGGTAAAGGCGGCGGCGTTGCCGGAAGGGCCTGCGCCCACCACGATTGCGTCGAATTGTTCACTCATGGATTTCTCCTGAAACTGTTAAACCTAAAATCTTTTTAACCACGGGGCACACGGGGGGGCACGGGGAAGGGCATTTCTTTGTTTTTACCCCGTGTTCCCCGTGTGCCCCGTGGTTATATGCTTTTCCCATGATGCTTTACCCCGCCTTCCGCGCCGTCGCCAGCGCCTGCCGGAAGGACTCGGTGAGCGCGGGCAGGATGGTCATGGCGTTGCCGACGATGCCGTAGGTGGCGAAGTCGAAAATCGGCGCGTTGGGGTCGTTGTTGATGGCGATGATGCAGTCCGAGTCGGACATGCCGACGCGGTGCTGGATCGCGCCGGAAATCCCGGCGGCGATATAAAGCTTGGGCCGCACCGTCTTGCCAGACTGCCCCACCTGACGCTCCAGATCGACCCAGCCAGCCTGCACCACCGGGCGCGAGGCCCCGACTTCGGCGCCGAGTACCTTGGCCAGGTCCCAGATGAGCTGGAAATTCTCCGGCCGCTTCATGCCTTTTCCGCCGGCCACGATGATGTCGGCGAAGGCGAGTTGCGGCTTGTCCTGGTTGGCATCGGCGATGAATTCCAGCACCTTGGTAATGATGCTGCTCTCCACCATGCCCAGAGGCTGTTCGACGATGCGCCCGCTACGATTGGCGTCACGCTCCGGCATGGCCATCACGCGTGGCCTTACCGTGGCCATTTGCGGACGGTAGTTGAGGGTAACGATGGTACACAGCAGGCTGCCGCCGAAGGTAGGGCGGGTGGCGGCCAGACTGCGGTTGTCGGGATCGATGGTCAGGCCGGTGCAGTCCGCCGTGAGGCCGGTTTTGAGGGTAGTTGCCACGCTGCCCGCCAGGTCGCGCCCCTGAGTGGTGGCGCCAAGCAGCAGGATTTCCGGCTCGTGAGCATTGACCAGATCGGTCAGGCCCTTGGTGAATGGCTCATTTCTATAATCCTTGAGAATTTCATCCCGCATCAGGTAGCACAAGTCGGCACCGTGATAGAACGTCTCATTGCAGAAGCTGCGTGTTTCGTCCCCGGGCGCGCCCATCACCACTCCGGCCAGTTCCACGCCCAGCATGTCGGCCAGCTTGCGGCCCTCGCCCATCAGTTCCCAGGAAACCGGATGCACCTGTCCCTGCTCGTGCTCGACGAACACCCATACCCCCTTGTAACCGGCAAGCCGGGGGTCGAGCTCGAATTTCCTTTTTGCTTTCTTGACGGGCGCTTCGCTCATGACTTTTAGCTCCTTAATTCTAGAAAATCTGTTAACCACGGGGCACACGGGGGGCACGGGGAAAATCAAAAACTTGTCAGCAGTCCTCTTGCCCATTTATGGCGAGAGACACAAAATGGTGGTTAACAAGCTACAACCCCCGTGATCCCCGTGTGCCCCGTGGTTAATTTGTTTTTAAAAAGCCTTATGCCCGCTTGGCGATTTCTTTGGCCACCGCCGGAAAGCGGGTAAACATCTTGGCCAGCACGGTATCGGCGATATCCTTGGGATTGCCGCTTTCCACCTCTATCATCTCCGCCGGTTCGGTGTGCGGCGTCGGAGCGAAGACCTTGCTCACCACCGTGGGCGAGCCCTTGAGGCCGATTTGGACAATATCGTCATCGGTGATGCCAGCCGCTTCCCGATCCCAGACTTTCACCGGATGACGTGATGCGCGGAACATGTTGGGCATGGTGGCGAAGCGCATTTCGTTATTGCCTTCCAGGATGGTGATCAGGCAGGGCAATTTCGATTTCAGCAGTTGCACGCCGCCCTCTGCACGCCGTTCCACCACGATCTGCCCCAGATCAGGCAGCACCGACGTGACCTTGGAAACATAGGTCAGCAACTGGAAATTCAGGCGTTTTGCCACGCCCGGCCCCACCTGAGCGGTGTCGCCGTCTATGGTCTGCTTGCCGGTGAACACCAGGTCCACCGGCATGTTCTTCTGGATCTGGCGGATCGCCGACGCCAGCGCGAAGCTGGTGGCCAGCGTATCGGCCCCAGCGAAGGCGCGGTCGGTAATCAAAATGGCATCGTCAGCGCCGTAGGACAGCGCCTTGCGCAATGCGCCCTCGGCCTGCGGAGGACCCATGGTAATGACCGTAACCGTACCGCCGTGCTTGTCTTTCAGGTTCAGCGCCTCTTCCAGCGCGAACAGGTCATAGGGGTTGATGATGGCCGGGACACCCTGGCGCATGATGGTATTGGTCACCGGATGCACGCGAATCTGGGCGCTATCCGGAACCTGCTTGATGCAGACGACGATATGCATGACGCCCCCTCTCTTATACCGAAGTCAGATTGCGCGATGGTATGGAATCTCGCAGGCTGTTGAGTGATATGGTTTTGATCCCCTCGGCATCGCGGAATACCTTGAACACCTTTTCCTTGACGGCGCTTGAGTTGACAAAATCCTGATAGGCGCAAGCCAGCAGTTCGCGGCATTTGTCGTGCTGCTGGTTCTCTTCCATCTCGCTCAGGCCCTTGGTCTGGCGCATGTACTGGTGAAAGCGCTGCAAGATGTGGAGGCGGTTCACGTTCACCACCGACTGGTCATATTCGAGCTGGAAGAAATCGAGAAACTCTTCCGCCGAAGCCAGAGTGATCATCTGTTCAAAAAGTGAATTCATGGTTTTTTCCTTGTAACGTGATACTCGGGTAGGGCGTCAATAAGCGAAGCGCATTGCGCCGTATGCCTCTCTCCATGGTGCAATGCGCTGCGCCCTTCGACTATGCTCAGGACAGGCTTATTGCACCCTACATAATTCATAGAACTGTCTGAGTTCGCTGATGCCAGGCGTACGCTTGGCCTGGCCAGAATAGCGGCGGATGCGAGCAAGGATGGGGCCCGCCTGCCAGTCTTCCACCGGCATGCCCATATCCTCATAGGCACGCATCACGGCCCGGTTGCCAGAATGCTTGCCCAGCACCAGACGGTGACTGCGCCCCACCTCGGCCGGATCGAAATTCTGGTAGTTGCTGCGGTCCTTTATCAGGCCGTCCACATGAATGCCGGATTCGTGGGTGAATACGGCGGCGCCGACGATGCTCTTGTTGGCTGGCACCGGCCGCCCAGAGGCGTGCGCCACTAGCCTGGAAATTTGCGGAAAACGTTGGGCATCAATGCCACTGTCCATCCCATAAAGATGCTGCATGGCCATCACCGCTTCTTCCAGCGGCGCATTGCCTGCACGTTCACCCAGGCCATTCACGGTGGTATTGATATGCGTCGCCCCGGCTTTCACTGCCGCCAGCGTATTGGCGGTCGCCAGACCGAGGTCGTTGTGGGCATGCATTTCGATTTCTATATCCACCGTGCTGCGCAGGGTGCGGATCAGCTCATGGGTGGAGAAAGGGTCAAGAACGCCCAGCGTGTCTGCGATGCGCAGGCGGCGCGCACCGGCTTCCTGCACGGTTTCCGCCACCTGCAGGAGAAAATCCAGATCGGCGCGGGATGCATCCTCGCCGCCGACGCAGACTTCCAGCCCCAGATCGAGGGCAGCAGGGACAAAGCGGCGGATGGCATCCAGCACCCAGGAGCGATCCTTGCGAATTTTGTGCTGGATTTGCAAATCGGAAACAGGGATCGAAAGGTTGACCATATCCGCGCCGCAATGCGCCATGGCGCGCAGGTCGTCTTCCTGCATGCGTCCCCACACCATGAGCCCGGCGGGCAGAAACAGGTCGGCGATAGCGCGGATCGTCTCGCGTTCCTCCTCCCCCATCACCGGAATGCCGATTTCCAGCTCCGGTACGCCAGCATCGGAAAGCGCCTGGGCAATGGCGATCTTCTCCTCGCTGGTGAAGGCCACCCCGGCGCTCTGTTCGCCGTCCCGCAGGGTCGTATCGTTGATGGTTACCATGTCGGACCTCCTATTAACTCACGTTGGTTTCACCTAACATGAGCAAGGCCCGTGCCAAACCGGATAATTAAATCTTAATTGTTGTTTTTCAATAAGTTGTAGACATTATGTTGAATCAGAAAAATTGTCGTATTTGCGACAATGTCGCATCCGCTCATTGCCAAACCCGCCAAAATTAACGCCGCAACATCTGCAAATAACCAGAGCAGCAATCAGGGAAACACTGATTTATTCCTGATCGTCATTCCCGCATAGGCGGGAACCCAGTAATATCGAGGCACTGGATTCCCGCCTACGCGGGAATGACGAATTAATCAGCGCGCCCCCAAATGAAAAACACAGATTACCTGCAACGCAGCCTGAATTCGGTCTGGCACCCCTGTAGCCAGATGAAGCAGTTCGAAACCCTGCCGCTCGTCCCCATCGCACGAGGGAATGGCATGTGGCTGTACGATTTCGAGGGCAGGCGCTATCTGGATGCCATCAGTTCGTGGTGGGTCAACCTGTTCGGCCACTGCAATCCGCGCATCAATGCCGCGCTCAAGGACCAGCTTGACCAACTGGAACACGTCATCCTGGCGGGATTCACTCATGCGCCGGTGATCGAGCTTTCCGAGCGCCTGGCTGCGCTCACCGGACTGGGACATTGTTTCTACGGCTCCGATGGCGCATCGGCCACCGAGATTGCGCTGAAAATGAGTTTCCATTACTGGCGCAACAGCGGCCAGCCCGAAAAAACCCGCTTCATCAGTTTGCAGAATGGCTACCACGGCGAAACCATAGGCGCGCTTTCGGTGACGGATGTCGCCTTGTTCAAGGATACCTACGCGCCTTTGCTGCGGCAAAGCACCCAGGTGCCGACGCCGGACTGGCGCCACGCCGAAGCAGGGGAATCGCCCCGCGCTTTTGCCACGCGCTGCGCAGGGGCTGTGCGCGCCCACCTCGAACAACATCACGCCACAACCGCCGCTTTCATCGTTGAACCGCTGGTGCAGGGCGCAGCAGGCATGGGCATGTACGACGCCGAATACCTGCGTCTGGCGCGAGCCCTGTGCGATGAATTCAAGGTCCATCTGATCGCCGATGAAATCGCCGTTGGCTTCGGTCGCACCGGTACGATGTTCGCCTGCGAGCAAGCCGGCATCCGGCCCGATTTCATGTGCCTGTCGAAGGGCATCAGCGGCGGCTACCTGCCGCTCTCCGCTGTGCTGACAACGGACACTGTTTTTCAGGCGTTTTATCACGACGAGACCGCCAAAGGCTTTCTCCATTCCCACTCTTACACCGGCAATGCACTGGCTTGCCGCGCCGCGCTGGCCACACTGGATATATTCGAGCAGGACAAAGTGATCGAGACCAACCGGGGCAGGGCAGACTTCATGAATCGGGCCACACAACCGTTACGCGATCACCCCAAAGTCAGAAATTTCCGCCAAACCGGCATGATCTGGGCATTTGAGGTCGAAAGCGCCACGCCTCACTTTTCACGCGCCTTCTACCAACTGGCGCTGCAACAGGAATTGCTGCTGCGCCCCATGGGCAACACGGTCTATTTCATGCCACCCTATATCATCAGCCACGAGGAAATCGAATTTCTTGTGGCTGGCACACTCAAAACTCTGGAACAACTATGCTAGTGCTCGGCATCGAATCCTCCTGCGACGAAACCGGGGTCGCTCTCTACCACACCGAACGCGGCCTGCTTGCCCATGCGCTGCATTCGCAAGTAGCGATGCACGCCGAATATGGCGGCGTGGTGCCGGAGCTGGCCTCGCGCGACCACATTCGGCGCGTACTGCCGCTCACCCGTCAGGTGCTGAGCGAGGCGGGTTGCACCCTGCAAGACATCGAAGGCATCGCCTACACCGAAGGGCCGGGGCTGGCCGGGGCGTTGCTGGTGGGCGCGAGCGTCGCTGCCTCGCTGGCTTATGCACTCAAGGTGCCGACCGTCGGCGTTCACCATCTCGAAGGCCATTTGCTGGCGCCCCTGCTGGAACCGAATCCGCCCGTCTTTCCCTTCGTTGCCTTGCTGGTTTCCGGCGGCCATTCCCAATTGATGGAAGTCATCGGCATCGGCCAATACACTTTGCTGGGAGACACCCTCGATGACGCAGCTGGCGAAGCCTTCGACAAGACCGCTAAACTGCTGGGGCTGGGCTATCCCGGCGGGCCGGCGCTATCGAAAATTGCGCAGCTAGGCCAGCCAGGCCGCTTCACCCTGCCGCGCCCGATGCTCAAGAGCGGCGATCTGAATTTCAGCTTCAGCGGCCTCAAGACCGCCGTCCTGACGCTGGCCAAACAGCACACCCTGGACGACCAGATTCGCGCCGACATCGCGCACGCTTTCCAGGAAGCCATCGTCGAAGTCCTGACCAAAAAATCGCTGGCCGCACTCAAGCAAACCGGCTTGTCCAGGCTGGTGATTGCAGGCGGCGTGGGTGCCAACGCGCAACTTCGGGATGCCTTCAATCACGCAGCGGCACAGAAAAAATTCGCAGTGTTCTACCCCAAGCTGGAATTCTGCACCGACAACGGTGCCATGATCGCCTTTGCTGGCGCGATGCGAATGGAGAAGCAGGGGCGTCCGGCACGCGATTTTCCGATCAAGCCCCGCTGGGACTTGGAAAGCCTGGTCAATCTAGCGTGAATTTCAAGACATTTATGTTGCTTGCTCTGGCTTCTTCCCCTGTCATGGCGGAAGCCGTCTCCTGTCACTATTACTACGGTGGTGAAGAACATCGTCTGGACGTGCTGCCGGTGTCTTCGCCCTATGTTGTGCCCAATATCGCGGTAGGGTCCTATTTCCAGTTTCGGGTGGTGTTCCAGGCAGAGCCAGCCGACTTGGCATCAGTCAAGGTTTACGTGTACGCCGATCGTGATGCAGGACTGATGCCGATCCACGTGGCGGTGTATCCGTATCCGCCGACTGGCGAGGCTACGGCGCGTTTCGGGTTCACTGGCCAGCAATTTGTGTACGAGCCACTCAGGGATGGTGAGTTTCAGTACTGGTGCAGGACATCATGAACATGAAAAGTGAATTCTGCCGGAAACTGGTACGCCTTTCATGGGTAGTTCTGCTGCTCCAGGCACTGAACGCTTACGCCGAACCGCTACGGCTGGTGTTTGTCGGGGATGTGATGCTGGACGACGGGCCTGGCAAGGTGATCGAGTCTGGACGTGACCCGTTGGCACACTTTGCCGCCAGCTTGCGTGATGCGGATTTTACCGTTGGCAACCTGGAATGTCCCATTGCCAGCGGTGGTGCGCCTCTGGAAAGCAAGTTGATTTCATTCAGGGCGCATCCCCGGGTGGTCAAGGTTCTGCAAGGCCGTTTCGACGCCCTGTCGGTATCCAACAACCATTCCGGCGATTATGGCCAGGAGGCGTTTCTGGAAACGCTGTCTCTGCTGGAGCAGGGCGGTATTCCCTATTTTGGTGGGGGGCGAAATCTGGCTGCGGCCCACGCACCGCTATGGATAGAGCGCAAGGGCTTGCGTATCGCCGTGCTGGGTTATAACGAATTCAAGCCGCGTTCTTTCGAGGCGGGCGCGACCTGGCCTGGCATCGCCTGGAGCGAAGATAGCCAGGTGATCGGCGACATCCGTGCCGCCCGTGCGGCAGGCGCTGATCTGGTGATCCCCTTCATGCACTGGGGTTGGGAACGGGAGTTGCAACCCACGGAGCGGCAAAAACAACTGGCGCGCACCATGATCGACGCCGGCGCAGATCTGGTCGTGGGCGGTCACCCCCATGTGACCCAAGAGGCGGAGTATTACAAGGGAAAACTGATCGTTTACAGTTTGGGCAATTTTGTTTTCGACGGCTTCGATCCGCCAGAAATTCCAGAAACCCGGCGTGGCTGGCTGTTACGCCTGACCCTGGATCGTCAGGGGTTGGTGGCTTGGGACACCTTGCTTGCCGACATGGATGAAGAAGGTGTGCCGCACCCGCTGCACGGCGAAGCCAGCCCCTGTGGCAAAGCGGGGGATGAGTATATCAACTGGTGCAGTAACCCCTGAAGATCCAGTGTCATGGCGGTGAACTGCCCCCGTTTTTGTTGCCAATGCTGGCCTCCCGTCCGGACAGCAGGTTACGGATGTTGGACTGATGCCGCCAGATCAACAAGGCGCACAGGGGCACAATGACCAGACTGTAGGCATTGAATCCCAGCAACCAAAATCCGATTAGCGGGGCGGCGCTTGCGGCGATCAGCGCGGAGAGGGACGAAGTTCGCCAGATCGCCGTTGCCAGCAACCAGGTTGCCAGCACGGCCAGTCCCAGCCAGACATGAATCGCCAGCAGGACGCCCAGCGCGGTCGCTACCCCTTTGCCGCCCTGAAACTTGAAAAATACGGGAAACAGGTGCCCGACAAATACCGCCAGAGCAACAGCGGCGACGCCTGTTTCATCCACGCCATACTGGTGGGCAAACTGAAGCGCAAGAAAGACTGCCAGCCAGCCTTTCGCGGCATCGCCCAGCAGCGTCAGGGCAGCGGCCAGCTTTTTGCCGGTGCGCAAGACATTGGTAGCGCCCGGATTGTTCGAGCCGAAAGTACGCGGGTCGGCCAGGCCAAAGGCTTTGCTGACGATGACAGCGAAGGAAAGGGAGCCGATCAGGTAGGCGAGCAGAACAAAAACTATCGTGGGCATGGCAAATCGCTCAGGCTTATAGGTTAAAATCGCAAGCTTCTAATTTTACGGCAAAACGGGGGTTTGACGAACCCTGAAGTCATGCCGCAGCCCATGGACATCATCTTTCTTTCCGAATTTCGCGCCGAAACCATCATCGGCATCTACCCGTGGGAACGCGAAATTCCACAGACCATCCAGCTTGATCTGGAAATCGGTTTGCCTCACAGCAAGGCGGGTATCAGCGATGATGTGGCCGATACCATCGATTATGGCAAAGTGGTCGAACGCATTCAGCAGACCCTGGTTGAAAAGCACTTTTCATTGGTGGAGGCGCTGGCAGAATATCTCGCCAAGTTGGTGATGGAGGAATTCGGCTCTCCCTGGATCAAAATCAGCATCACCAAACTCAACATGGTCCGTGGCGTGAAGCGCTTGGGTATTACCATCGAGCGGGGCGAGAAATCCTGACTGCGTTCAGCGCCGAAGTGCTCATTGCCGCGCCGCTGATTTTATCCCTGGCCTATTTCATTCGCGGCATCTCCGGCTTTGGGTCGGGGCTGATTGCGGTGCCGCTGCTGGCGCATTTTCTGCCGCTGCAATTCGTCGTGCCGTTCGTGCTCCTGCTCGATTTCACTGCTTCGGTAGTGATGGGCAGGCAGAGCCGGTCGCAGGTCGATTGGGCGGAAATTCGTCCGCTGCTGCCGTTCAGTCTGATCGGCGTGGGACTGGGCGTCGCCCTGCTGATTCAACTCCCCAAGGAACCCTTGCTGACTGGTCTGGGCGTCTTTGTGATTATTTTTGGTCTGCGCAACCTGCTCGATCTGCATGGCGACAAGCCTGTTTCTCGCTGGTGGGCGGCGCCTGCCGGGCTGACGGGGGGAACAGTTGGCGCCCTGTTCGGGACGGGCGGCCCGCCTTATATCATTTACCTGACTCACCGCATTCGCGACAAATCCAGGCTGCGAGCCACTTTTTCCGGTCTGTTCATGATTGATGGTGGCGTACGGTTGCTGACCTTTTTGCTTACCGGGCTTTTGCTCCAGCCAGACCTGTTTCTCGCTTATGTTGGGGCGCTACCCATCATGGCTATCGCGCTCAATGTGGGTCACCGGGTTCATGTTGGGCTAAGTCATACGCAGATGCTCAAGCTGATCGGTGTCTTGTTGCTGGGCAGCGGTTTGTCATTGTTGTGGAGCGCTTGGGCATAACCCAAATAATCCTTAAAAACTCAGTTGACCACGAAATACACGAAACACACGAAAATGAATCAAGCACTTGGCCGTATTTTTCCTTGAATACTTTCGTGTATTTCGTGTGTTTCGTGGTTGAAATGAGGTTTCCGCAAGTCAGGCAATCCCCGGATTCCCCTCCACCCCTACCAGTTTCGGCATGTTCAGCTTGCGCGGCGAGATGGTCTTCTTGTCGCGCAGGTATTTTGCCACCACATCCCAAATCGGCTCGCCTTGCACGCCTTCGCTCACCGGCGCCCAACCTGCCACCTTGTATTTCTTGTTCGGGCTGACCGGCTTGCCTTTCAGTGTCATGTTACTGATGCGCTTGCCGATTTTCTGGCGCGGATCACAGGTGTACTGAATGCCGCCTACCCGTACCATGTCGCCGCCTTGCTGGTAGTAGGGGTCTTCGTTGAACAGGTTGTCGCAGACATCTTCCATGATGGTTTTGATCGTTTCTCCGCTCATTTCGGTGAGCGTCGTCGATGGGTAGGTGATCGCCGTCTGATCCATGAGGCGCTCCATGGTGATCGCTTCGCCCGGCAATAGCGTGGTTCCCCAACGGAATCCCGGCGAGAAGGCGGCATCTGCGCCTTTGACTTCCATCAGCGCGTCCAGAATGAGCTGGTCGAACGTACCATTGAAATTGCCGCGCCGGTAGAGCAGTTCTTCCGATACGGCCAGTTTTTCGTTCAGTTTAGCTTCGTAGGGCGCGCGCACCTTGGCTATCAGCGCGTCCATGGTCGGATCGGCTGCCAGCAGGTTGGCGAAGACCGGCAACAGCTTGTAGCGGAAGTCGGTAACTTTTCCACCTTTGACCTCGAAATCCATTACGCCGAGGAACTTGCTGTTCGATCCGGCGTTGGTGACCAGCGTCTGGCCGCCTGCGTTTTTGACGATGCTGGGCGTGGGGATGCCATCGTGGGTGTGGCCGCCGAAAATGGCGTCGATCCCGGTGACCCGCGAAGCCATTTTCAGATCCACATCCATGCCGTTATGGGACAACACGACCACCACCTGCGCACCCTGGGCGCGGGCTTCATTGACGGTTTTTTGCATGTTTTCTTCCTGGATGCCGAAGCTCCAGTCCGCCACCATGTAGCGCGGGTTGGCAATAGGGGTGTAAGGGAATGCCTGACCGATGATCGCGACCGGCACGCCGTTGATTTCCTTCATGCTAAAGGCTTTGAACACCGGGTCGTTAAAATCGGTGGTGGTGATGTTCTGCGCCACGAAGTCCACTTTGCCCTTGAAGTCATTATCCACAATCTGCTTGACGCGCTCTGCGCCGAGCGTGAATTCCCAGTGCCCGGTCATCACGTCCACGCCCAGCAGTTTGCAGGCATCCACCATGTCCTGGCCGTTTGTCCAAAGGGAAGTGGCCGAACCTTGCCAGGTGTCGCCGCCATCCAGCAACAGCGCGCCTGGACGGCTGGCGCGGACTTTTTTGACCAGGGTGGAGAGATGAGAAAAACCGCCGATTTTGCCGTAGGTTTTGGCGGCTTCGGTAAAGTCCAGATAACTGAACGCATGGGCTTCTGGGGAACCGGCCTTGATGCCGAACTGCTTGAGCAAGCGCTCGCCCACCAGATGCGGCGCTTTGCCGAAGCGGCTGCCCAGCCCCAGATTGACGCTGGGTTCACGGAAGTAAATCGGCAATAACTGGGCGTGGCAATCGGTGAAATGCAGCAAGCTGACATTACCAAAACGGGGAAGATCGTAAAGCGCTTCACCGTTGGCCATGGCCAGCGCATTTTTGCCATCCAGGGCAAAACCAGATGCGGCAGCCACAGCGAGCAATTGCATAAATTCTCGTCGATTCATGGACATGGGAACTCCTTGATGTGTCTGTTTGGGGTATTTTTTATTATGTTGAAGCGCCGAGCCGGAGGTCTCCGGCTCGGGAGGAAAACTACTTGCGGAAGACGGATGCTTTCATCGGCAGTCCGTTGCTCATGTAGGACAGGAAGTACTCGAGATTATTGTATTCCTCGCTGCCGTTCTCGAAAGAAACCGCGCGCACCTGCTTGTTGCATCCCTGAAAACGGGTTTGCAGGGATGTTAAAGTGTCTCCACCCCGGAATACCGGCCAGTGAGTTGCATGACCTACAGCCATGGATAGCGTTTCCGAGCGGATACGGTTGCCAGCGTTGTCAACATGGCAGGTTGAACAGGCAAAATTCAACTGGCCACGGCGGCGAAAAAAGTGCTCCTTGCCCGCTTCATAGGCAGCCAGCGCACCCGTGCCAGCGACCTTGATATTCATTTTCATGCCGTCAGACAAGGTTCTGGAATAAGCGGTCACCATGCTCATGGTGTTCTTGTCTCCGTACTTGAATTCCTTCTCGCCATTGCTGGCCAGGCACTGGTTGATCGCCATTTCGTAGGTCACCACCTTGCCCAGTTTGTCGTCAAACATCGGGTAATTGCCTGCCACGTTTTTACCTTCGTTCGGGAAGCAACTGGAAAAAGTCTTGCCATTTTTGAAAGGCTTGTCCCAGATTTCCTTGCCATGATCGATAACCGCTTGATATGGCGGAAAATCCATGATGCTTTCATACTGAGCCATGGAGTCTTTTTCCATTGCCAGCGCGCCATAGATATAGTCGCCCGGTTTGACCGCAGGGATCGTCTTTTTGTAATGCGCGGCCATTTGTACGCGATCCTGCTCAGGCGATGCATTGACGCCCGCCGTACCGATGGCGCAACCGAATGCCAGCAAGCTCAGTGCGATTTTTTTCATTCCTATCCTCCTGTGGGTATTTCGGGCATCTCTAAAAATTCAAATTTCGTCGCGATGCCGCGTTGCTCACAAAAAATTACTCCTTGCATATCATACATATGCGGCGTCGCAATTTTTTTGTTCGCGCCTTGCCTAGCTTAGAAATTCGAGTTTTTAGAGACACCCTTCAACGGAGCCGAAAAACGGCTCCCCTGTTTTATTTGACTTCGCCTTCATCCGTGCGTTTGTCACCCTTGTTGTCTGTCCAGTTCACCACGACCTTGTCGCCAGCCTTGGCGCCTTTGACCTTGATGCCCAAAAAGGGGTTTTTGGAAATGGCGCCGCCCCACTGGGCGTCGAGTACGGTTTTTCCGCCCACGGTGACGTTGATCATCTGGATGTGGTGAGCTGGAATGATTTGGCCGGTTTTTGCATCCTTGCGCAAACCTGTTTCCATTTCGTGGGTCATCAGCATTTTGATGTCTGCCGAGTCGCCCTGCATTTTTGCCTGTATTCTGGTAGCTTCAGCCATGTTCAGTATCCTTGATAAGTGTGATTCAAATTCGGGTTCGAGCTGTATTGCCGCAGCATTAGCCGCCGCAACCGCCGATGGTGACTTTTACTTCCTTGGATGCGGTATATACCTTGCCGCCCGCCTTGACGACTGCGGTTACATTGGAAGTTTTGGCCATTTTGATGCGGGTAGCAACATAACCTTCCGATCCGTTTGTCAGGGTGAAATCGGCGATCAGGGGGTTAACGTTCTGGTCGACAAAAATGGAAATTTCGCTTGCGCCAGCCATCTTGGTGGTGACGGAAACCGGTACGACGGCACCGTTCTCAGCAATTTCCGGCGCGGTGATAGTGATATCAGCACTCTTGGCCGCACCCTCTCCCTTGACACCCTTCAGTGCATCGGCCATATTTTTTGCTTCAAAAGCGGTTTTATTGAATTCTGCTGCCAGTACCTGCCCTGGCTTGAGCAATCCGGCTGCAATGGCAACGGCCACGGTACCGGCTGCGCCAGCACCCTTCAAAAAAGATCTGCGTTGTTGGTTCATATGAAAACCTCCTTAAAAAATTCTTGGGTGTTACAGGGTTAGGATAAAGTCAACGACCTGATCAATTTCCGATTCGGTCAGGATTTTATGTTTTCCAAAGGGCAGCATGGACGTTTTGGGGTTGGCAGCCGAAGCATCCCAAATCTGGGCGCGCAGTTTTGCGCGGTCAGGGAAGCGCTGCTTCATGATGATCAGGGGCGGGGCAATCGAACCCGGCATTTCAGCCTTGGTGCCAGGCATGGCATGGCAGGCCAGGCAGTTGCCCGTCATCCGGTTAAAGGCAATTTCCTGGCCGGGCATGGGCTTCTTGTCGTCCTCCGCCCAGGCCGTACCCATCATGCCGACACTTGCCACCAGACCTGCCAGCAACAGGGAAACGTGTTTGTGCATCGTATCCTCCAAATTTGAGTTGTTTTCTATCCTGTTCTCGGATAGTTTCAGCATACCGCAATTATTTATTCGCGCAAGTCCTTTTTTGCATATAAATCCTTTTGTTTTCAATGGGTAGTATTAACAGACCACGTAAATAAACATATCTATATTCTCTAATATTTCCGTTTTTTGATTTGCATCATCAATGATGCTTGTCCTGGTTTTTGCATGAAATTTAATTGAGGTTTGTCAAATCCGGGGTTTTCGAGCAGAATTGAGAGAGTTTTCTTACCAACAATTCATCCTCGGGTTATCGCGCACTCCATATGATCATTTACGATTATCCTCTCAACGAACGGGTTCGTACCCTGCTACGTCTGGAGGATCTGTTTGCCAAGGCTGAGTTTTTTACGGCCAGATCGGACGCGCTTGACCACCACACTGCACTGCTTACCATGTTCGAAATTCTCGAAGTGGCCTGCCGGGCGGATCTGAAAACAGACCTCTTGCAGGAACTGGAACGCCAGAAGCAAATCCTGGAAACTTTGCGACACAATCCGGCCATATCTGTGCAGGCCCTGGATGAAATTCTGGACGATATCGAGGGAACCTGGGCGCGGCTGCATGAGCTATCCGGCAAACTTGGTCAGCACGTCCGCGATAACGAATGGCTGATGAGCATCAAGCAGCGGACCGGTATTCCGGGGGGCGTGTGCGAATTTGACCTGCCTTCTTATCATTTTTGGCTCTCAATGGAAGAAAGTGGTCGCCGCGCCGATCTGAAAAACTGGCTTGCGCCCATGTTGCCGATCAATGATGGTTTGAGATTGGTGCTCAAACTTCTTCGTGACAGCGGAAAAACCTCCCGACACAAAACCCAGCAGGGTGCTTTTCAGCAAATGCTGGCAGGGCGTGTGGCGCAGATGATCCGGGTGACGCTGGACAGAAAATTGCCCTGTTTTCCTGAAATCAGCGCCAACAAATATGCGATCAATATCCGTTTCACTACGCTGGGTGGCACGCAAAAACCGCGCATCTGTGACCTGGACGTGGAATTCGATCTGACACTGTGTAACTTCTAGATCGTGACATCGAAAACAGCAAAACCGCGCACCGTTCTTTGTCCCACTTGCGGCGGGATCAGCATTTTTTCACCCGAAAATTCTTACCGTCCATTCTGCTCAAAACGCTGCAAACTCATTGATTTGGGGCAATGGGCCAATGAGGAGTTTCGGATTCCGGAAACCACTCAACCGTTGCCGGACGAAGAGGTGGAGTAAGCAAGGCGCATTTCAATGTGCGCCAGAGCCGCGTCGCATTGCCCAGGGATATTCTTTCTCAAGGCCTCAAAGTACTCAGCACATTTGAAACGGACGCAGCAATGAATCAAAAAACCATCCTCATTACCGGCTGTTCCAGCGGCATTGGCTTGTGCGTCGCGGAAGGCCTGGCGAAGCGAGGGTATCGCGTATTCGCCACAGCGCGCAAGGCGGAAGACGTGGAAAAGCTGGCAGGCTTGGGTCTGGAAAGCCTGCTGCTGGATGTGTCGGATTCAGCCTCCATTCGTGCCGCAATGACGGAAATTCTGGCGCGAACTGGGGGGCGTCTGGATGCCTTGTTCAATAATGCCGGATTCGGCCAGCCTGGCGCGGTTGAGGATTTGCGGCGCGAAGTCTTGCGTGAGCAGTTCGAAACCAACGTGTTCGGAACCATCGAGCTGACCAATGCGGTCATCCCGGTGATGCGCAAGCAGGGGCATGGCCGCATTCTGATCAACAGCTCGCTGCTGGGTTACGTCTCCCTGCCATTTCGCGGTGCTTACAATGCCAGCAAGTATGCGCTGGAAGGCTTTGCCGATACCTTGCGTCTGGAATTGCGCGGCAGTGGTATCCATGTCTCGCTGATCGAACCGGGGCCGATTGCCAGCCGGTTCAGGGCCAATGCTTTCGAGCGTTACCGGCAGAATATCGATGCAGGGGCGAGTTTTTTTCGCGACACTTATCGCGCCATGGAAAACCGCCTGACCAAACCCGGCCCGGCGCAACCGTTTACCCTGCCGCCCGAAGCTGTTCTTGAGAAAGTCATTCACGCGCTGGAGAGCCGTTTCCCCCGGATTCGCTACCCGGTCACTTTCCCTGCCTGGCTGTTTGCTGTGCTCAAACGCGTGTTGCCACAATTCGCCCTCGACTACGTTCTTTCCAGAGTCAGCAAGGGCGAGAACCGTTAAACCCAATACTGTTCACTTATGCCGTTCGTGGTGAGCTTGTCGAACCACCAGCCACTTATTCAGAGCCCTTCGACAAGCTCAGGGCGAACGGAGATTTTCTTAAATGAACAGTGTTGCCGTTAAACCAAAACTTTGATTTGAATTAAGTCCAAATCCGCTGCTTTCCTTTATATTCGCCCCATGCCCGCCATCGTTGTTGAAAACCTGGAAAAGAATTATCGCCATTCGTGCGTGTTGCGCGATGTCTGTCTGAACGTGGAGGCCGGGCAGTGTTACGTGCTGTTTGGCGCCAATGGCGCGGGCAAGACCACGTTGCTGCGGATACTCGCCACCATACAACGGCCTTCGCGGGGGCGCTTCGTCATGGCGGGCTTCGATGGAGTGGCGCAGCGCGATGAGGTGCGCCAGAACCTGTTTCTGGTGACCCACGGCTCGCATTTGTACGATGAACTCACCGGGCGCGAGAATCTGCGTTTTGCACTGGGTTTGCGCGGCCTGCACTGGGACGCGCAAGCAGGCCAGTCGGTACTGGAGCGGGTTGGACTGTCCGGTTTCGACGCCATGAAAGTTCGCCATTACTCCAGCGGAATGAAAAAGCGCCTGGCCTTTGCCAAGGCGATGCTGGTCAGCCCTCCCGTGCTGTTGCTGGATGAGCCGTATGCGGCGCTGGACGAGCGCGCCATGGACATGATCAACCAGTTTGTCAGTGGGCTGACTGCCGAAGGGAAAACGGTGCTGATGGTGTCGCACAACCGTCATCGCTCGGCTCAGGTGGCTCATCGTGCGGGAGTGCTGCGGCGTGGCGGGATAGACGAAATTTCACTGGATCACCTGGCAGGGGCGGATGAGCTTCTTTAAGACGATTTATTTAATCGCCTGGAAAGATATTCTGAGCGAACTGCGCAGCCGGGAAAATATTCTTTCCATGCTGTTTTTCGCTCTGTTGATGATTTTCATCTTCAACTTTGCACTGCCGCTGGATGCGAAAACGGTCGACCTGCTGATGCCCGGCCTGATCTGGATCGCTTTTGCCTTCACGTCCATCATCGGCCTTGGGCGGTCATTTCAGGCCGAAAAGGATAATGATTGCCTGGAAGCTTTGCTGATTGCGCCGGTCAGCAAGGGCGCGGTTTACCTGGGTAAATTTCTGGGCAATTTTTTGTTTGTGTTGACGGCAGAAGCCGGACTGGTGCCGCTCTTCATCTTGTTCTTCAATCTTGAAATCGGCTCGAATCTACCCATGTTGCTAGGGATCTTTGCGCTGGGGACTTTCGGGTTGTCAGCGCTGGGGACGCTTTTTTCCGCCATGACGGCGCAGATTCGGGCGCGCGAGGTGATGTTTCCGATCCTGGTGCTGCCGCTCGCGGTGCCGGTGCTGATCGGCGCGATTCAGGCCACTGCGGGCGTGCTTCACCACACGCCCTGGGGGCAATACAGCCAATGGGTGCAACTGTTGCTGGTGTTCGATGTCATCTTCATCATCGTTGCGTTCTGGACGTTTGAATTCATATTGGAAGCCTAGTGGGTAAATTTCTCTTTTCGTCGGCCTGGCGCGACCGCATCGGCTTGCTGGCATTGCTGGTGCTCGCTGTCGGGCTGTATTTGTCGCTGGTTCGCACGCCGCCCGACTATTATCAGGGCGAGGTTGCGCGCATCATGAACCTGCATGTGCCGCTGGTGAAAACTTCGCTGCTGGCCTATTTTGTGGCCTTCGTGGCAAGCATCCTGTTTCTGTGGAAACGCCGCGATGAATATGATGTCCTGGCGCACGCCTCGGTCGCAGTCGGCGCCGTGTTTACCCTGTGCGCCTTGCTGTCCGGCGCAATCTGGGGCAAGCCGACCTGGAATGCCTGGTGGACGTGGGATGCCAGGCTGGTTTCTTTCGCCATCCTGTTCCTGCTGATGGCTGGTTATCTGATGCTGCGCGCCTTCATCGAAGACGCCGACAAACAGGCGCGCGCCGCCGCCGTGTTCGCGCTGGTTGGATTTGTCGATCTGCCCATCATTCATTTGTCCGTGCAATGGTGGCGAACCTTGCACCAACCGGCCTCGTTCTCCGCCAAGGGTTTGTCGATCTCGCCCGACATGATGCTGGCGCTGGCCTCCATGGCGATCGGGATGAGCCTGCTATATGCCTATCTGACGCTGCTCTACGCTCAGCTCATTCACAATCGTTCCCTGTTCCAGGCTGTTCAGGAGCACAAGCTGAGGGAGGCGCATTTATGATCCGCCGCTGGTTATTCATTTTTCTTGTCTTGGGGCTGGTCAGCGCCTTGGCTTGGCAGCGTTACCAAAGCGAAGTGTCCTCGTATTCCCCGCTGGAATTCAGCCGTCTGGTAGACGGTCAGCAGGCGAGGGTGCTGGGCAGGGTGCAGGCCGGGAGCCTGAAAATGAGCGCGAACGATGCCAGTTTCATCCTGGAAGAACAGGGCGCATTGACCCCGGTCATCTATGCCGGACCGGACATGGATACCCTGCGCGAACTGAAAACCATCCTTGCACAAGGCGTGCGCCAGGCTGACGGCAGCTTGCGGGCGGAGCGGGTTTCGATTGCGCCGAATTACGCCTACATCGTCGGCGCATATGGGTCGATTGCCCTGATATTGCTGCTGTTTGCTTTCCTGGTCGAGAGACAGTTGCGGCAAATTCAGAAAACACTGGATAAGGAAGGCTGATGAAAAGTAACCGAAAGTGGGGGATCGCCGGCAGCGTGGCCGTGGTGCTTGCGCTGGCTGGCTGGTTGGGCTACACCAGTTTTCAGGACGCGCTGGTGTATTTTTACACCCCGTCCGAAGTCGTGAAGCTGGGCTCGGATTTCGAAGGTAAACGCATCCGGGTGGGGGGGATGGTGGAGGCTGGTAGCATGAAAATGACCGCCGGAACCATGAAAATCGATTTCCGCCTGAGTGATGGCGAAACCGTGATCCCCGTACATTTTGAAGGCGTGCCGCCCGATCTCTTCAAGGACGGACAAGGCGCAGTTGCCGAGGGCGTCTGGATGCCGGCAGATAAAGCATTTCGCGCCGATCTCATCATGGCCAAGCATTCGGAAGACTACATGCCGATCGAAATGAAACGAGAGGGCAAGGCCATGCCCAAGGAAGATCTTTTGAAGACGCTCAAACAATGAAAAACTCAGTTGACCACGAAATACACGAAATACACGAAAAAAATCAATTTGTGGATGGTTTTTTTCTCTTCACCCATTCAGTGAAGAGGCAATACTTTCGCTTCACGGCGAAATGTCGGCTTGCCCTTTTTCGTGCATTTCGTGGTAAACATAGGATTGTAGGATGAACACCGTATTGGGGCAGTATTCCCTCATCCTCGCCCTGGTGCTGGCAGCGAGTGGCGGTACAGCGGCGCTCGTTGGCCTCGGGACGCAGCAGCCCGCCTGGGTGAGAGTCGCGCGCAACGCGATCTTCCTGATTTTTGTCTTGCTGACGATCTCCATGGGGACGCTGGAATACGCCTTCCTCAGCCACGATTACAGCCTGAAATATGTCGCGGCACACTCGAACAATACCCTGCCGACCTTCTATCTTGCCACCGCCATGTGGGGCGGGCATGAGGGCTCATTTCTGTTGTGGGCCTGGCTGCTGGCGCTGTACTCGGCAGTGGCGGCGCGCCTGCACTGGCGCACCCATCCCCAGGCCATGCCTTACCTGCTGGCGATCAATGCGGCGCTGATGCTGGGATTCATGTGCCTGATCGTTTTTCTGGCCGATCCGTTCGAAGTTGCGACCATGCTCGTGCCGGATGGCGCCGGGCTGAACCCCTTGCTACAAGACCCTGGCATGGTGTTTCACCCGCCCTTCCTCTACATGGGCTATGTCGGTTTCTCCATCCCCTTTGCCTTTGCCATGGCGGCGCTGCTGAGGGGAACGGTCAATGAAGAGTGGGTCAAGGCAACCCGACGCTGGACACTGTTTGCCTGGCTGATGCTGACCTTCGGCATCGTGCTGGGTGGTTACTGGGCTTATTATGAGTTGGGCTGGGGTGGCTACTGGGCATGGGATCCGGTGGAAAACGCCTCCTTCATGCCCTGGCTGGTTGGTACGGCTTTCCTGCATTCTGTCATGGTGCAGGAGACGCGCCGCATGTTCAAAATCTGGAACGTGTTCCTGATCATCGTGACCTTTTCGCTGACCTTGCTTGGCGCCTTTCTGGTGCGCTCCGGCGTGGTTTCGTCGGTGCATTCCTTCGCCAGCGACCCTGGACGGGGGGTGTTCATTCTGGCTTTCATGACCGTGGTGCTGGTGTTCTCGTTCGGCACGCTGATCGTGCGCGGCGACAAGCTGAAAAGCGAGGTGGCGTTCGATGCCATGGTCTCGCGCGAAACGGCTTTTCTGTTCAACAATCTGTTCTTTCTGGTGGCGATGGCGACCGTTTTTGTCGGCACGCTTTACCCCCTGCTGCTGGAATCCCTGACCGGCGCCAAGGTGACGGTGGGCGCGCCCTATTACAACGCTGTTTTTCTGCCCATCATGTTGCTGATGGTGGCGCTCATGGGCGTGGGGCCGCTCCTGCCCTGGCGCAAGGCTTCACTCGCCGCGCTCAAGCGCAATGCGCTATGGCCGGGCGTGCTGGCGGCAATCGGCACTGCGCTGACGGCCGCCGTTGGACTACACGAGATTTTTCCCTTGCTCGGCATGGCGGTGGTGTATTTTGTTTTTGGCAGCATTCTGCGCGATTTTCATGTGGCGGCGCGGGGCAGTCAGCGGCGCGCGAGCCAGTCCTATCTGCCGGCGTTGATCGATGCCGTTCGCCGCAACAAGCGCCGTTTTGGCGGCCTGATCGTGCATTTTGGCGTACTGATGATGATCGTCGGCCTGATCGCGTCGGCAGTTTTCAAAATCGAAAAAGATGTGGTGCTCAAAGCGGGTGACAGTTTCGCGCTGGGGAGCTACAGCGTACTGCTCAAGGGCGTGACCGACATTCGCGGCGCCAATTACAGCGGCACAGCAGCGATTCTGGAGGTTTCAAAACCCGGTGAAAAAGTAATCGAACTACGGCCGGAAAAGCGTACCTACATCGGCTCTGGCATGCCGACTACGGAAGCGGCTATCCATGAAAACTGGCTGCGCGACATCTACCTGGTGCTGGATAAACCAACCGGCGACGCTTACATCATCAAAGCTTATTTCAACCCGCTGGTGAAGTGGATCTGGACCGGCGTCATGGTCATGGGCTTTGGAACCGCGCTCAGTTTATGGCAACGCAGACGCAGCATGGGAGACAAGGCATGAATCCCCTGAAGGGTATAAAGGGCTGGAAAATTGCCATCATCATCGTGCTGGCCGGTGTGATCGGATTGTTCTGGCGAGGGCTGCACATGGACCCGCGTTTTATCCCCGCCGTACTCGAAGGCAAACCGGCCATGCCTTTTACTGCTGTTGATCTCCATACCGGCAAGGAATGGAAACTGGAAGCCCTGCGCGGCAAAGTGGTGCTGCTCAATTTCTGGGCCTCATGGTGTACTGAATGTCGCGCCGAACACGAAAACCTCGCCAAGCTGTACCAGCAGTTCGCGGCTCACCCGGATTTTGTCATGCTGGGCGTGGTGTATCAGGACAAAGAAGAGGACGCACGTGCTTTCCTGAAACGCTTTGGCAGCGCCTACCCTCATCTCTTTGACTCCAAGGGGGAAATCGGCATCGGCTATGGCGTATACGGTGTGCCGGAAACTTTCCTGATCGATCGCCAGGGCGTCATCCTGTGCAAGCAGTTTGGGCCGGTGATGGGCAAGGATATGGATAAACTCATGGAAAAATGGATTGCGCCGGTATTGGCTGGCAAGGAGTTGAAACAATGCCAGTGAAACCAGAAGATGCTGACATTTTCTCCCTCTCCTCCCGGGAGAGGGTTGGGGTGAGGGTGGGCGTCATGGCCGCGCTTCTCCTCTTCACCTTGACCGCCCAGGCCGCCCAAATCGAAGAAACCGAGCTGGAATCGAAAACCCGCGACCTGTCGCGCGAGTTGCGGTGTCTGGTGTGTCAGGGAGAAAACGTCTGGGATTCCAATTCTCCCCTGGCTGGCCAGATGCGCGACCTGGTGCGCGAGCGTCTGAGACAGGGCGAATCGCCGCAACAGATCGCGAGTTATCTGGAAAGCCGCTACGGCGATTTCGTGCTGATGAAGCCCCCCAAACATGGTCTCAACTGGCTGCTGTGGCTGGGCCCATTCGCTCTCCTGCTGAGTGGCGCGTTCCTGCTCAAACGGGCGATAAGCCGCTGGCGTCGCCCGGAACCTGCGCCCATACCGGATATCAGCCCCAATATCAGTGAATCGCAGAAACGCAAAATCGAGGTTGAACTGGCCAAACTGGAGGATGAATCGTGAACTGGTTGATCGTATCCGTCATCTTCACTCTGTCCGCCGTGATTCTGGTCTGGCCCTTATGGCGACATGCCGACGCCCCCTTGCCAGCCGGTATCGAGAACGATCTGGACGAGTCCGGACAGGACGTGTCGGACGAGCGGAAGCGCCTGCTCATCAACCTGCGTAGTCTGAGAGCTGATCATGCCGAAGGCAAGCTGGCAGAAGCCGATTTCCTCCGCCTGGAACGCGAATGTGAGCAACAACTGGCGCTGCTGATGGACGGAAGCGTACCGAGCCCCGTGCAGCACCCGCAAGGAGTGTCCCCGCCGGGAACGGCAGCAAAGCTGCTCGTTCCGGCGAGACAACAAGTCGTTCAGCCTCGTCCTGACCTGCACCGCACGGGGTCGGTGATCCTGATCCTGTTTGTCGCTATCGCGTCCCTTATGCTATTCAACCAGTTCTGGAAACCATCGCCCCAGCCCCGAGCCGTGGCCGCCGAGCATAGCGATGGTGCACCGGACGTCGCTGCCATGATCTCCCGTCTCGAAGCCCGTCTCGCCGCCAAGCCAGACGACGTGGATGGGCAGTTGATGCTGGCCCGTTCCTACGCCAACCTTGGGCGTGTTCAGGACGCGATCAAAGCCTGGCGCAAGGCGCTGGAGCTCAAACCCGGCGAGAATGAAGCATTAGGAGGCATGATCGCGATGTTGCTCAAGGGGGGTGATGAGTCCAGCGCCCACGAAGCACTCGGCCTGATCGCCGAAATGCGCCGCCAAGAACCCGAAGAAGCTGCCTGGCTGTGGTATCAGGGACTGGCCTATAACCGTTTGGGTCAAACCGAAAAAGCCAAGGCCAGCCTGAAAACCATGCTCAAGATGTTGCCGCCGGAAAGCGAAAATGCAGAAATGGCCAGGGAGGCGCTCCGTCTGCCTGAACAGTAGCCGACAAGATACCATGCCCCTCCTGCCCGCCTCACTTGCAGCCTGGAATACGCCAGCATTCGCGGATACCTTCAAACAGGAGCTTGCCCGACTGGACACAACGCTAAGCCTCCTGCAACAGGGCTTGAGATTCAGCAGCTACGCACTCGCGGAAAAACTCAAAATCTCGGTGATAAGCGCAAATGAATTACCCGGAACCATCCAGGTGAAGGCCGGACTGTTTTATACGGGGGTGATTGCCGGTTGCAGTTGCGCTGATGACCCGACGCCGGTTGATGAAATTGCTGAATATTGCGAGGTGCTTGTTGATATTGACAAAGTCACGGCGGGGACAAAAATCACCCTGATAGCGGAATAATTCGGACAAGCTGGAAAAAAACACAATGAAGCGGTAAGATGCACGCCTTCGGAGGTGTGGCAGAGTGGTCGATTGCACCAGTCTTGAAAACTGGCAAAGGGCAACCTTTCGTGAGTTCGAATCTCACCGCCTCCGCCAAATTGGATTCAGAAGCCTTACTCTCTCGCCGCATCTGCCCAGTTGTTCGGGGTTTCGTAAATTCTCACCCGCTCAAGCTGAAGTGCATTCCCATAGGTGTCACGGTAAGCCACATCCAGTAGCTTGAAGGCTTCCGATGCAAGGTTCTCGGCAGTTGGCACGACATCCAGCACAACCGTTTTATGGCCAGCAATCTGCGCCAGAAAATCCACTACCATCTGGTCGCC
This sequence comes from Sulfuricellaceae bacterium, assembly GCA_030690895.1. Classification (GTDB taxonomy): domain Bacteria; phylum Pseudomonadota; class Gammaproteobacteria; order Burkholderiales; family Sulfuricellaceae; genus Sulfurimicrobium. The sequence continues at coordinate 24,312 of JAUYFQ010000137.1, forward strand.
GCGATAGACCAGGAATGCGTGATCCCACTGGCTGACTACTTTCGTCATGGCGATGGCTTTGACTTCTGAAAAATCCATCACCATTCCCTGCTCTGACACGCCCTCTGCTGCAATCACTTGCCCGGAAAGCGTGATTTCGATGGCGTAGCGGTGCCCATGCAGGTGACGGCACTGGCTGGCATGATTCGGAATGCGGTGACCGGCGTCAAATTCCAGTCTTCGGGTAATCAGCATGGGTAAGGGAAACGTGGTGGAAAGTGGCCAAATTATAGCATTCTTGCCACGCCCCATCGTTCGGTGGTTCAATCGCGCCATGTCAGGACAAACCCTCTCGCCAGCCAACCATGATCGCGACAACGTCGGTCTGACCTATGTTTACCCGGTGGTTTCCCGCCGGGCGAACGGTGTTTCCATCGGCATCAATCTCAATACCAGCAATGCTTGTAACTGGCGCTGCATTTACTGCCAGGTGCCTGATCTCAAGCGTGGTAGCGCGCCGCCAGTCGATCTGGCGCAGCTCGAAATGGAATTGCGCGGATTTCTCGATGAAGCGCAGCTCGGCGACTTCATGCTGAAGCATGTGCCCGAGTCTGCACGCCGACTAAATGACATCGCTTTATCTGGAAACGGCGAACCTACCAGTGCCAGGGAATTTGAGCAGGTGATTGCGTTGATCGGCCAGGTACTTGCTGATTTTGATCTGGCCGGCAGGATCAAGCTGATTCTGATTACCAATGGCAGCCTGATGCATAGACAAAACGTCCGCAATGGACTGGTCAGGATGGCGCAACTCAATGGGGAGGTCTGGTTCAAGCTGGATAGTGCGACGGAAGAAGGGCGGTTCAGGCTGAACCACAGTCGTCAGAGTGCAGAAATTGCGCTGAAAAACTTGCGCGCCTGCGCGAAGCTGTGTCCAACCTGGATTCAGACCGCGCTATTTGAACTGGATGGAAAGCCGCCCAGTGAAAAAGAAATACAGGCGTACCTCGCGTTCCTGGAGAATGCAAAGACCAGCCACACGGCCCTGCAAGGCGTCATGCTCTACGGCTTGGCACGTCCTTCCCTGCAAGTTGAGGCGCCCCGACTATCCAATCTGCCTCCTGAGTGGGTGGAGACATTTTCGGAGAGGGTCGAGGCGCTTGGTCTCAAGGCAAAACTCAGCTTTTAGTGAGCAGCTTCCTTCAGTGCGGCGCGCGCTTCTTTTTTGAAGTTTTTGTACAGATCCGGGTGAGACTGCTTCAGAAATTCGACAATTTCAAAATCTTCACGCTTCACCTTGGTCAGGTCGACTTGCTCCATGTGCACCAGACGTAGCAGTTCGCGAACTGGCTTGGGCATGTCGCGACCACTTTCATAGCGGGAGCCGCCGCTTTGGGTCACGCCGATCTGGGTCCAGAACTCTTGTTGGTTCAAACCCAGTTTGCGGCGAATTTCACGGGGATTGGCAATTTTATCGAACAGTTTCATGGCGTCACCTTTCAACTCAATATATGGAAATGGTATGTAATCGCTCATTTGAGCTAGTAGATAAATCCTACCACAAAATAAGTACTTTCCCCTATAGACAGAAAGGACTAATTGCGGCAGTAAGCTGTCATTAAATGACATCGTTTGGCCCATCAAAGTTCCGCCGGTTTTTCCGCCTGTTTGGCCCCCTCGTTTTCCATGATGAATTGGGATAAAATTCGCCACTTTACACAGAGTTTGCAATGGCACTGATCGTACAAAAATATGGTGGCACCTCGGTGGGCAGTCCGGAACGAATCAAGAATGTCGCCCGGCGCGTCGCTCGATTTCGCGGGCTTGGGCACCAGGTCGTCGTCGTCGTTTCCGCCATGAGCGGGGAAACCAATCGCCTGCTGGCATTGGCCAAGGAAATCCAGAGCACGCCTGATCCGCGCGAACTGGATGTCATGATCTCCACCGGGGAACAGGTCACCATTGCGCTGCTTGCCATGGCGATCAAGGATCTGGGACTGAAAGCCAAGAGCTATACCGGCGCCCAGGTCAAAATCATGACGGACGATGCTTTTACCAAAGCACGTATCCTCTCCATTGACGAAAACAACATGCGGGCCGATCTCAATGACGGCCACGTTGTCGTGGTAGCCGGTTTTCAGGGCGTGGATGAGCGCGGCAATATCACCACGCTGGGCCGTGGCGGTTCGGATACCACCGGTGTGGCGTTGGCAGCAGCGCTCAAAGCCGATGAATGCCAGATTTATACCGACGTGGACGGTGTTTACACCACTGACCCGCGTATCGTCGCCGATGCTCGCAGACTGGATACCATTACCTTCGAGGAGATGCTGGAATTGGCCAGCCTGGGCTCCAAGGTGTTGCAGATTCGTTCAGTCGAATTCGCCGGAAAATACAAAGTAAAACTGCGCGTACTCTCCAGCCTCGAAGAAGGCGGCGAGGGTACGCTGATCACATTTGAGGATGACGACAATATGGAAAAAGCGATTATTTCAGGAATCGCCTTCAATCGCGACGAAGCCAAGATTACGGTGCTGGGCGTCCCGGATCGCCCCGGTATCGCTTACCAGATTCTGGGCCCGGTTTCCGATGCCAATATCGATGTTGACATGATCATTCAAAACGTTGGCGCGGATGGTTTGACTGACTTTACCTTTACCGTACATCGCAATGAATATTCCAAAGCAATGGATATTCTGAAAAGCATTCAGGCGCACATCGGCGCGCGTGAGGTGTCAGGTGACGAAAAAATCGCCAAGGTTTCGGTGGTCGGAGTGGGTATGCGCTCCCATGTCGGGATTGCCAGCGCCATGTTCCGCACGCTGGCGGAAGAAGGAATCAATATCCAGATGATTTCCACTTCCGAAATCAGAATTTCCGTTGTGATTGATGAAAAATACATGGAACTCGCGGTGCGCGTTCTGCACAAGGCATTCAATCTGGAAGAAAGCGGCACGCCTGCGCTGACTACCAGTAAGTAGAGCAGAAAGGGCGTGCCCATGAAAACCACTTTTCTCGATTTTGAGCAACCAGTTGCCGAACTCGAAAGCAAGATCGAAGAACTGGGCAATGTCCAGAGCGACTCGTCGGTCGACCTTTCGGAAGAAGTCGCCCGCCTGCAGAAAAAAAGCCAGAGTCTGACCAAGGATATCTACAGCAAACTCGGCGCTTGGCAGATTTCCCAAGTGGCCAGGCATGTCCAGCGGCCTTACACGCTGGATTACCTGAACACCATTTTTACTGATTTCGAAGAATTGCATGGCGACCGCGCCTATGCCGACGATCCCGCTATCGTGGGTGGGTTGGCTCGTTTTGATGGGCAGTCGGTGATGGTTATTGGCCACCAAAAAGGGCGTGACACCAAGGAAAAGATCTACCGTAACTTTGGCATGCCTCGTCCGGAAGGCTATCGAAAAGCCCTGCGTTTGATGCGCCAGGCCGAGAAATTCGGCATCCCCATCATGACCTTCATCGACACGCCGGGCGCTTACCCAGGAATCGGCGCGGAAGAGCGGGGGCAGTCCGAGGCCATTGCGCGTAATTTGCTGGTCATGTCGACGCTGCGCACGCCCATCATCTGCACCGTCATCGGCGAAGGCGGGTCGGGTGGTGCGCTGGCAATCGGGGTTGGCGACATCACGCTGATGTTGCAATTCTCCAGCTACTCGGTCATTTCGCCGGAGGGCTGTGCTTCAATTTTGTGGAAGAGCGCAGACAAGGCCCCCCTCGCGGCGGAAACACTGGGTATTACAGCCAATCGGCTGAAGACTCTGGGATTGGTTGACCGCATCATCGGAGAACCGATTGGCGGCGCTCACCGCGACCCGGATGCCATGATGCAATCCCTCAAAACTGCTCTGCAGGAAAGTATTGCCCAGATACAAAAAAATCCATCGCTGGATGAGTTGCTGAAAGCCCGTTACGCGCGACTGATGAGCTATGGCAAGTTCAAAGAAACCGCATCCTGATTCCAGGCCGCATTCAAACGAATACTGTGTTGTCAGCCCTTGCCGTACTACTCGTACTGTCTGTGGTCTTCCACCTTGTCTTCCTTTGAATGCAACCAGGAATACGCCCCTTGCTCACGTCGAAAGCGTCCTGAAAAAACGGGTTCATCCAAACCAGCGCCTCACGCTGGGATTAAGTGGCGGACTCGATTCCGTTGTCCTGCTCGATCTGCTTTCCCAGCTTCAACACCCGCTCCAGTTTCGCCTGACGGCATTGTATGTCGATCATCAGATCAGCCCCCATTCTGGCCGCTGGGGCGATTTCTGTCGGCGTCTTTGCGAGCGCCATGCAATCGAGCTAAACATAGTGAAAGTCTGTCTGCCCAGCCAGACAGGCGAAAGTCTGGAAGCGCTGGCCAGAGCGGCGCGTTATGCTATGTTTGAGCAATGCGAAGCCGACTGGATCGTCCTTGCTCACCATCTTGATGATCAGGCTGAAACCTTGCTGCTCCAACTGCTGCGTGGTTGCGGGGTCGACGGTGCAAGCGCAATGGGCGAAACCCGCCGCCAGTTTCTGCGACCGCTGCTGGATGTTTCCCGGCGTGCATTAAGCGACTATGCCCAGGTTCGCAAACTCGAATGGATTGAAGATGAAAGCAATCAGGATGCGCGCTTTGACCGCAACTTCCTGCGGCGCCAGATATTTCCCCTGCTCGAACAACGCTTCCCGGCCTATCGTGAAACCCTGGCTCGCTCCGCCCGCCATTTTGCAGAGAGTAAGCACTTGCAAGATGAGTTGGCGCAAGCGGATGGAGTGACATCGATTCAACCAAACCGCTTGAGCATCGCATCTCTATCGCAACTTTCGGATGGTCGGGCACGCAACCTGTTACGCTATTTTCTCAAATACCATGCCATCACCCTGCCCAGCGCGGTTAAATTACAGGAGATGTTGAATCAACTGCTGAACGCGAAGCAGGATGCGAGGGTATCTTTCGCGCTAGGATCGCTGTCATTGCGCCGCTACAACGGCATGGCCTGGCTGGTATCTGCCTGCAATGCGGCAGAGGCCGTTATGATCTCGCGGTGCTGGAGCGGGGAGAAACATATCACGCTGACTGAATGGGGAAAAACGCTAGGGTTCAGGATGGCGCAAGGAGAGGGAATCAGTCTGGAAAAGCTGCGCCTGGGTGTGGTCAACATTCAGTCAAGAGTTGGTGGAGAAAGGCTCAAGCCCGACTGCCAACGCCCACGCAGGACGCTCAAGCACTTGCTGCAAGAGGCCGGTATTCCGCCCTGGGCACGCAACCAGCAGTTGCTGGTTTACAGCAGTGAGAAACTGGTCGCCGTCATGGGAATCGGGGTTGATTGTGAATTTCAGGCTCGCCCGGATGAAAAAGGCATCGTGCTCGAATGGATATGATGGGCAAACTCTGGTGGTCGCAGAAGTCATATTTTTGTAACATTACTGGAATAAACTGCGCTTTGTTATAAGTTCCGAATTCAACATACCGTCACTGACTGGAGTTTGACCATGAAACTGAAGTTTGCCCCCACTCTACTTACAGGCGCTCTGATGAGCCTCAGTATTTCCGCCCTGGCTGCCGATATTACCGGCGCTGGCGCTACTTTCCCCTACCCGATTTATGCCAAGTGGGCTGAGGCTTACAAGGCCAAGACCGGTATCGGCATGAACTACCAGTCTATCGGCTCTGGCGGTGGTATCAAGCAGATCAAGGCCAAAACGGTTGATTTCGGTGCATCCGATAAGCCGCTTAAGCTAGAAGAATTGGAGAAAGATGGCCTGACTCAGTTTCCTACCGTGATGGGTGGCGTGGTTCCAGTTATAAACGTGGATGGCCTCAAAGAAGGCGAGCTCAAGTTGACTGGCGCAGTGCTGGCTGACATTTTTCTCGGCAAGGTCAAAAAATGGAATGACCCTGCTATTGCTGCTCTGAACAAGGGCGTCGCGCTGCCTGCCAGCGAAATCACGGTAGTACACCGTTCTGATGGTTCCGGCACCACCTTCCTGTTTGCCAACTACCTGACCAAGGTAAGCCCGGAATGGAAAGAAAAGGTCGGCGCAGATGCATCGGTTGCTTGGCCTGTCGGTACAGGTGGCAAGGGCAATGAGGGCGTGGCCAACTTCGTGAAGCAGATCAAGGGTTCCATCGGCTACGTTGAATCCGCTTATGCCAAGCAGAACAAGATGAACTATAGCCAACTGCAGAACAAGGACGGCGTATATGTCCTGCCGACTGAAGACAACTTCAAGGCTGCGGCAGGCAACGCCAACTGGGAAAAGGCGCCCGGTTTCTATGAAATTCTGACTGACCAGCCTGGTAAGGCAAGTTGGCCAATCACCGGTGCAACATTTATCCTGATGCACAAGTCCCAGGCAAATCCTGAGCAGGCAGCCAATGTTCTGAAGTTCTTTGACTGGGCTTACACCAATGGTGACACCATGGCGCTGGATCTGGACTACATTCCGATGCCTGACAACGTCGTGAAATTGATCCAGAACTCCTGGAAAGCTAACCTCAAGGCAGCAGACGGAAAAGCAGTTTACTAAGTGACCCGTTGTAACCCAGACCAGACATGGATACCATGCCTGGTCTGGGCGATGTTCAGAACACTCAAGCATTTCAGGGTCTCGACGCTGAAATGCTTGAGTGTCTTGTTGTGTAACAATAATGCCTCTGCCTACAAACTTCGGAATGATAGCCTAACGATGTCCAACGCCTACACCGCTGCCAAGCTGAAACAGCAGGAACTGTCAGACAAAATCTTCCGGGGCACGACCAGATTCTTTGCCTTTCTGGTTTTTTCGATTCTTGCCGGCATCATTCTCTCGCTCCTGATCGGCAGCATGCCCGCCATCAAGGCCTTTGGCTTTGGCTTTTTATTCAGTTCCGAATGGAACCCGGTGACCGAAAAATTTGGCGCGCTGGTACCGATCGTCGGGACGCTGGTAACTTCCGTGATCGCGCTTGCCATCGGCATCCCCGTCAGCTTCGGCATCGCCCTGTTTTTGACTGAAATGTCGCCGGTCTGGCTGCGCCGCCCGCTGGGAACCGCAGTTGAATTGCTGGCCGGCATTCCCAGCATCATTTACGGGATGTGGGGCTTGTTCATCTTTGCGCCCGCGTTTGCGGAACATGTCCAGCCCTGGCTTAAATCGACCTTCTCCGAAACCCCCGTGATCGGGATGCTGGTCGAAGGCCCGCCCATGGGGATCGGTATGCTGACTGCCGGCATCATCCTCGCTATCATGGTCATTCCCTTCATCGCCGCCGTGATGCGCGACGTGTTCGAGATCGTCCCGCCCCTGCTCAAGGAATCGGCTTACGGCTTGGGCGCCACCACCTGGGAAGTGGTCTGGAACGTGGTCTTGCCCTACACCAAGATCGGCGTGGTGGGCGGAATCATGCTGGGTCTGGGACGCGCGCTGGGCGAAACCATGGCCGTGACCTTTGTCATTGGTAACGCCCATCATCTCAACGCTTCACTGTTCAAACCCGGCAACAGCATTGCCTCCGCGCTGGCCAATGAGTTCACCGAGGCTGATGGCGTGCTGTACACCTCGGCCCTGATCGAACTCGGCTTGATTCTGTTTTTCATTACGTTCGTCGTGCTGGCATTATCCAAAATAATGTTGCTCCAACTCAAAAAACGCGAAGGCAAGAGCACATGATTCCCATCTACACCCGTCGCCGAATTACCAACGCGTTCAATCTCGCTATGGCCATGTTCGCCATGGCATTCGGTCTGTTCTGGCTGATCTGGATCCTGTCTGTGCTGATTATCAAGGGGATAAACGGCATCGATCTGGCCATGTTCACGCAAATGACCCCGCCGCCCGGCAGTGATGGCGGCCTGCTCAACGCGATTGTCGGCAGCCTGATCATGGCGACGACCGCCACCCTGATCGGCACCCCGGTGGGAATCATGGCGGGAACCTATCTGGCTGAATTCGGGCAGCGCGGCTGGCTGGCGCCGACGACCCGCTTCATCAACGACATTCTGCTGTCTGCGCCCTCCATTGTGATCGGTCTGTTCATCTATGAGGTTTATGTCGTCACCGTTGGGCATTTCTCTGGCTGGGCGGGCACGCTGGCGTTGTCGCTGATCGTGATTCCAGTGGTGGTTCGTACCACGGAAGACATGCTGCGACTGGTTCCCAACAGTCTGCGCGAGGCAGCGGCAGCGCTGGGCGCGCCGCAATGGAAAATCGTCGTGCTGATCACTTGGCGCGCATCACAATCCGGCATGTTGACGGGCATCCTGCTGGCGATTGCCCGCATCAGCGGAGAAACTGCGCCGTTGTTGTTTACCGCGCTGAACAACCAGTTCTGGAGCATGGACATGAACGCGCCGATGGCGAACCTGCCGGTGGTGATCTTCCAGTTTGCCATGAGCCCTTATTCCGACTGGCAGCAGCTTGCCTGGGCAGGCGCCTTGCTGATCACCTTCAGTGTACTGACACTGAATATCCTGGCGCGTACCCTGTTCCGCAAATCTGAATTAGCTAATTAACGATACTCTAAACGAGAACCGTATGAACTCGAATCACATCGCCAAGCCCAAAGTGACCGTTCGCGACCTGAATTTTTACTACGGCAAGTTCCATGCCCTGAAAAATATCAATCTGGATATTCCAGAAAAGAAGGTGACTGCCTTCATCGGCCCATCCGGCTGCGGAAAATCGACTTTGCTGCGTGTTTTCAACCGCATGTACGAGCTTTACCCCGGCCAGGAGGCCAAGGGCGAGATCCTGCTGGATGGCGAAAACATTCTGGACAAAAAACAGGATCTCAATATCTTGCGCGCCAAGATGGGCATGATATTCCAGAAGCCCACGCCGTTCCCGATGTCGATCTACGATAACGTCGCCTTCGGCGTAAAACTGTATGAAAAAATGAACACCCGCGACATGAACGAGCGCGTCGAATGGGCGCTGCGCAAGGCCGCGATATGGGATGAGGTCAAGGACAAGCTGAACCAGGGCGGAACCAGTCTTTCCGGTGGACAGCAACAGCGCCTGTGCATCGCGCGCGGCATAGCAGTCAAGCCGGAAGTCGTGCTGCTGGACGAGCCCGCTTCCGCGCTCGATCCGATTTCCACCTCCAAGATCGAAGAACTGATTTTCGAACTCAAGGAGGATTACACCATCGCCATCGTCACGCATAACATGCAGCAGGCCGCGCGCGTTTCCGATTTTACTGCCTATATGTATCTGGGTGACCTGATCGAATTCGGTGATACCGATACCATTTTCACCACGCCCAAGCAGAAGGCGACGGAAGACTACATTACCGGCAAATTTGGCTGATTTGAGTTAAAACCAGAAATTCGTGTCCTTCATCAGAAACTCGACGTAGGACATATAGTGCGATCCGTCACATGAGAAGGTCACGCTGACGATGCCGTTGAAGATGTTGATCGAGGCTGAGCGCAGATAAAAGGTTTGGTCGTGCGTCCGCAGTGAATGCAGGGTTTCAAGTATGTTCTTGATTTCTCCCGCAGGAATTTCGGCGTTAGCCGGATAGGGACAGAGCGGAAATACCAGGCAAATATCCGGGTCGTTCAAGGCCTCGTGGTCGAGCAGGCGATAGCGATAAGGGTCATCCAGTGTCCAGATCGTCACCCGACTGCTGGAATAATGGATCACACATTGAAAAACACCACGCTGGGTCAGCAACTCCTCCAGAATCGCACAGGCACGTTCAATATGCCGATCCATCTGGCTTTCAACGCGAGACTGCAGGAAAACCGTGCTGCGAATGGCAGGATCACCCTTGATCTGCCGCCAGTATCCAGGTTCGTCATACAGTTCCGAGGTGACCGGCAAATCGCGCAAGTCGAAGTCAGCCCCAAGGTAACCCAGAATACATTCCCCTTCACGCACCACCTGAAGAGCTGTCAGCGAAGGCCGCCGATTCAGCAGGCTGACATAGGCATCCGATAACAGAAAACCCCATGAAGGAACAACTTCTTTCATATAAGGTCGCTGGGAACGGTTACGCCCGCAGTGGCCGGGCGCAACACCTTCTTGTCCGATGTTATCGCAACGTTGAACACCATCCATACCGACGCAGTACAGAAATGTGCAGTTCGGAATACTGGCGTGTGCAGCGGCCAGAACTTCATTCAATTTTTCACGATCTCCCCATGCTGGCGCGCAATGTTCGGCCAGACGCGACATGGGTTCACGCAGGACTCTCGCCAGCGATTCCCGTTGCAGGTAAATGCTGTCTTTCCAGGATTTTTTCATCGCCTGTTCCACCATTCTATTGATTGAAATATGCCTAGTTTAAGATGATTGATATTACAAAACGATGACATTTTCCCAGGAGTAGTCATGTACCCCAACAAAGAGCGTCTGATACTGTTCGATGCAGACGGAACGACTATCGATGCATTTTCTGCAATCGACATGGCTTTTTCCCGGCATAACATGAATATCGGTGATCTTGAGCGATTCCAGAAACGGCGAAATTTGTTTAAGTATTTGGGCGGATTGAAAGAGTTTCCATTCAATCTGAAAAAACAGATTGGCAATCACAGTCGAAAGCAACTTCTGTCCACGCTAACCGAAGTATACCGACATGAAGCTCAGCTTTTTCCCGGCATGGCAGAACTGATCCAGACCTTGATCGCCGCACCTGATATCCGGGTGGGCCTGGTTACCAGAAACATCACCTATGAGCCGGAGATCACGCTTAGGCAACTTTTTTTGCGTCACGGCATTGATACCAAAGACCTCGACTACATGGTTCGAGTTCCGTTGGGCCAGGAAAAGGCCCTGCATTTCAGGTTGGCCAGAGAGCAGTTCAAGATCAATCCGGCACGCGCCTATGCCTGTGGAGACGAGCACAAGGACTACCTTGCAGCCATCACTACCGGCATCCATCCGTTTATTGTGTCATATGGGTTCGAGGACCACCGACGACTGACGCGCAAGTTCGATATTCCCGAGGAACTGGTTTCTCGTTCGCCTTCTGATCTATGCGCGTGTGTTTTACACGCGCTGGATATTGATCAGCCTGCTGCTTCCTGAACCTTCGCCGCCAATGCCTCCGCCCAGTACTGGACTTTATCAGGTGACTTCCCCTCCACCATGACCCTGAGCAAAGGCTCGGTTCCGGAAGGACGGAGCAGAACTCGTCCCTCTCCAGACAATGCGGCCTCCGCTGCGGCCAACAAGGCCTGAATGGGCGCACTCTCGCGCCAGTCGAATCGGCTGTTCAGTCGCACATTGATCAGTATCTGGGGGTACAGCACCAACTCTCGGGTGTATTCATGCAGTGTCTGGTTGCTGGCCTTGATCGCGTGCAGAACCTGCAGGGCAGAGACAATGCCATCCCCGGTAGAGTGCTTGTCCAGGCACAGAATATGGCCTGAATTCTCTCCCCCCAGTTGCCATCCCTGGGCCTGCAATGTCTCCAGCACGTAGCGGTCGCCGACCTTGGCGCGTGCAAAGGGAATATCCAGATGAGCGAGCGCGTGTTCCATGGCCAGGTTGGTCATCAGGGTTCCGACCACGCCCCCTTTGAGCAAGGCGCGATCACGCCGGAATTTTGCAATGGCGTAGACCAGTTGATCTCCGTCGTATAAACGGCCATCTGCATCGGCCATCATGACCCTGTCGCCATCTCCGTCCAATGCAATCCCGATATCCGCACCATGTTCCACGACTGCTTTTTGCAGTAACTGCGGCTTGGTCGAGCCGCAGCCCAGATTGATATTGAAGCCGTCTGGCTGGATGCCTACCGCGATCACTTCTGCGCCCAGTTCGTGAAAAACGGGCGGAGCCACATGATAGGTGGCGCCATTGGCGCAATCCACGACGATTTTCAGGCCACGCAGATCCAGTTCATTGGGGAAGGTGCTTTTGCAGAATTCGATATAGCGACCAGCCGCATCGGCAATGCGTTTGGCTTTTCCAAGCCTGTCAGAGGGCATGGTAAGCATGGGTTTTTCCAGCTCGGCCTCAATGGCGAGTTCAACTTCATCAGGCAGTTTGCTGCCAGAGGCTGAAAAGAATTTGATGCCATTATCTTCGAATGGATTATGTGAGGCCGAAATGACGATGCCAGCCTGGGCGCGTAGCGCACGGGTCAGATAGGCCACGCCAGGCGTCGGCATCGGCCCCAATAGCAGGACATCCACGCCTGCCGCCGCCAAACCGGCTTCCAGCGCGGATTCCAGCATGTAGCCGGAAACCCGTGTGTCCTTGCCGATCAATATGCTTGGGCGCTTGCCTTCCGATAACACCTTTCCTGCTGCGTAACCCAGTCGCATGACAAAGTCTGGTGTAATCGGCGCTTCTCCGACCTTGCCCCGAATACCGTCAGTGCCAAAATATTTTCTAGCCATTCCATCCCTCAACTGCGCCGATAATTTGCAGCGCCTGTCTGGTTTCCTTAACATCGTGTACACGCACAATTTTTGCGCCTTTGCTGGCGGCAATGATGGCGGCTGAAATGCTGGGAAACAAACGATCGCCAACTGGCAGGCCAGTGATGCTTCCCAACATGGACTTTCGTGATAGCCCGGCCAGTACCGGCACACCCAAGTCACAGAATCGGCTCAGATCGCGGAGTAAAGCCAGGTTATGTTGCAGGGTCTTGCCAAACCCAAACCCAGGGTCAATCACGATACGATTGCGAGCGATGCCGGCTTGTTCCAGCACACCCAGGCGAAGCGCCAAAAATGTCTTCACCTCTTCCACGACATCGCCATAGACGGGATCTTGCTGCATGGTGCGCGGTTCGCCGCGCATGTGCATGAGACACACCGCCACGCCTGACTCTGCGGCGAGTTGCAAGGCGCCTTCCGCCTGCATGGCGTTTACATCATTGAGCATATCAGCGCCCGCGCTGACAGCCTCGCGCATGACTTCTGGCTTGAGCGTATCGACTGAAAGGGGAATGCCGCACTGACGTAAACCATCCAGGACTGGCAGCACCCGTTCCAGTTCTTCTGCGCTGGTGACCGGACGTGCGCCGGGTCTTGTGGACTCGCCGCCGATATCGAGAATGTCGGCCCCATCCTCAAGCAGTTTCAAACCATGCTCGATTGCACGGACAGGATCAAAAAAAGAACCACCGTCAGAAAAGGAATCCGGCGTGACGTTGACGATGCCCATAATCAAAGGGCGATGCAAGGAAAGGGTATATCGACCGCAACGCAGCATGGGAATGGCGCAAGGTGAAACATGAGTGAAAAGGGAATGTCCCTTTCCACTCACATCAATCAAGCTTCCTGAGCGGGTGCAGGCGTGGATGCGGCAGGCGCGCTCGGCGTGCTGTCAGTGGGTGGCGGGCTTGCACTGCCCTGGCTGGGCTTGGGTTGGCGCGGCGGTCTGCCTTCCATGATGTCTTCGATTTGCTCAGCGTCGATGGTTTCCCACTCCAGCAGGGTTTTTGCCATCACCTCGATCTTGTCGCGGTTGTCTTCGATCAGTTTTCGCGCCAAGGCATACTGCTGGTCGATGATGCGGCGGATCTCCTTGTCCACTTGCTGCATGGTGGCCTCGGATACATTCTTGTGCGTGGTGATCGATCGACCCAGGAAAACTTCCCCTTCGTTCTCGCCATACACCATGGGGCCCAGCGCATCGCTCATGCCCCATTGCGTCACCATGCGCCGCGCCATCTCGGTGGCGCGCTCGAAGTCGTTGCTTGCGCCAGTGGTCATCTGGTTCATGAACACTTCTTCTGCAATTCGCCCGCCAAACAGTACGGCGATATTCTCCAGAATGCCATCACGATTCAAACTGTAACGGTCTTCAAGCGGCAACTGCATGGTCAAACCCAAAGCGCGACCGCGCGGAATAATGGTCACTTTATGAACTGGGTCGGTATGCGGCAACAAACGCGCCACGACAGCATGGCCGGACTCGTGATAAGCCGTATTTCTGCGCTCTTCCTCAGGCATCACGATGGAGCGGCGTTCTGCACCCATGAGGATCTTATCCTTGGCGCGCTCGAAATCATCCATATCCACAAAACGCTTGTTGAAACGTGCTGCGAAAAGCGCTGCTTCATTAACCAGGTTGGCCAGATCTGCGCCTGACATGCCGGGTGTTCCACGTGCCAGAATATCGGCCTTCACGTCGGGTGCGATGGGCACTTTGCGCATATGCACGCCCAGAATCTGCTCACGACCGCGAATATCCGGTAGCGGCACGACCACCTGGCGGTCGAAACGACCTGGCCGCAACAGGGCTGGATCCAGTACGTCGGGACGGTTGGTCGCCGCAATCACGATCACGCCGGAGGAGCCTTCGAAACCATCCATTTCCACCAGCAACTGGTTCAGCGTCTGCTCGCGCTCGTCATTGCCACCACCCAGGCCGGCGCCGCGCTGGCGACCGACAGCGTCGATCTCATCGATAAAAATAATGCAGGGTGCATTTTTCTTGGCTTGCTCGAACATGTCGCGCACGCGCGCAGCACCCACACCGACGAACATTTCAACAAAATCGGAGCCTGAAATACTGAAAAAAGGCACCTTGGCTTCACCTGCAATCGCCTTGGCGAGCAGGGTTTTACCGGTTCCGGGATTACCGACCATCAGCACACCGCGCGGAATTCGTCCACCCAGCTTCTGGAATTTGGATGGATCACGGAGAAATTCGACCATCTCCGAAACCTCTTCCTTGGCCTCGTCGCAACCTGCCACATCAGCGAAGGTAATACTGTTGGTGGACTCATCCAGCATGCGAGCCTTGCTCTTGCCGAAAGAAAAAGCGCCCCCCTTGCCACCGCCCTGCATCTGGCGCATGAAGAACACCCACACCCCGATCAGCAGCAGCATCGGGAACCAGGATATGAAAATATTCATCAGGAAAGAGGGCTCTTCCTCGGGCTTGGCCTCGACGATCACACCGCTCTTGAGCATGTCCGAGACCATCCAGGGGTCGGATGGGGCGTAAGTGGTGAAGCGTTTGCCATCGCTCCGCTGGCCCTTGAGGGTGTGCCCTTCGATGGTTACCTTGGCGACATTCCCCCGCTTCACCTCGTCGATGAACTGGGAATACTCAACCTGGCCCTGCACTGCCTGACGTGCACCAAAATGATTGAACACGGTCATCAGCACAAGTGCGATCACCAGCCAGATGGCTATATTTTTCATCAGATTATTCAAAACTGCTCCTGGCTCTATTTGCCAAACATAATTGCTTCAATTCTAACCATTTTATATATTCGCCGGTAAATTATCGCACGGGCGCTGCCGCTCTTGTGCCCGGTTTCATCAGGTATTAGCGGCTTACAGCCCGGTGGGGATGCCCCTTGCGGTTATCGCACGGTTATTGCGCGCTGTTTCGCATGCCCTTGCCGATCAAATACACTTCGGTGCTTCGGTCGCGGGACGCCTTTGGCTTGCGAACATGAACCTGCAGGAAAACTGCGCGCGCATCGCGCACGAAATCATCAAATCCATCGCCCTGGAAGATCTTTACCAGGAAATTTCCACCCGGTTTCAGGTGCTGGATTGAAAACTCCAGCGCCAGTTCGGCCAGATGCATGCTCCTTGCCTGATCCGCCACGCCTATGCCACTTATATTGGGTGCCATATCCGAAACCACAAGATCAAGCGGCTTGCCGGCCAGTGCGGTTGATAGTTGGTCAAGCGCAGCGTCTTCGCGGAAATCGCCTTGAATCACGGTTGCGCCATGCACGGCATCCATGGGGAGGATGTCGAAAGCGATCAGCGTGCCTGTTTTGCCTATTCTTTTTGCCAGCACTTGTGTCCAGCCACCGGGCGCTGCGCCCAGATCGACCACCGCCATGCCTGCAACGAGCAGGTGGTCACGCTCGTCCAGTTCCATCAGTTTGTAGGCTGCACGCGAACGATAGCCTTCTTTCTGCGCCAACAAGACATAAGGGTCGTTTACATGCTCACGCATCCAGCCTTTGCTGGTTCGGGTTCGTTTCATGGCCTAATCTCTAATTCGCGCAGCGACCCTGCGTCCCTCTTCTCGCCGGTTTGAGCGGCTATGCCGCCAATTCCGGTGGGGACACTCCTTGCGGGTGCTCCCTCTGGGAGAG
>JAUYFQ010000145.1 GCA_030690895.1 Sulfuricellaceae bacterium
CGTCCGGCTCAACCCATCCCCACCCCAGCCCTCCCCTTGAAGGGGAGGGAGTAGTGCGTGCCTGCCTTTGCTCAATAGCATGAATCATAGCCAATTTTCTCAACTGAGGAATGTAACTAATCAGGATGAAGAATGGGTAAAACCACCTCCCCATTACTCATTACCGCTTACCCATGACCCGTTCGGCTCCGGCTTGAGTTCACTCCCGCACAGTCACGAACCCCAACTTTTTGATATTAGCCCGGCTGGCCGCCGCCATGACCTGGGCGACGCGGCCATATTTGACGTTTTCGTCGGCGTGGAGCTGGACGCTTAAATCGGGCGTGGCGGCGAGCAGGGTTTTGAGTTCGGATTCGAGCACGTCTAAATGGATGGGGCGCTGGTCGATATAGACGATGCCTTGTGCGTTGACGGTCAATTGCACCACGCGCGATTGCTTGACGGGTTCTACCGCCGCCGTGCCGGGCAGATCGACCTTGACGGCCTGCATGAGTAGCGGCGCGGTGACGATGAACACGATCAGCAGCACCAGCATGACATCCACCAGCGGGGTGACGTTGATTTCCGCCATGGCGGTCTGTTCAGAGGAGGTGTTGATATTCATTATGATTTCCCCGTATTAACCGGCTCCAGGGCGTAGCCGCTTTTGAGCGCCAGGTGGAGGAAGTCATTGGCGAAGGCTTCCAGTTCGGCGGCGTAAAGTCTGACCCGGCGCAGCCCGTAGTTATACGCCAGCACTGCCGGGATGGCGGTGGCGATACCGATGGCGGTGGCGATCAGCGCTTCGCCAATCGGGCCGGCCACCACGTCCAGTCCGGCGGAACCGGTGCGGCTGATGTCCTGCAAGGCGTGCATGATGCCCCAGACCGTGCCGAACAAACCGACAAAAGGCGAGGTGGAGCCGATGCTGGCGAGCATCATCAGACCGCCTTCGAGCTGGTGTTGCTCTTTCTGGACTGACACGCGCAAGCGCCGTTCCAGCACGTCCTGACGGTCACCGTGATTTTGCAGGCGGTTATCGCCGGTATGCTGCAATTCCCGCAATGCGCCAAAACCGGCCAGGCATAGGCGCGACATTGGCCCTTCGGCTTGCCGGGCTACCTGTTCCGCCTCAGTCAGATTGCGGGCATCCCAGAATATGCGGGCAAACTCGGCGTTCTGGCGCGACAGTTTCCACTGCATCCAGGCCTTCATGACGATCAGCGTCCACGAGGCGACGGAAAACAGGATCAAAAGCCACAAGGTGGCGGCAACAATGCCCGAGCCGGGGAGGGTAAACATGCTTCAGTTCTCCAATTTGAATGTAATCGGCACGTCCACCCAGGCCGAGATGGCCTGAGCGCCTTTCTTGGCGGGGACGAAATGCCATTTTTTGACTGCCTCCAGCGCGGCCTGATCGAGCAGATCCGCCCCGCTGGAACGCTTCAGCTCAACCCGGCTGCACGAGCCATCTTCCTGAATTTCAGCCCGCACCAGCACCCGGCCTTCCATGCCGCGCCTGCGGGCGGACAGGGGATAAATGGGTGGCGGGTTGTTGAGGTAGGCGGCATTGTAGCGCGGCGCTTCTACTGCGGGTTCGGGTGTCGGCGCAGGGGCTGCCTTTTGCGGGGTGACGGGCGTGGGCTCGTCAATGATGGGCGGACTGGCCGGAACATCGTTCTGCTGCGTGGGCGAGGGCGTGGACAGCAGGCGCGGCGCTTGTTTGACCGCAGGCAACGGCTTTTCTTTTGGTATTGATTTGGGCGGTATCGGCGGCGGCTCTGGCGGCGGAGGCTGAACAGGCGGCGGGGGGAGCAGGTCAGCCACAATCGTCGAAAATACAGGCCGTGGCGGGGTCAAATTCTGATTCAGGTGCCGGAAGCCAAACCACAATACGAGATGGGCGATGGAAACGATCAGTCCTGCCAATAGCCAAGTTTGAAATCGCATCAGTTAACGCGAAGCTGCGCTTCGCACCCCTCTCCCTTGCGGGGCAATAACTCCTCCCCCTTCAAGGGGGAGGTTGGGAGGGGGATGGGGTAAAGTTGGCGCACGTAAAATCAACAAGTTATAACTTGGCAGCGGTTTCAACCCCATCCCCTCCCCAACCCTCCCCTTGAAGGGGAGGGAGCTGGATGTTCCATCTTTTCCATTACTAATCAGGCTGTTAAAAGATGTGCGCATAGATTGGCTCTTGCGGGAGAGGGGGGAGCCGAGAATACCCATAAAAGCGCATTCAATGACCAACATGCTGCTTTAACCAGGCCTCGGTTTCAGCTTCGTTCAGCTTACCGCTGACGATTTTTGCACGATGATTGGCCTCATAAAAATAGGTGCGGGGCAGTTCGCCGCGCCAGGTTCGGTCGATGCTGAAACGCAATCGCTCGGTAAAGGGGTCAGCAAAAATCCACTGTTCGGCGCGGTTCAGTTGGAGTTTATCCAGCACGAGGGCGGCATCAGCAGATTCCTCCACACTATCGGCGGCGATCAGCACCAAATCGGCTTTGGGATAGCGGGCAGCAAGCCGGGACAGCAGCGCCAGGTCTTCCCGGCAATGCGTGCAGGAAAGCGACCATAGTCCCAGGATAAACGGCTTGCCCTGGCGGGGCGCGACGATTTTCTGCATGCTGGTGGGGGTGAACGGCTGGATTTCGCTTGCGGCGACCAGCAAGGGGGCGAGCAAACAGGCGGCTAACAAGGCAAAAACGGGGATATTCAACTGCTTTAGTCTCTTAATTTGGTCAAAATGGTATCAAAACTGTCAAGAATTTAGGACTGAACCGGGTTTGGGGGATGGGTCATGAGTAATGGGAAAACCACCTCCCCATTACTCATGACCGCTTACCCATCACCAAAGTATTCATTTTAGCGGAAACACGCGCATTCCTTCGCGCTCCGTGCGCCAATAGGCAAACAAATCCTTGCCGCGCCTGATGGCGCGCGGGTGATCGGAAGCGCCATCGGCTGTTCCCAGCGCCAAGGGTTTGAAGCTGTTGCCGCCATCCACGGAAAGTTCGGCGCGCAATTGCGTCCGCTCGCCGTCAAATTCCTTCCAGAGGATCGCCACATGACGACCGGAAGCGATGATGTCGGCGTGAGCCGCCTGCTCGCCCCCAACAAAACGCTGGCCATCGACGCCGCCAGCCACCAGGCGGCCATAGAAAACTCGCCCGTTGCCATCCTTCTGGTTGAACCAGACCGCATGTCGCGCGCCATCCGGTGTCACAGCCAATGCCGGCCCGTGGTGGGGGCAGCCATCCACTTTCCAGCGATCAAATGTGGCTCGCACGACGCGTTCTGGCGTTCCATCTGCCCTTAACTTTGCGAGCGCATGGTCGCGCTCGTTGGGTTCGTAGACATGCCGCCAGAGGAACAGCGCTGAGCCATCCGTATCGACAGCCGTAGCAATGCGGCAGCATTCACAGGAATGATCGGCGACTTTCACTTCCGGCTTGAAGCTTCTGCCACCATCATCCGATACTGCCGCGTAGATCGCTGCGCCGCGATATGGCGTTTTTGCGGCCTTTGCCGACTCAAGATCGCGCTTGTCGATCCAGGCAATGTAAATGCGGCCATCGCCACCAACAGTCATCGCCTCGAAGCGGTGCGTAATTTCCTGACGGTCGCGGTGTACGGTGATCGGGGTTGAAAAACTGCTGCCGCCATCATCTGAACGCGCCAACCGAGCTTCGCCGCTGTTGGGTTTGTCGAGTTTTTTTGTCCAGGAAACCAGCACGCCGCCATCTTGCGCGAAAGCGATTTTTGGTCTGTTTTCGCCATCCCCTGAAATGGCCTCCGGCTGGGCATTGATGATAGCCGGCGCTGACCAACTGACACCCTGATCGTCGCTGCGATAGAGCATCAGGTGATCGCCCTGTTTGGCGACGGCCAGCAGTTGCCCCTTTTCGGAAAACGCTGCCGAACTGGCCAGTTCTACGCGTGCTTTTTTCGCCATTCCGGCGGCAGATGATACGCCCGCCAACAGGATAGAAACAACAGAGACCAACACAGGGATCGCATGCAAGCAACGGAAGTAACTCATCAATCTCATTTCAATCTGGAAACCTCAGTTGACCCGCTTGTAGGTGCGAATTTATTCGCACGATCAAGTGGTTATGTGCGAATAAATTCGCACCTACGAAAACAGCGCAACATACTGAATAAATATGATAATTATCGCTAACTGAGTTTTAAGGTTCAGTAGTCGAACTTCGCGCTGGCAAAGTAGGTGCGCTGCTGGTAGGGATACAAGGTGTAATACTTGATATTGCCAATGTTATCGACCCCGACCGAGGCAGACCACTGCTTGGCGACCTTGTAGAGTACTTTTGCATCAAAAACGCCGAAAGTGCTACGCCCGCCATAGGTATCCGGGTTGGGGTCGGGATATTGCATGCTGGTAGTGTTGAACAGGCCGCTGTGCTGTCTTCCGCTGAAACGATAGCCCAGGCTGTACGAGAGATCGTTTGACGCATGATAAATGCCCAACAGCGATGCCCGCCAAACCGGAATAAGCGGCAGTTCCGTGCCCACCAGACCGGGGTTCGCGGCATTCTCCACAATCCGTGAATGGATGTAGGCAATGCTGCCGACAAGATCAAGGCCACGGATCAGCATATCGCTGGCCTGTATGGCCGTTTCGATACCGTAGGCGCGGACTTTATCGATATTCTGAACGCTGCTGATGCTGTAGCCGGGCAGAGTCGTAATATCAGCCTGGGAGACCAGCGCGCCCTGTTTTTCTTCCCCGAATACCGATGTTCGCCACAGACCGTTGCTCAGGAATCGCTCCGCTGACAATTCCCAGGAATCGGCGGTTTCTGGCGCAAGATTAGGGTTGTTTGTCAAAGCCACGTTATAGGGCGGCGGGAATCCGGCAATCTCCGCCGCGCTGGGCGTGCCGCCGCCCATCGTGGTAATGCCGACGTTCTTGAACAGCTCGCCGACCGTCGGGAAGCGCACCCCCCTGCCAACCGAGCCGCGCAGCGCCAAAACATCAGAAGTTTGATAGGTCAGCGAAGCCTTGGGAGAGAACGCATTCACGCTCTTGTCCTGGTAGGCCACGTTTTTCCCGTTGGCGTAATTGCTTCCCTCGGACGCTTCCCACATCTCTTCGCGCCCGCCAAATACCAGTTTCATGCTGGGTGAAATTTGCCATGCATCCTGTACATAGATCGCCTGGGTCGAGGTCACACCTCTGGAACTGGTGTTCAACGCGCCGGCATTGCTGGTCAGCCAGTTACCCGTACCAAGGCGGTATTGATCTGACTTGGTCGTATAGGTATCGGTGTGAAAACCAAAGCTGACTTGATGCTGGCTTTTCAAATCCCCCCCTGGGCGCCATTCGCCACGCAGGTCAATGTTCTGCCAACCGGTTCCATCGCCAAAGGTGATGGTTCCCGCAGTGGCGTCACTACTTGGCGTGGCGCCAAAGTTGCCGGAGGAGGCTCGGGTGACATCCTTGTTCTGGTTGAAATCGCTGGCTGTTGCCTCCCAATCCCACGTTCCGCCAGTCTGCGATTTCACGGACAGGCCGTGCATGTAATACGTGGCCTCGGCGTGACTGGCGCTCGGCGCTGTCACGGTATAGTCCTGGCCGTTGATGCGAACATACCGGTAGGGGTCAGCCGTCGTGCTGTTGGTTCCGTAAATCGTGTTACCGGCGGCATCCCGCAAATAGCTGTCGTTACGCTTATCCGAGGTGTTTTGCCAGATATTCCCGGTATAGGTCGCACGTATCGTTGGCGAGAAGTCGTAGGCCAGCTTGATCGTGCCATCATCCTTCACGGTGTGATCCATGCTGGTAGCAGCGGTTGTCACCCTTGGCTTGTTGGCGATGTCATTATCGAAGTGAGCGCCCGTGACAACGGTGTATTGCCCGGTCGTAGCGGGTGCGCCGGTCTTGGCTCTGGCTGGCGTGAAATCGGTCGGATGACTGTTGTTGTCCAGGCGATCAGCACTCAAGCGGAATGACCAGTCGCCAACCTTGTTACCCATGGACGCGGCGCCATGCGTGCCGGTGAAGTTCTCGTCTGTTCCATAAAGTTTGAAATTCTGGCCGAATGTATCCAGCTTCGCATGCGCTTCAAACCGGGTCGGCATATGTGTTGTCATCAACACCACGCCACCCACCGAGTTTCCCGGATAGAGCGCGGAGAATGGGCCGTACATGACATCGACCCGGTCGATGGCGTCCTGGGACACCAAGCCCCAGCGCGGGCCGGGACAACAGCTATTGACCAGATGATTCGAGAGCAGGAGCCCATCCGCATAGACGATGGTTTCCGCGCTGGAATTGACGCCATACATCCGCATTGCCAAACCGCCATTCACGTCGCCAATAAAGCGTTCGCGAACGTGAACGCTTGGCAGGTACAGGAGCGCCCCGGCCGATGATACCGAATTGACGCTTTCGGCAATCTGCTTCCGGGTGAAGCTTTCAGTCGTCGAAGGAACATTGTCGGGCACTGCGGGTTTGTCCGATGCGGCCGAGACAGAGACTTCCGGGAGCTTGACATCGCTGTCCTCGGCTGCCGAAGCACCTGCGCAAATGACGCCGAGCGCAGCGGCAACAGCCAGCGTCATGGGGCGACGAACGCCTATACTGGTAAGCAGTTTTTGGTGCACGATGTATTCCTCTTGCTGAATTCGATACGATTGTTTGTGGCCTGAAGCCAATATTGTTTCGTGGCGGGCAGAAAGCTCAGCAAGTTACCACCTGCGTAGCTTGCCGAAAATGTGACATTTTGCCGCAGCTTGTTTGGCTGGCGTTTGCTTTACACTGGCGTTTTTCAATCAAAAATCTTTAACCACGGGGATCACGGGGTACACGGGGAATTGCAGCAATTACTTGCGTCCTCGGGTATTCGTATGTTTTGTGGCAAAGCTGGGTTACAGGCTGTCCCCGTGATCCCCGTGCGCCCCGTGGTTAAAGAGATTTCAGGAAACCTCTGCCTTGCCCCCCTCACCCCTCCCCACTGGCAACTTGCGCCGCATCTTCGTGCTGCGCTGGATCGAAATCGGCGTGCTGCTGTTGGTGCTGCTGTTCGCCTGGCGCGTGCTGGCCTTGCCGATCCCCTTGCTGCCGGTATCGGCGGCGATTGCGGCGATGTTTGGGGTCAACCTGTTGACGGCTTGGCGCTTGCACCAGACGGCGGCGGTATCCGATCCGGAGTTTTTCGCCCAGTTGCTGGCCGATGTGGCAGCCATTACCGCGATTCTGTATTACAGCGGCGGCTCGACCAATCCGCTGGTGTCCTTCTATCTCATCCCGCTGGTCATCGCGGCGATTACCCTGCCTGCCGCCTGGACCTGGGGCATGGCTGTGCTTACCGCAGGCTGTTACACCCTGCTGATGTTCCGTTTTTACCCGCTCATGCCCAGCGATGGCGATCTGGATACGGCGGTCTATCTGCACCTGACCGGCATGTGGCTGACCTTCGTGCTGTCGGCTTTTGTGATTGCCTTCTTCGTAGTCCGCATGAGAGAGGCGATCCGGGAACGCGACCGGCAGATTGCAGCGGCGCGCGAAGACACCCTGCGCAACGAGCGCATCGTGGCGCTCGGCACACTGGCGGCAGGCGCGGCGCATGAACTGGGCACGCCGCTGGCAACCATGGCGGTGCTGACGCATGAATTGCAACAGGACTACGCAGCCCAACCCGAGTTGGCGGAAGACCTGAAAATCCTGCGTGAGCAAGTCGATGTGTGCAAGGGCATACTCTCCGGGATACTGGCTTCAGCCGGGCAGGCGCGGGGCGAGGATGCGCAGCGCATACGGCTGGATCAGTTTCTCGACGCCCTGCTCGAACGCTGGTATTTGATGCGCCCTCAGGTGCTTGCCAGCGTCAAATGGCATTCCGCCGGAATCGCCCCCCTCATCGCAGCAGACCAGACCCTGATGCAGGCGCTGCTCAATCTGCTGAACAATGCCGCCGACGCTTCCCCGCACAGCGTGGAAGTGGAGGGTAGCTGGCAGGATGAGCATCTACAGATCAGCATTCTGGATCGCGGCCCAGGGCTGTCGCCGGAGGTGATTCAACGCGCCGGGGAAGCCTTCTTTACCACCAAGAAGCAGGGCTTTGGCATTGGCCTGTTTCTGGCCAACGCCACCATCGAACGCTTTGGCGGCCAGGTTTCCTTGCGAAACCGCGAAGGCGGCGGCGCGGTGACCGATATTTCCATTCCACTCCACCCACTCTTGATTGAGCCAACATGACCGAACCTTGCTTACCTGAAATTCAGCCTGCTGCTGGTTGACGACGAGACTGGCGATGTTGGCGCTCCACCGCGACACCTTGAGGTGCGACAATTTGCCTAATTCAATATAGGTCACATTATCATTATTATTCCTTGCTTATCTTGGATAAGGATTAATCGTCATGCCATACAAAAAAATCATCCTGTCTGTCTGCCTCAGCCTTATTCCCATGCTGTCGCATGCCGCAGAGGAATCGCCGAATGCAGATAGAGAGCTGTACCGAGCAGCCATGCTGCACAAGGGAGGGGAAACCCCTGCCGCCATTGGCATCTGGCAGAAATGGGCGCAACAGGGCAATGTTGATGCCGCCTATAATCTGGCGCTGATACACCAGCATGCCGATGGGGTTGTTCGAAATGATGCGGAAGCACTGCGCTGGTATCGCTATGCGGCTGAACGTGGCGACAAGCCGTCCCAGACGCAACTGGGTCTAATCTACATGAATGGCGATGGCGTGCCCGCTGATTCTGCGAAAGCTCAAGAGTGGTTTACAAAGAGCCGACGCGAGCACGCCCATCATCACCATAACGCGCAGTTTCAGCAATGGCAAAAACAGGCGCGAGCCTTGATCGAGGAGCGCGACAGACATGGAGCAGCAATCGCTGCGATAGACGAAGGCGCGCAGACGTTGGCCGAACTGAAACGTCGTGCCGGGATGACGGCGAAGCTGGCGGCGAAGTGACCGTATTTCCATTCCCCCCATTCATAATTACTGAGCCCACATGACCGAGCCTTGCCCACCAGAAAATCAGGACGAAAACCCCAGCCTGCTGCTGGTTGACGACGACGAAACCTTTTGCCGGGTATTGAAAAAAGCCCTGTCGCGCCGGGGCTACGACGTAGCCGTCGCGCATGACGTGGCATCGGCGCTGACCCTGGCCGAAACCAGTCCGCCGGAATATGCCGTAATCGATCTGAAAATGCCCGGCGCATCGGGGCTGGTGCTGGTCAAACGCCTCAAGGAACTCGATGAGGAAACCCGCATCGTGGTGCTCACCGGTTTCGCCAGCATCGCCACCGCCGTCGAAGCCGTCAAACTGGGCGCGACCCACTACCTGGCCAAACCGGCCGATGCCGACCAGATTCTGGCCGCGATGCAAC
This sequence comes from Sulfuricellaceae bacterium, assembly GCA_030690895.1. Taxonomy (GTDB): domain Bacteria; phylum Pseudomonadota; class Gammaproteobacteria; order Burkholderiales; family Sulfuricellaceae; genus Sulfurimicrobium. The sequence goes on from JAUYFQ010000145.1 coordinate 9,341, forward strand.
GCGATGAGGGTGATACCGAGACCCCGGTGACGAGCAGCCCGCTGTCAGTGGATAGACTGGAATGGGAGCATATCCAGCGCGTGCTGAACGAGCATCAGGGCAATATCTCCGCCACGGCGCGAGCGTTGAACATGCATAGACGGACATTGCAGAGGAAGCTGGGGAAGCGGCCGGTGAGGGGGTGAGGCGGGGTTTTGATCCATTTTCAACTTGATAAAATGGCCTAGCCTGTATAGACTGGTCTGAACCGGTCTAAACTTGGAGAAAGAGGGGGAAGCTCATGGAAGTCGGCGCCTATGAAGCAAAAACGCACCTGCCCAGCCTGCTTGAACGCGTTCAGCGTGGCGAGCGCATTACGATTACCAAACACGGGGTTCCTGTAGCAATGCTGGTTTCAGTTGCGCCAGTAGAAAAGCCGGACATTCAAACCGTTATTGATGAGCTGAAACGTTTTGCAAATGGTTATTCTTCTGGCGGTATGGCGCTGAGTGAAATGATCGCGGAGGGACGACGTTGAAACGTTTCGTACTCGACAATTCAGTGGTGATGGCCTGGTATTTCGAGGATGAGGCCAGCGACTTCACTTCGGCTGTTCTGGAAAGTCTTGCGGAAAGCGAGGCGCTGGTTCCCTCGATCTGGCCTCTGGAAGTCGCCAATGTACTACTGGTTGGGGAAAGGAGAGGGCGCAGCACCGAGGCCAGAAGCGGCCGATTTATCGCCTTGCTGGACACGCTGCCCATACGGGTGGATGGCGCGACTGCGCAGCACGCGCTGGCTGGAATCCTGTCGCTTGCCCGTGAGCACCGACTGAGCGCCTATGATGCCGCCTATCTGGAACTCGCCATGCGGGAAGGTGTGGCGATGGCGACACAGGATCAAGCGCTGAGGCGCGCGGCGACTGCGTGCGGGGTTGGATTGGTGGGCATTTGACAACGTGTTTGGTTAAACCCAGATAATCCATTAGGCGGCTCTACGAGCCTGCACGAGCGCGGGCGGACGGATTTGCGGCCATTTTTGGCGCTTGCTCGTCGCCCATGGAACGACCATGGGCTCCTCTCCTCCCAAGCACCAAAACTGACTCTCAAACCGTCTCGCCGTCATCTCGCGCCCTAATGGATTATCTGGGATGATTGTTGGCCATGCGGAATGTATCGATGCTCATGCGTGAACCGTCATCATCCTGATCATTTCCTTCAACCATTACCCTCTTCATTACCCTTGCCTGGAGGTAATTCATTACCCTCATCCTTGTACCCCGTCACCATCGCCTTCGCCAGATTCTCGCCCTTGAAGCGGCGATAAGCCGCAATCGCCGCGACATGCAGGCCGACCAGCGCGAGCAGGATGTTGAAACCGGCTTCATGAATTTCCTTGATGGCGTGGCCGATGTCGTCTGAAACCAGATAACTCAAGGGGCCCTGGGTCATGACATCATCGCTGGCGAACAGGCCGGTGAGTCCCATGAAAGCCAGTAAGCTCAGCAGCGCCAGCACCATCCAGCCGCCCAGCGGATTGTGGCCGAGGTTGCGCGGGGCGTTGTTGTCGCGGAGCGCTTGAGCGTAGGCCAGCGTGGGCTGGACGCCGCGCACGAAATTGCTGAAGCGGGCGTAGCGGCTGCCGACGAAGCCCCACAGGGTGCGGGACGCGACCAGCCCCAGCACGACATAGCCGCCAATCAGGTGAGCATCCATCCATTCGTCTTCCAGTTCGGCGCTGGCCCACTGGAAGGCGACCAGCGCCACGATGCTCCAGTGAAACAGCCGCACGAACAAATCCCAGACGTAAACTTTTTTCATTTCTGCATCCAAAATGCCATAAAGCCGGAATCCTAGCCCGAATTTTGCACAAACAGGGCGAATAACAAAGTAAGCATTTGATATAATACGAGTTATCAAAAAACATATTCGTAAAAAATGACTACTTGTACTCGCCCTGATGCCAATTCTACCCCAGAACAACTCCGCTTT
>JAUYFQ010000150.1 GCA_030690895.1 Sulfuricellaceae bacterium
GATCCGCCCTTCTGATCCCCAGTGGTTCAATCTGATAACGCCGTCGACGTTGCGCTTCGACGGCGTCCTCCTTGCATCCGGTCCGCCGATCACCATCACCGTTCGTGAACAACAGAACATCAAATCGGGTGACCACACTCAACTAAACAGATGAAACGGATGAAGCAACTGAGCTTGGCCGAGACGGGTTTCCTGCCGAAGGCTGGGAAGCAAACCCGGAAGGCGGTGTTTCTGGCGGAGATGGAAACGGTTGTCCCGTGGTCCCGCTTGGAAGGGCTGATTGAGTCGTTCTACCCGAAGAAAGGGAACGGCCGGCCGCCGATGCCCTTGGGCACGATGTTGCGCATTCACTTCCTGCAGCAATGGTTTGGCTACTCTGATCCGGCGATGGAAGAAGCCTTGCACGATGTGCCGCTGTTGCGTCGCTTTGCTGGATTGGATGCCTTCGAAGACGTGATGCCGGACGAAAGCACCATTCTTCGCTTCCGGCACCTGCTGGAGAAGCACGACTTGGCCGTCGCGATCTTTGCCGAAGTCAGCGCGGTCCTGTCGGAGAAAGGCCTGTCGATGAAGCGCGGGACGGTGGTCGATGCCACGCTGATCGCGGCGCCCAGTTCGACCAAGAACGAAGACAAGAAGCGTGATCCCGAGATGACGCAAACCAAGAAGGGCAATCAATGGCACTTCGGCATGAAGGCGCACATTGGCGTTGATGCCGAGAGCGGCTTGATTCATACCGTGGAATGCACGACCGCCAAGGTGGCGGACATCACGATGATGGAAGCCTGCCTGCACGGAGACGAGGAAATTGCCCTGGGTGATCGGGGTTATCACAAGACGAACCGGACGATTGAGCACTTCGCGAAGGAAGGCGATCTGTCCGTTCTGACGCCAACGAAAAAGCCGGCAGGTGGCGAACTGACCGAGGAACAGAAGGCGTTCAACCGGATGCTGTCGGCGATGCGCGCGATTGTTGAACATCCCTTCCGGGTGGTGAAACGCCAGTTTGGTTTCGTGAAGGTTCGCTATCGCGGTCTGGTGAAGAATACCGGGCAGATCGTGACGCTGTTTGCACTGGCCAATCTGTGGCTGGCTCGCAAGCGATTGCTGCCTTTGCTGGGCGAAGTGCGCCCGTGAAGCGGGAAATACGGGGCGAAACCCCGGAATTTCACGATCAACGGTCCGAAATCGCCCATTTTCCATATTTTTTATGACAACCCGCCCTGAAATGACGGGTTGTTCAGAGAATCCTTAACGGACACTTACCTGCCCGCCTCTGGAAACATTTAACCAGCGTTTTCAATTGCCGGTTATCGGCACGGAAAAAAACAGAAAAACCTGCCGCGTCTCTGTAGATTGAATTGCGAACAGGGTTTGTTTTTGCCAAGAGGAGTGAAATGGCCATTTACATCTACTTGCGGGTATCGACGAGCGCACAGGACACGCAAAATCAGCTGCACGGCATCCAGCAGTACTGCCGAGAGCGCGGAATCCAAGCGGACAAGGTGATCGAAGACACCGCGTCCGGAAGCGTCGCCTGGACATCCAGAAAAATTGGAGAGCTGCTGTCCTCAGCGGACAAAGGCGACGTTCTGCTCGTGGCGGAGGTCAGCCGACTGGCTCGCAGTACGTTACAGGTGCTCGAAATCCTGAAATTGTCGTCTGAGCGCCAAGTGTCCGTAGTGATCGTCAAAAGTGGGCTGACATTCGACAACTCCATGCAGTCGAAAATTACGGCCACGGTGCTAGGGCTCGCTGCAGAGATTGAGCGCGATTTCATTTCCATGCGGACGACGGAGGCTCTAGCCAAGCGCAAGGCGTCCGGAAAACAGCTTGGTCGACCGAAGGGCGCATTGGCCAAAAGTTACAAGCTCGATGGAAGGCGCACGGAAATCGAGCGTTATCAAAAGCTGGGGATCAACCAGACGGCAATTGCCAAGCTGGTCGGCGTCAGTCGCCCAACTCTTCGCATTTGGCTTGGCAGACAGACGATTACTTAGCGAGACCTATTCCAGCTCTATTCAGGAATTCATACATAACCATTCGTATCGTACGTTTCATTACAAACAGGAAGAAGACCATGCCTCGTGAAGCCACTATCACCTACGATCAAGTAGTCCGCTATGTAGAAGCCATCAAGGCAGAGGGCGGAAAGCCAACCCCTCGCATCATTCGTGACCGGCATGGATCGGGCAGCTTTGGCACGATCCATAAACTTTTTCAGCAGTGGGAAAACACGCAGGCGCTGGCCATCGAGGCGGCGTTGAGCTTGCCGCCCTCGGTGCAACGAGCCATCCTTGAGTTTGTCCGTAACGAACTTTCTACTGGGCGCGCTGATCTTGAGGGCCGTTTGAGCCAAGCGGCCAATTGTGCTGAAGATTTGGCGGCGGAAAACGAGCGCCAGGCCATGCTGATCGAAGATCAGTCAAACACGATCGAGGCTTTGCGGGGAGAAAAATCGGCTCTGGAAGGGCGGCAGGGCGAAATCGAAGTCGCGGTCGAAGCTCTCCGTGAAGAGTCGGCCCGCGAGCGCCAAGCCGCCGAAACTGCCCGGACCGAAGTTGCCACGCTGACGCTTCGTCTCGAAAGCTTGCCCCGACTTGAGTCTGAACTCATCGAGGTGCGTAAGGAGTGTTTGTTGATTGACCGGAGGCGCCAGGAAGTCGAGAAGGAACTCGCTGTTGCCAAGTCGGAATACCAGTCGCTGGAGCAATCCAAAATCGACATGGTAGAAAATCTTCAGGCGCGTCTCGCCGATACCCAGGAAGAGCTCCGAATGGCCGTCGCACAACTGCAAGAAGCGCAATCCGAAAGATTTAAGGCAGTTGCAGAACTGGCTTCTGCGCACGCAACGCGGGCTGATGAGGGCTTCCGTGTGGTCGACCGGATTGGGGCGTTGGAGGGCTCTCTGGCTATATTGCAGCAAGTAGTGCCATCCCCCTTTCAGCATGGTCCTGCATGAGTCGGCTACAAAAATGCCTGTTTGAACATTGGTTACCCTCGGTTGCGTTCGCCCAGATGCAGGGGCCCCGCGTTCCAGTCGCTTGGTCGACATAATTTTGGCTTACTGTCACAGTCGATCAGCTTTTGACTCGTCCTCAATCACGCGGATTTCATCAACCGAGTAGGTGTCGAGTCTCAGCTCGGCTGGTTGCCAATCTCCGGATCCAATAGGCTTCTTGGCTCCCTTCGCAGCATCAACCTTGACCAAGGGACCCTGGTTACGGCTGAAGAATAAAAAGGGCTTCGCCTCCGGTTTGGCTGAGCAAATTCTTTCTCTGCCGGATGAGCCATCTTTTTTCGCTAAGTGAATTTGCTCGCAATACATATTCGGCGCATTGTTGTTTAAGGTTCTGTTTTCGCTCTTGTTGCGATCCAAGACGATGAAGCGATAGACCTGATCCCATGGTTTGCTTTCGCTGGAGCCAAAAATACCAAATGATGATGTCACTAAGTGAAGTTGGTCACTACTGATCCTGAGTTGGTCACCTTTGGCATAAAGCGATTCGACACGGAAGATATAGGCAGCAGAACGACTACCGCCTATCGGCTTGACCACCCATAACTGATTAGGCTGAGTACTGTCGCTTGCTGGGGATTGCGCAGTAATAGGGGCTATCCATGTACCCGCCTTGAATTGCTCAATGCTAGCGAGAACATTTGCGCTTGTTAGGGCCTGCCGTACAAAACTTGGCCTAATGGCACGTTTTTCGAATGATCGCGGGCCACCGAGAGTTGGGGCTGAATATGTATATCCTTCGGTGAAGTAACTGTTGCAAGCAGAGTAGCCCTTCTTTTTCTGGATTTGAGACTCCAACTGGGTGTCGCAGTCGAAAAGAAAATTGCTGCGTTTCTCAGTAATTTTGTCTTCAGAGAACAACACCTTGACGGGCTGATCACCTCGAATCATTGCCTTATGTTAACGGCGCTCAATTTCCGCACAAATTTGGCGTCGACATTCTGACGACAGTCAGGGCAGCGGTTTTGGTTTTGCCTGTTGGTAGGCTTGTCTATAGTGGTTTTGACCGGCAGC
>JAUYFQ010000154.1 GCA_030690895.1 Sulfuricellaceae bacterium
AGCAAGATTGCCGAGGGGCTGGCGACTTTTTCCACCAACAGCGACACCCTGGGCGATGCCTATGAATACCTGATTGGCCAGTTTGCCGCCGGTTCCGGCAAGAAGGCGGGCGAGTTTTATACACCGCAGCAAATTTCCAGCATTCTGTCTGCCATCGTGACGCTGGATGGCCAAGAGCCCAGCACCGGCAAGAAAAAACCTCTGGACAGCGTGTTGGACTTTGCCTGCGGCTCAGGCTCGCTGCTGTTGAACGTGCGCAAGCAGATGGGGGCGCATGGCATTAGCAAGATTTACGGGCAAGAGTCCAACATCACCACCTACAACCTGGCGCGGATGAACATGCTGCTGCACGGGGTGAAGGATACCGAGTTCGAGATTTTCCACGGCGATACCCTGCTCAACGACTGGGATGACTTGCGCGAAGCCAACCCCGCCAAAAAGAAATATTTTGATGCCGTCGTGGCCAACCCGCCCTTCAGCTATCGCTGGGAACCGAGCGAGGCGATGGGCGATGATGTGCGCTTCAAAAATTACGGACTGGCTCCCAAGTCCGCCGCCGACTTCGCTTTTCTGCTGCACGGCTTTAATTACCTGGCCAAGGAAGGCACCATGGCCATCATCCTGCCCCACGGCGTGCTATTTCGTGGCGGGGCAGAAGAACGCATCCGCAGCAAGCTGCTGAAAGACGGCAACATCGACACCGTGATCGGCCTGCCCGCTAACCTGTTTTTCTCCACGGGTATTCCGGTGTGCATTCTGGTGCTGAAAAAATGCAAAAAGCCCGACGACGTGCTGTTCATCAACGCCAGCGAGCACTTTGAGAAAGGCAAGCGACAAAACAAGCTGCTGCCGGAACACATCGACAAGATCATCGACACCTACCAGTACCGCAAAGAGGAGGAGCGTTACTCCCGGCGTGTGGCTATGGAAGAGATCGAGACTAACGGCTACAACCTGAATATCTCCCGCTATATCAGTACTGCAAAGGCGGAAGAAGAGATCGTCTTGGAGGCCGTGCACACGGAATTGGTGGTATTGGAAAAACAGATCAAAGAGGCTGCCGAGAAACACAACGGATTCCTCAAGGAACTGGGGTTACCGCTGTTACCCTAGTTTTGGCGAGCATTGTCAAACAAGCGGTCAATGAAAGTCTGCAAAACGTCAGCAGTTTCAGTCACGCGGTACAGCTGGGGGCCATCGCCGCGCGGGCTGAGCACTTGGATAGCGCGGGCGATGGATTCCTTGCTGACACTCGATTCACTGCGAATCAGGATGGTGCTTTACCCGGCGCAGCAGCTAGACTTGCCTGAACCGCACTTGCTTCCGCAACCGGACGAAGGTTTGTGATGACGCAAACATGACACGGAGGGGCTGGCAGGAATGGATTGTCATGAATGCAACAATCTGGGGGTGGAGTTGTATGGTGCAGTCCATAAACGCCACGACTTTTGGGTGGCGTTGCCACCCGAAGAGTCATGCTCTCTCAGGTGGTTTTGTTCAGTACCAGATGTGGCAGGTACTCCTCCACCAATTGTTCGACAAGCTCCGCCTGCAGCCTGTCCCTATCTACCTTCATGGACTCTCGATTTGGTTGGTCGGCCATCCATCGCTTGAATTGCGCAAAGACGACGGGGGAAACCGTGTTCATTCTTGCCATGTAGCCTGAAGGCGAGACGATCATCGCTGAAAATGGCGTCGAGTTAAGCAAGACGCCCGCCCTTTTTGCCTGAACGACCCGAAAATCGTTTTCATCCTCGGTGAGAAGCAAGGGGTGAGGGTCGCCTTCGGATGCCTCACGACGAATGATATCGACCTCAAAACCACTACTATTGACTGCGGTGTAGCGTTGTTCATCCCGGATTTCGAACGTTTTATCCACTTTTTGCAGCATACCGATCATGGATGAGCCGTGATGCTCCATCCTGGTGATGAAACGAATGCGCTTGCGAGTATCCCAGAGTAAATCCACATCACGTGTCGCCAGTGCTTCGGTCGATTCGAATCGGACCCCGGCGGCGGCTTCATACGCATAGAGCGCATGCGTCCCGATCACCATGAAATGTTCTGCAATACCGAATTTCGCCAGTACGTTGAGGATTTCCACCAGGATCTGCGGCGCACGCCCGACAAACAAGGCGCGATTCAGGCGCTGATGCTGGGTCAAGACACTGGAAAGCTGGTCGCACCGTGCTTCCAATGCGCCCTTTGTCGAGGTGAATTTGTTGAAAATGGCTTCCGTCTCATCTGACCGTGGGCCAAGACTCTTCTGGGAATTTCGCGGGGAAGTCCGGATGAGGTATTCGGTCTTGCCCTGCTGCTTCCAGTACATGCCGCCGCGCACTTCCGCCGCACGCCTGACGGCCTCTTCCCATGCCGTGAATGTGGCCTGGGCATCGATATATTGGCGCCGGGCATCATTTCCGATATCGGATAGACCAGCAGATTTCCGTGCATTTTCCATATTCTTAACTTTATACGGAAAATCATTACTTATCAAATACGTATATGTTACAAAACCCTATGATCATTACCAGCGGGGCAAATTGTTCAGCGCTTCCCTGACTACACTCATCTTTGAAAATGGCTTGGGTTTATTTCAGCTATACTTTCAACAGCAATGCCATCGCGGCTGGCGTTGCCTGCGTGTCCCCTCCTGGGGAATTGCGCAGTAGCCATATCCATTCGCTGCTTTGCGAGAGAAATGTTGCCACCTACATTTGATTATCAGATGAAACGGCGTTTCTTTTTGCTGTTTTCAATCTTCGCCGCCGCGCTGGCGGCGGGTGTATGGCTGGTCAGCGAGAAGCCGTCCACGGCAGTGCCGGTTGAGCTGAGTGCGACACACGATACCGCCAACAGTCGCGAAGCCTTGCTGCCGCTGCCGCCCGTACCTGAACTTTCACCAGAGAAAGTGGAACTCGGCCGCCGCTTGTTCTTCGAGAAGCGGTTGTCGCGAGATAACTCGATGTCCTGTGCCAGTTGCCACGATTTGAGCCGCAGCGGAACAGACCGTTCACAATTTCCCATCGGTATCAACGGCCAGACCGGTGTAGTCAATGCGCCCTCGATATTCAATGTCAGCCTGAATTTTGTCCAGTTCTGGGATGGGCGGGCGGCAAGTCTTGAAGAGCAAGCGGCCGGGCCGGTGCATAACCCGATTGAAATGGCATCCAGCTGGGAGGAAGTCAGCTTCAAACTGGGCAAAGACGAAACTTACCGCGAAGCTTTCCGGCAACTCTATCCGCAGGGCATTACGGGCGCGGCGATAGTCGATGCCATCGCCACATTCGAGCGCACGCTGCTGACCCCGAACAGCCGCTTCGACCGCTATCTGCGCGGCGACAGTTCGGCGCTGGATACGCTGGAGCGCACCGGCTATCGTCGCTTCCTGGATTACGGCTGTGCCAGTTGTCACCAGGGCGCCAACATCGGCGGCAACATGTTTCAGCGTTTTGGCGTGATGGGCGATTATTTCAGTGAGCGCCAGCCGGTCAAGGCAGACCTGGGTCGCTTCAATGTGACCGGGCGCGAGGAAGATCGCCACGTCTTCAAGGTGCCCAGTCTGCGGAACGTCGCCGAGACGCCCCCCTATTTCCACAATGGTTCGACCCGTTCGCTGGATGAAGCAGTCATCATCATGGGACGTTATCAGCTCGGACGTGAACTGCCGGATGCCGACATCAAGGCCATCGTCGCATTCCTGCGCACATTGACTGGCACCTGGCAGGGACAGGCGCCGCAATGAACAAGACCATTGACCCGTTGCCTCGCCACTGGCTGCTTGGCATCAGTGCGGTCGTCGTACTCTCCATCGCGGTGTTGACCTGGCTGTTTACCCGTGCCGAGGCGGTTGCGCCCGAACAGCATTTCAGCTACACGCATCATCTGCGAGATTTGCGTGAGCTTGACGCCAAGATCGACGGAGAGTTGCTGGCCAACAGGCAGGAACTCAGCCGGAACTATGACGCACTAACCGTTTACACGCGTCAGTCACTGGACAGCAGCGCAAAACTTCTTGATCAGCCCGCCTTCCTGGCAGGTGGCGACAGGACGCTGGTTCGGAATGCCGCAGGCGCGTTGCAGACAAAGCTGCAACAAAAGGCCGATCTGGTTGATCGTTTCAAGCGCAACCACGCTGTACTACGCAATTCACTGGCTTATTTTCCGGTTGCCGCTTCCAATTTCCTTGATGGTGAAACCTACCGCAACGCCCCGGGTGCTATCCGCAATCCGCTTGGAATCTATGCCCGCAACGTGCTGATTTTTTCCCGCTTACCAAGTGAGGATGGCGCGGCGCGGATCACTGTGGCGCGACACCGCCTGCTCACTGCGCCGCTGACAGGCGAGACGCGGCACGCCATCGACAATATTGTGCGTCATGGGGATGTGATCACACACCGCCTGTCCGACCTTGACCTTCTGACACAGCAGATTTTCAACCTTAGCAGCGGCAGTTCCCTGGAAAGTCTCAACCGCCTGTATGCTGCCGGCCATGTCCGTGCCATGACCCAGGCAGATCACTACCGGATGCTGCTTTACGCGCTGGCGGTGCTGCTCACCACCTTTCTCGCCTTCACCTTCATTCGCCTCGATCACACTCGCCGCTCGCTGGGGCAGGCCAATCGCGAAATCAGTGCCCGCTATGTTGCCCAACTGGCCGCAGAAAAGATGCTGCATCTGCATGCCACGGCCTTCCATAGCGCCCATGATGGCATCACCCTGACTGATGCCGAGGGCAACATCCTTGATGTCAACCCGGCTTTCACCCGCATCACCGGCTTTGAACGTTCCGAGACCATAGGCCGCAATCCCCGGATGCTCAAGTCCGGACGTCATGACCGCGAGTTTTACGCCGCAATGTGGAAGAGCATTCAGGAAACAGGCAGTTGGCGCGGCGAAATATGGAACCGCAACAAGTATGGCGAAATCTACCCCGAATTATTGTCGATTTCAGCCGTGCGCGACGAGAAGGGGAAATTGACCAATTTTGTCGCCGTGTTCGCCGACATCAGCCGCCTCAAGGCCCAGGAAATGCAGTTGACGAAAATGGCGTACTACGACGCCCTGACTGAACTGCCGAACCGCGTGCTGCTGGCCGATCGTCTGGTGCAGGGTATTTCCCAGACCCGACGCACGCAGACTCTGATGGCAACCTGCTACCTGGATCTGGATGGTTTCAAGTTGGTCAACGACACTTGGGGCCACGAAGTCGGTGACCAGTTGCTGGTGGAAATGGCCGGCCGACTCAAGGAAGGGTTGCGCGGCGGCGACACTCTCGCGCGACTCGGTGGCGATGAATTCGTGCTCCTGCTGGTGGGACTGGAAAGCAGCGAGGAATGCTGCCAGACCGTTCAACGCCTGCTATCCGCGATTGCACAACCGCTACAGGTTGCGCCGCATCCTGTCACCCTGTCAGCCAGCATTGGCATCACGCTTTTCCCCTTGGACGACAGCGATTCGGACACTCTGTTGCGTCACGCCGACCAGTCCATGTACCAGGCCAAGCAGGCTGGAAAAAACTGCTACCACATCTTCGATGCGGAACAGGATCGCCACGCGCGCAGCCGCTATGATCACATCGCGCGTATCCGCCAGGCGTTCGACCAAAGCGAATTCGTCCTGCACTTCCAACCCAAGGTGGATATGCGCCAGGGCACGGTGATGGGCGCCGAAGCACTGATTCGCTGGAACCATCCGGAACGCGGCTTGCTCCTGCCTATCGAATTTCTGCCACTGATCGAGGACAACGACCTGATCCGGGACATCGGCGACTGGGCGATTCATTCCGTGCTCGTCCAGATGGAGCAGTGGCTCGCGGGCGGGCTCAGGCTCGCCGTCAGCGTCAATGTGGCGGGGCGCCATTTGCAGAGTCCGAACTTTGTGCGGAACCTCCGGCATGTCCTTGAGCGTCATCCCCGCGTCGCCCGACAGCTCGGACTTGAAGTATTGGAAACCACCGCGCTCGAGGATGTCGCCAAGGCCTCGCGCGTCATCGAGGAGTGCCGCGAAATGGGCATTTACTTTGCGCTCGATGATTTTGGTACGGGTTATTCCTCGCTGACCTATCTGAAGCGCCTGCCTGCCGAGACGATCAAGATCGACCAGAGCTTCGTTCGTGACATATTGAGTGATTTCAACAACCTGGTGATCGTGCAGGGGGTTATCGGCCTGGCCAGTGCTTTCCAGCGCAAGGCGATCGCCGAGGGCGTCGAAACTGCCGAGCATGGCCGCATACTGATGCAACTCAATTGCGACCTTGCTCAAGGTTACGGGATCGCCAGGCCGATGCCGGCAAACCAGATACCAGACTGGGTGAAGAACTGGCGCCCCGATCCTGCCTGGCAGGCCATCAAACATCTCTACTGGGACGATGCTGACTACCCGATGTTGGTCGCTGAAGTCGAACACCGCAACTGGATTGCTCAAGTGGCCTATGCCATCAACGAAGGCCAACCCGTGCCACACAAATTCGCCGACGACAGCCAACGCTGTAATTTCGGTCACTGGTACTACGGTCGTGGGCGCCAGCGTTATGCCAGGATTCCGGCTTTTGCGAGGATCGAGCCGCCGCACAACCGCGTGCATGAAATCGCTGCCGCCATTGACCGCCACTGGCGCAATGGCCACATCGAGGACGCGCGCGCGCTCATCCCGGAATTACTGGCCACTCGCGATACCGTGCTGGCTGCCCTGCGCGAGTTGCAGTTAGCCGTCGGAGCCAGCCGTTGAACTGCTGCGCACTCGCGCTTTTCCCTGTGCTTGTCCCAGCTTCTTGCAGCGGCGTAAATTGACAGACGTCGCGTGCCCCCTCAAAACCGCTTGATATCAATATTGTATTTCTTCAGCGCATAGCCCATCTGGCGCGGGGTCAGGTCCAGCAGACGGGCGGCCTTGGCCTGCACCCAGCCGCTCTTTTCCATCGCCCACATCAGGCGCTCGCGCTCCGCGAGCGGCTCCGCCTCGTCCTGCGCCATGGGCGCTGCCGCCACGGCGGCGCGCGACGGCATTTCAGGCCTGTGTTCCGCTTCGGAAAGCAGGGGAATGGAGGGATGGCTGGCGCCGTAGTTTTTCAGCGCGGCAGAAAAACACATCCCTTTCTGGCACAGCAGGTCACTGCGGCGGATGAGATTGCCCTTGGTCATGGTGGCCATGCGTTCCACGCAGTTTTCCAGTTCCCGCACATTGCCGGGCCAACCGCAATGCACGATGGAATCCATGGCATCCTCGCTGATGGCGAGCTTGCGCTTGTTTTCCTGGTTGAATTTGTCGAGGAAATGCTCCAGTAGTGGCGGGATGTCCTCGCGCCGCTCGCGCAGCGGCGGCAGG
>JAUYFQ010000061.1 GCA_030690895.1 Sulfuricellaceae bacterium
GCAACGCCGCCGTGATTCGGTTCAACTCTGGCTTCCTCATTTCCCGCTCCTGGATGTCTCGGCGCAACTACGCCATGACACTCAGTATCCGCTACGCGTGGCTCGCCAGGTGAGCCACCAACACGATTTGCGAAAAGAGCCTTCATCATTGGGGGCGGCGCTTCGCCATGATAGTTAGAATGGTTCCAATTTACCCGGAATGGCCGGGTCGGAAGAATGATTTAGATCAACTGTCATGGCAAAAATTCGCCACGGCAGTTTCCCTCTACCCAAACCTCTCCCAAATGGCGAGGGGGCAAACGAAAAGGGCGATTGTTTTGATTGGGGGGAATCAGGCGAGACGCAAGCCGGTTTTTTTCAGGATACGGGTACTGTAAAGGATGTCGCGGGCACGGCAGGCATCACCCAGAATCTCGGCAATTTGTCGTGCCTGCTGCTCGACCTCGGCGCGGTCGTATCCGTGAACCATGGCAAAAAAGTTGTATGGCCAGTCCGGCAAGTGGCGTGGGCGGTGGTAACAGTGGCTGACATAGTCCAGTTGGCCGATGCGTTCTCCCATTTCATCCACCCGGTCATCGGCCAGATCCCAAACCGTCATGCCATTGGCCTTGTAGCCGAGCGAATAATGGTTGGGGACAACGCCGATGCGCCGGATCACGCCGCTATCCAGCATGGCCTGCATACGCGATATCACTTCGCCGGGGGTGATTCCAAGCGGCTCGGCGAGGGTGTGGTAAGGCTGTGGAACAAGTGGCAGGCCTTCCTGAGTCGCGAGGATGATTTTCCGGTCCAGCGCATCCATCACAGCTTTTCGTACATGCCCGTCACCTTGTCCATGACTTCAAGAATGCGCTCGCTGGATGTCGCTACATTGGTGGCTAAAATGGGATCCTTGCTGTCGGCTTGGTCAATGGCGTTGTTAAAAAATATCCACTGATTTCGCGCTTGTTCGAGTTCCTTGCGAATGGCTGGCGTATTCTGGGGTGCACTTTCCAGTTCATTCATTGCGCTGGTAAATTCTTCCTTGGCCTGTTTAAGCCCGGCGCTGATCTCGGCAGGCCTGAAACCGCGGCGCTTTTCAAAATAAAACCGCGCCATGCGTTGGGATAACATGCGCTGGCGTCCTGAAATATTGACCAGCCGTCCGGTCTGGGTGCCCGCTGCGTTTTGCCATAACTGGGTCACGTTATGCGCGCGCTTAAGCAATGTTTCGCTCAGGTCGATCAGTTGATCGCCCCCTTTCAGAGTGGGTTTGGCAGTAACGACTTCGCGGTAAGGCAGCCAGGCAGCTTTCATTTCAGCAACAGCCGTTTTAATCTCAGCATTGGGCGCATTCTGTTCAAGCTCATCGAGTTGGGATTCAAACAATACCACCGACTGTCCCATTTGCACCGCAGCCTTGTCGGCCAGAACCCCTTGGCCAATCTGGCAGTAAAACTTGACCATTCGCTGCGACAACATGCGCTGCCGCCCGGCCTTGTTGATCGCGGAAGACGGGGTGATTTGCGAAGTCTGGGCAGGCGCCGCGCCAGCAGTAAACGGCATGAAGGCCAATCCGAACATCAGAAAAAAGACCGGGATTATTTTTTTCATGAATTACACCTGTAAGTTCAAACCAACGAAATATTCTTTGATCTTCGGCATGTCATACACCGCATGGCCGGTTTCGCGTTCAATCCGTTTTATCACCTCTCTATGCAGGTGTGGCGTTTCTGCAGCCACGACAAACCACATATTGAGTACGTGCTCGCGGGCATAGTTGTGTGCAATTTCAGGCATGGCGTTGACAATTTCAGCCACCCGCTCGAAGTCAGCCGGGGCAATTTTCATGGCGGCCAGACTAAGACTGCCACCCATGCGCTCTGCGTGGTACAGGGGACCAAACCGGGTGAGCACCTTGTCGTCCAGCAGCCTTTTCAGGCGCAGGAGCAATTCATCTTCAGACATGCCAAGCTGTTGTGCCGCTCTAGCATAGGGATGGTCACAAAGCGGGAATCCCCCTTGTAGCTGATTGATGATGGCGCGATCCAGATCGTCCATCAAGGCATGCCCGTCATTCACGCTGCGCGCGCATAGCGTGCGCCGCATTGCTTGAAACGGCGGGTGCTGAACAGCACCTCATGAGCGACCGCCTGCAAACCGCAGCCTTGGCGCATTTCCTCGACCCGGGCCAGCACTTCTTCCCTGTCATGGCCGTGAATCATGCAAAACAGGTTGTAACGCCAGGCAGGCAGGCGGCGCGGACGGCGATAGCAAAGCGTGACAAACTCCAGCTTGCCTAGACATTGCCCAAGGTCGCGCACCGCTTCGTCGGCAATATCCCACACCACCATGGCATTGGCGCGATAGCCCAGTTCATGATGACGAACCACGACCCCCATGCGCTTGATGATGCCCTGTCCAGTCAAATGTTGTAGGTCCGCGATGACCTCATCTTCGGTCAAACCCAGTTTTTCACCTGTTGCAGCGAACGGGCGGGAAACCAGAGGCAAACCGGCGCCAATGGCCGAGACAACCGCAAGTTCCCGTGGGCTAGGTTTGCAGGCGGGTTGAGACCTATCTGGATGATTCCCGCTGGCATGAGCCATCATGAAGTCGGACCGCTTGCGACGTGTTCCCGTCATGTCAAAACCCAAATCGATGTGGTAATCCTCTTCCAGCGGCAGAACCAGCAAGGCACAACCGGCTCTGGATTCGATTTCGTTCAGAACCCGCTGCAGCGCAACTTCGTCCGCCGCCGCAGCCACAAACCACAGGTTGAAACTGTGCTCGCGCTGATAGTTATGGTTCACTTCCGGATAGTTGCTGACCATGTCAGCAACTTCATCCAGACGGTCTTCCGGCACAGCCAGCGCCGCCAAGGTGCTCGCGCCAATGCTGCGAGGCCGAACCACGGCGCCCACCCGGCTGACTGTCCCCTGCTGCTGCAGGCGACCCAAGGTTTTCAGCACTTCCCCTTCGGTGCTCCCCAGCGCCTCGGCCAGATGGGCAAAAGGCGCGGCAACCAGCGGAAAATCATGCTGGTAATCGTTCAACAGACGCATTTCCAGACTGCTGTTCATAACCCTGTCCTGTGAGCACGATGAGTAAAGAAAATCCCGCTGGGGCTTGTCGCCGCAATGGTTCCCAGCAAGTTGAAATTTTCACTGTCGTAAATGGCGACGAAATGCTCATCACGCGCGGAAATCCAGGCCTGTTCCCCGCGCGGGGTAAATTCGATATGCAGGACCGCCTTGCCGGGTTTGAAGGTATGAACGACTTTCCGGCTTGGCACATCGATCACCTGCACCGTGTCATTATGCGGGAAGGCAAAATTCACCCATACCTGACGGTTATCCGGGCGCGCCACCACGAACACCGGTTGGCCATGAACGGGAATGTGCGCGACCTCCTGCCAGTTTCTCTCGTCGATCACCAGGACTTCATGCCGTCCCACAGCGGGCACCAGCAATTCCGTACCCGTTGCCGCCCAGCCTTCCAGATGCGGCATTTTGAAAACCGGCAGTTTTTGCTCTCCCTTGCCGTAATGGCTCAAGACCCGTTTGACGCCCGCATCGGGATTCCACAGGTCAAGCATGGTCAGGCCATCCTCACCGAACAATCCGGCCAAGTAGAAGCGGCCATCGGCAGTAATCATGGCGTCATAGGGTTCCTTGCCGATCCCGGTGTACTTTTTCAGCACCGGATGAGCCGGGTTGCTTAAATCGCCTAGCCAGATCTCGCCGCTATCAAACAGGCTCCAGACAAAGCGATTTCCTGGCGCATCGACCAGACCGACCACCTTGGAAAGCTTGCCGCTGGCGTCCTGCGCAGGTATATCGGCAACCAGTTCCAGCGTATTCGCATCGAAAAACTTCACCCCGCCGGGGGTGTAGTTGGCGACACCAACCAGTTTCCCATCCTGGGAAATCGCACCGCCTATGCTGTTTCCTGATTGCATGACGCGCTTGACGATGCGCATTTCCAGCAAATCGACCTTGGTCAATCCACCATCGCGCCCGAAGACATAAGCATAGCGGCCATCACGGGAATAATTCAGTGAGGCGTGGGATAGGTCGCCCAAGCCGGGAATCCGGCCCAGCAGAGACCGCCCACTGGTTTCGACCACGGCCAGACTGCCAGAGGCGCGCTCGATGACCACACCGAGATCGCCCGTTCCACGCAGGGGTGGCGTGGTGCAGGCGCTCATGAATGCCAACAGGAGACATGCGACTAGCGCTCTTGCTCGCTGTAGGTCGGCCTTCAGGCCGACTTGTCGGCCTGAAGGCCGACCTACAGCGTATTTTTGAATACTCTCAAGGTTCATTAGGAAAATCCTGTAACAGCCTCTCCACGATCCATTCGGCTTCCGCTTCAGTCACAAATTCCCTCCAGGGCGGCATTGGCGTGCCCGGTCGCCCGAACAGAATGGTCGCCACCAGGCTTTCCTTGGGCTTGTCGCGCAGATTGGCGGGCAGTAGCGCCGGCCCCAGTCCACCCAACAAGGTCAGACCATGACAGGAACCACAATCGTGCCGTACCAGTCTGACCAACTCTTGCTGTCGCGCCAGTTCTTTCTGGCGCAACGGCGTCACATCTGCTGCTGCCTGGGCGGCAAACAAAACACTTGCTGCAAAAAAAAGGGGGCGCATCGTCCCCCTTCCTTTAACCCCGATTCCAGCCACCAGGCTTAATTCACTTGGCGGCCGTAATGTCGGCCTTGGCGTCGATACCCAAGGTATAACCAAACGATACATGGTGGAAGCGACCTTCCGAACTATCGTTATGAATCGCGAAACCCATGTTGACCACTTTGCCTGCCGCCAGCGCGACATCACCCTCGCCACCGGTGAATTTGCGTGTGAAGGTGACTGTCCAGGTATCGCCTTCTTTCTTGCCTTCCGCGCTGACCAATGCCTTGCCGCCTTCCATCACGCGCTTGTCGGCGACATGGCCATCAACCGGCTTGGCGCCCTTGCCGCTCTTCCACTGCATCATGTCGTAATACTGACCGTTGGCCAGCGTCCCGCCAGTGACATATTTGGTTTTTTTGTCATCTGCGCCCGGCATGGTGCGCGCATCCGTATGGCAGGTTCCCCAGCAACCGCCCGCTGTGCCGATCAGGACTTCCTTGCCCTTGGCGTCCTTGGCGACAACCTTTCCTTCCTCCAACATCACAGCCAGCTTGACCGGATTATCCTTGTCCTTCTTGTCGGCGGCGTCCTTGGGCTCTTTCCAGCTAAAACGCAGGTAAAGATTGCTGCCATCGTTGGCCGCCTGCACATTGACAGGAATCGTGCCGGGACGGCCAGTTATCGCCTTGGGTTCGAGCTTCTTGCCCCCGAGAATGTCGGCAGTTGCAATATCGACGGTAAATTTCTTTTCATCTTCATGGCAAGAGATGCAGCGATCGCCTTTTCTCAGCGCCTTGGCACCGCCATGTTCCGTGCCATTTTGAATCCATTCAATACCGGATGTGCCGGGATAGAACAGCGTAACCTGGCGAGATGGAACCTTGCTCCAGTCCGGCGCGGCCAGTACCGACCCCGCCATGCCAGCCATGACCAGTCCGAGTGCAGATGCAGCAAATAGTGTTTTGTTCATGAAAATCTCCATTGTCTGGGGTCAGTGTTATTCGTCGTCATCTTCTTCGACCATGCCCTTGGGTTTGTTGTGCGCAATCCCCTTGTGGCAATCGATGCAGGTCTGCTTGTCGCGCTGTGCATTTTCGTGCTGCTTCTTGGCGCGTGGTTTCTGCTTTTCGCCGTCCATGCCCTCGAAGGAGTGGCAATTGCGACATTCCCTGGAGTCCGAAGCCTTCATACGCGCCCATTCTCTCTTGGCCATTTCCAGGCGATGCGCCTCGAATTTCTCCGGCGTGTCGATCACACCAGTTATTTTTCCATAGACCTCTTTGCTGGCTTGAATCTTGCGGATTATTTTATGCGTCCAGTCCTTGGGGACGTGGCAATCCGAACACGCAGCGCGCACGCCCGTCCGGTTGGAATAGTGGATGGTTTTCTTGTACTCCTGATACACGTTGTCTTTCATTTCGTGACAACCGATGCAGAATTCCAGCTTGTTGGTGGCTTCCATGCCGGTATTGAACCCGCCCCAGAACAACACGCCCAGAATAAACCCCCCGCCCAACAGGGTCAGCAGGGAATACTTGACACTCGGTTTGCGCAGTTTTGACCACCAGCTTGAGGATGCCATGTTTTATCTCTTGTATTTTGGACAACCGGGGAGCGATCTCCCCGGTAGCCAGGTTAGTGATTAATAAATATCGTGCTGAGTATTCAAGATATTGAACTTGCCAGTAGGCGTGATCAGCTTCGGATCCTTGATGACATGCTTGAGCTTGCGTGTCTTGTCATCCATGATCACGATGGCCGAAGCCTCCGTTTTACCCGCCCAGATCGAGAACCAGACTTCATCGCCAGTTGCATTGTATTCCGCATGCACTGCGCGCTTGACTGCCTTGCCTTCAGGCAGATCAGCCAACTTGGCGATGTTGATGACTTCCGGTGCCTTGTCCAGGTTCTTGATGTCATACACCGTCACCGATTCAGCCTGATCTTTTTCCGCGCTCAGAGGCGCATCCGCCCACAGGTTCGTGGATTTTGGATGGGTCTTGACGAACAGGGAACCGCTACCGTGGTTCTTCAATTCAGCCACGACTTTCCAAGCCTCTTTTGGATGCTTGGCTGGATCGGTGCCGATCAGGGAAATCACGTCAGCGCCCAGGTGGGAAGTCGCCCACACCGGACCGAACTTGGGATGCACGAAGTTCGCGCCACGACCAGGATGAGGCTTGGCCTTGGTATCGACCAGTGCAGCCAGCTTGCCGGTTTTGGTATCGACTACAGCCACCTTGTTGGAAGCATTGGCAGCCACCAGGAAGTAACGCTTGGTTGAATCCCAGCCGCCGTCATGCAGGAACTTGGCGGATTCGATAGTGGTTTCCTTCAGGTTCTTCAGGTCGGAGTAATCCACCAGGCGGATCATGCCGGTTTCCTTGAGGTTGACCACCCATTCAGGCTTGCCTTCGGTCGCCACGATAGAGGCCACGCGCGGCTCGGGATGATATTCGCCATCCACGTCCTGGCCGCGAGTGGACATGATCTTCAA
Source organism: Sulfuricellaceae bacterium (assembly GCA_030690895.1). GTDB lineage: Bacteria > Pseudomonadota > Gammaproteobacteria > Burkholderiales > Sulfuricellaceae > Sulfurimicrobium. The sequence goes on from JAUYFQ010000061.1 coordinate 7,111, forward strand.
CGGCTTGAGGGTTTCGCCATCGGTAATCACATACTGGGGCGGCCAGTAGGAACCGGCGATAGCATATTTGTCCTCGAAGCCTTTGAATTTCGAAGTTTCCACCGAGCGGGCTTCGATACCCACCTTGAGGGTTGCCACCACGGTAGGCTTCTCGAACCACATGTCGATCAGGTCGAGCTTGCCATCGCGGCCGATCACGTAGACATAGCGACCGGACTTGGACACGCGGGAAATATGCACCGCGTAGCCGGTCTTGACGATACCCCAGATCTGCTTGGTGTCGCCGTCGATCAGCGCCACTTCGCCGGCATCGCGCAAGGTTACCGAGAACACGTTCTTCAGGTTGATCTTGTTCATTTGCTTCTTGGGGCGATCTTCCGGCTTGACGACCAGCTTCCAGCTGTTCATCATGTCCTTCATGCCCCACTCCGGCGGTGTATCCGGCTTCATCTGGATGTAGGTGGCCATGTTCGAGATTTCCTCTTTGGTGAGGAGGTCGTCGAAATTCACCATGCCACCTTCGGTGCCGTAGGCAATGATTTTTTCCAGACGGTTATGGCCGAGCTTGAGGGTGCCGCCTTCGACTACCGTGCCGTCCGGCTTCTTGGCGGAGGTCACCGGCTCCAGGTTCTTGCCCGTGGCGCCCTTGCGCAGAATGCCGTGGCAACCGGCGCAACGCTCGAAATAAAGCTTGGCGCTGGCCGCCTTGGCTTCAGGTGACAGCGTCGGCGCATCTGCCGCCATCGCCAAGCCGAATGCCCCTGAGATAGCCATGGCCAGTGCGGAAACCACTAGATGTTTGCTCTTCATGTATGACCCCTTCATAGATATTTGCGAACACTCAAAATAATCGGTAAATGACGCACGACACCCATGCGCTCATGGGAACGAATATTCATACAAGCGGCATACATCAACCTTGATCTACATCAAGCATTCTGCAATTTCAGGGCGTTCTCCTATATTTGCGATAGGGGAATCCCCTACCCGCTTTGGCGCCAGCTGCCATAGCCATTCAATTCATGGTCACGGAAGGACGGTGTCGATGATCACGCTGACGCCCTGCTGTCCAAGTTTGACCGTGCCGCTCTTGCCCTGCAAATCGCCGCTTTGCGCTGCGGCCTGGCCGGACTTTGAAATGCGGGCGCTGACGACAATTTCGGGATGGTTGGACAGTTTATCGTTAGGTGTCAGCGCCATGGAATCGTCCAGCGTGTAGCTGTAGGGAAGTTTGTTGGGGTCGATTTTCAGACTGGCCAGCGGCATCTTGCTCCCCGGCGCCTGGGCGAAAATGAACACGACATCAGTGGATTTTACCCTGGCAATCAATTCCCCCTTGATCGTAACAGTACCGGAAATGCCCGTTCCGCCCTGCATCGCCGGCTTGGCCGATTGCTGTCCTTTTTCTGCAACAGCGCCCTTCGCGCCCAATTTGGCCTTGTCGCCCAGGCCAGAATGCTCTGCGGCGGTTTTTTCGGCTTCTTCTGCGGCTGCCGCGATGTCCCTGAAATAGTCGGTGTCGCGGGGGATGACTTTCAGCAGTTGCCGCCAGTAAAACGCCGCCTGGGCAAAATTCTTGCTCTGGTAAGCGGCGATTCCCGCCAGTTCCAAGGCTTTTTCCTCCTTTTCATTCAACTCCAGCGCCTTGTTGATCAGCTCCAGTGGTTTTCCCGCGATTTTTTTGCCTTGGGTAAGCGCCAGCGCTTCGGCGTAATCCGCCAGAATGCGCGGGTCGTTAGGCAGCAGCCCGGCGGCCTTGGCGAACGCCCGCGTCGCCTCATCAAAGCGTCCGATAGCGCCATAGGTGCGTCCCAGCATGTACCAACCGGCGGAGTCGTCGGGCTTTTGCTGCAATTTGGCTTCCAGTGCGGCAATCATCGCGGAGGGGTCGTGTTGCCCCTCTTGTTCCGCTTGCGCCGCCGCTCCCGGTGGGGCGGCTTCGGCGCGCGGCAGGCTCAAGGCGTCGGGGTTGCCGAACACCACGTAGAGCGCCAGCGCCAGCACCGGAAGCGCGCCGGCCAGCGCAAATCCCGCCCAGCGCCCGCTGTTTGGCGATAGGGCGCGGTCGCTGGCGACGGGAACATCCTCGCTCAAACGCTGATCAATTTCCAGCTTGGCGCTTTCGAATTGATCTTGGGTCAGTTCCCCGCTTTTGAGGTCGGCTTCCAGTTCCTGCAACTGGTCGCGATAGATGGCGATGTTCATCGCGGCGCGCCCTGCCTGCTCAGCCTTGCCGTTACGTCGCAACAACGGCGGCAGGATGAACGCCAGCGCGATGGCGATGAACAGCAGTACGAAAATCCAGAACAACGAAATAGCCCAGAAATCGGTCATGATAATTTTTCCTTAGAGTTTTCCAGCAAGGCTTCAACACGCTTTTTTTCCGCGTCAGACAGGGTTTCACCCGCAACCCGCTGGTCGCGCCGTTTGAGGTAGACGACATATCCGCCAACGGCGCCCGCCAGCAGGGCGAAGGGGCCGAACCACAACAACCAGGTCGCCGGTTTCAGCGGCGGCCGGTACAAAACGAAATCGCCGTAGCGTTGGGTCAGGTACTCGATAACCTGCGCGTCGTTTTTGCCGCCGCGCATCAACTCGCGGATTTCGCGGCGCAAATCCTGGGCCAGTTCGGCATGCGAACCGGCGAGCGATTCGTTCTGGCACACCAGACAGCGCAAATCTTCGGAAAGCGTAATCATGCGCTGTTCCAGCACCGGATCATCGGCCAGCGGTTTGGACTCCTCGGCCCAAACGGTTATTGGAATGCAAAGCAGGCAC
>JAUYFQ010000004.1 GCA_030690895.1 Sulfuricellaceae bacterium
ACGATGCCTCCCGCCCTTGTCAACCACAAATCACCCTTCACCCCGCCAGTGGGGGTTAGGGGGCTTTCGCCTGAAAATCAAAAAAATGCGCTGTGGTGATGCAAATGGCATGGAGGGGGATTTGTGCAACATTCAGGTTAATACCCATGGGCACAAGAACCGCCCCTACAAGTGCTAATGAACAATCTCGGATTGTTCAGGATATGTCCAGCGCAACGGCGAATTTAATGGTAAGTTGGCAGCCAGTAGCGGGAAGATTCAGGACGCGCAAGACACCTCACGGTATGAACAAGACTTGGAGCAAGTATGAATGACAATTTGCATACCCTTATAGCCGCAGATCACCCCAACCGCTCGCCTTGGGCCGTGCTGCTGGTGGCTATCGTTTCGCTGGTCTTCGCAATGCATGCCAGCGCGCAATCCGCAGGGGGAATGGACAAGCTCGTTGGCCCGATCGCGCTGTATCCCGACGATCTGGTTGCGATCATTTTGCCAGCCTCAACAAGCCCGTTACAGCTGGTGCAGGCAGACCGCTTTCTCGAAAAGCGCAAGGCCGATCCCAAGCTGGCCATCGACGACAAGTGGGATGATGCCGTCAAGTCACTGCTGAACTACCCTGACGTGGTGAAGAAAATGAGTGCTGATCTTGACTGGACGAGCGCGCTGGGTGAAGCGGTCGTCGCCGATCAGGGCGCGGTGCTGGAGGGAATCCAGAGCTTTCGCCGCAAGGCGCAGGCTGCGGGCAACCTCAAGACCGACGACAAACAGGTCGTGACGGCTGAAAAGGAGACCATCATCATCGTTCCGGCCGATCCGCAGGTGATCTACGTGCCGCAATACAGCCCAACTGCGGTGATTGTCGCCAGCCCGGTTCCCGTTTACTCCTACTATCCTACAGCCTACCCTTCGTACTACTACCCCTATCCGCCGGGCGCTGCAATGGCTGCCGGCGTGATCTGGGGTGCAGCGATCGGGGCGGCCTGGCATGGCAACCACTATGGCGCACACTATGGCGGGAACGCCAACATCAACGTCAATCGCACCACGAACATCAATACCGGAAACATTAACACTGGGAATATCAATACCGGCAATATCAATACTGGAAACATCAATCGCAGTGGCGCGAGCACGCAGGCAGCCGGTACCAGCACAGCCTGGAAATCCAATAAGCAGCCTGGCCAAGTCAGCAGCTCGACCGGCGCTTCTACTGCACGTGCAGGCGATGCGCGCACCGGCAGCACCGGGTCGGCCAGCGGGGGGGCGGCCCGCACAACAACGCAGTCCTCAAGCAGCGGCAGCGCGAGCCGCAGCAACACATCAAGCAGCAACGCCTTCGGCGACTATGGTTCCGGGCGACAAACCCAGATGGATAGTTCGCGTGGTTCCGCGAGCCGCAGCTCGGCATCCAGCGCAAGTACTCGTTCGTCGTCTAGCGGCGGTGGTTCCCGTGGAGGCGGTGGTGGGCGAGGGGGCGGCGGAGGCGGCCGTCGTTAACGGCTGGAATTTTGTTATGGATCTATCTTATTCAATCAAATGCAAGGCCTCTGCCATGAACATCACTTGTCTCAGATCATTCTTGCGACAGCTTGCGCTGGTGTTTGCGCTGGCTTTCCCACTCGCCGCAGTTGCCGCCTCACAGGAAACATTCGCGACGCCGGAAGCGGCGGTCGATGCACTGATGGCCGCGCTCGCTGCCGACGGTGATTCGGCCATGATCGCGGTCTTCGGCGATGAACACAAAGCCCTGATTATTCAAACCGATCGCACTGCAGCAAGCGCTACCCGGGCAAAGATCCTCGCTGCAATGCGGACATTGCACGTACTGCACGAGCCGAGCCCAAATCGCCGCGTGCTGGTGATCGGCGACGAGGCTTGGCCCGTGCCCATCCCTATCGTGCGTACAGGCGATCGCTGGCGCTTCGCCAGTGAGCAAGGCGCCGATGAAATCGTCAATCGCCGCATTGGCGGCAACGAGCGTAACGCCATCTACGTGCTGCACGCCTACATCGACGCTCAACGCAGCTACGCCGCAAGCGACCGCGACGGCGACGATGTGCTTCAGTACGCGCAAAAACTGGCCAGCGCGATGGGGAAACGCGACGGACTGTTTTGGCCAGCAGACACAGCCAAGGGCGAAGAGGCAAGTCCGTTTGGCCCGTTGATTGCTGAAAGCGCCCCCTACTTCAAGGGTCACACCGCAGGTGACGCGTATCGGGGTTACCACTTCAAGATCATCACGCGGCAGGGGAAAAATGCACCGGGCGGCGCCTATAACTACGTCATCAACGGTCGCATGATCGCCGGGTTCGCGATGGTCGCCTATCCGGCCGACTATGGCAGCAGCGGGGTGATGAGCTTCATCGTCAATCACAATGGCAAGGTTTACGAAAAGAATCTTGGCAAAGATTCCACTGCCATTGGTGCGAAGATGTCGGCATTTGACCCCGGCGCAGGATGGAAGCCTGTGGCACCCTGACCTATTGCTCCGGCCCGGTGAAGTTTGAAGTGTGGGTCGGCCTTCAGGCCGACATGTCGGGCTAAAGCCCGACCCACAGTTAAGACAATAGCTTTCCGGATCAATACCTTGGATTCGGCGTTATCTGGTGCTGTCTGCTTCCCCGAACCCGACTTTCCTGCACGAACGCCATAGCGTCAAGTCATAAGCAATTTTGAGCAGGCCACAAGCCACCAGCGGCGCAGCCACCCAGCCAGCAGCAAACATCGCGCCACCAATACTTGGAGAAAGCGCCGAAGCCAGGCTGCGCGGCACTGCGGTGAAACTGGCCGCTGCCGCGCGCTCGGGCGGCGTCACCACCGACATGACATAGGCCGAGCGAGTCGGCACATCCATTTGCGACAAGGCTGCACGCGCCAGCAGCAAGGCCAGCACCAGCGGAAGGCTGGGTGCCAGCGCCGCCAGAATCAGGAAAATATTGGCCGGAATATGCGTGAACACCATGGTATTCAGCAGACCGATGCGCTTGGCCAACAGAGGAGCTGCAAGCTGGGAGCCTGCCGTCAGCAGCCCCGCCCAGAAGAAGAACGCCCCCGCCGCCGCGAGCGACAGGCCAAAACGCTCGAATAACCACAGCGCCAGCAGCGAATTCACCACCAGTCCGCCGGCAAAAGCGTCGAGCGAGAACAGCGCGGCCAGTTTCACCACGATGCCGCGCGAAACGCCCAGCGGCGCGGGCGGCGCTGCCTGCTCGTGAGGCAGCGGGATGGGCAGGCGATGATAGATCATCCAGACAGTCAGTCCGACCACCGCATACAGCACAAACATGACGCGCATGGCGTCCAGCCGGGTCAGACCGGCCACAGATTCCATCCAGTCCGGGAATGCCGCTGCCAGCGCACCCAGCGCCGCGCATAGCGAGCCGGTCAGGGTGTAACGCGCAAACAGCGCAGTGCGTGCCTCACCGCTGGCCGCCTCGGCCAGCGGAAAAAAATTCACAAACGCATGACGCCGCGCAGTGCGTGCCTCACCGCTGGCCGCCTCGGCCAGCCGGGCATGCTCCAGTGGCAGAAACACGCTGACATCACCGGAGCTGGGGTTGAGCGTGCCGACGAAAGCCACTACCAGCAAGGGCCAGAATGAAGTCAGCCCGGCAAATCCCAGCCCCGTCGCCAGCATCAGCAAAGCCGCCCCCAGCAGCAGGCGGCGCGAGGAAAAACGATGCCCCCATATCCCAACCGCCAGGGTTGCCAGCGACGAACCCAGCAAGGTGGCGGAGCTCAGCAAACCCACTGTCCAACCGCCAAATCCCAGCGCCAGCAGATAGGCAGGCAGCAGCACCGCCACGTAGCCATCGACGAATGCGCGCAGGGCGCGGGCCAGCAACAATGGCCGGGCGCTGCGATCCGCTCCGGCGGGAATCAGCATTACTTCAGTCCGAACAAACGCGCGACTTTTTTCAGTGGCGTATCCGAGCACCAGGCATACAGCGCGTCGTACATCACCATGCCATGCTTCAGCATTTCGTGGTCATCCTCAAAATTTAGCGACAGCCCCTTGGAAATGGCCAGCAAGCCATATGACTCTTTCGCCAAATCCGGGCAGCCCGTATCCGCCGCCCGCACGATGCGCGCCAGCTTGTCCAGCGCCGGATCCTTGAGCTGATATTTCTTGATGAAGGCGTCGAAGCTGCACTCCGGGCCATGATGGCCAAGTTCAACGCCCGGCACGTCATAAGGAATGGCGCCGGTTTCAGCGGCAATTTTCATGACCTCGCCGCCTGGCACATACAGAAACTCAGGGGCCTCATCGATGAAGCGTGCAATCAGCCAGGGACAGGCGATGCGGTCGATTTTCGGGCGTTCGCGGGTGATCCATTTCATTTTTCTCAACTCCCTGTGGGTCGGCCTTTCGCGCCCGTGCGAGCAGATTTTCTGCCGCTCGCGGCGGTGATGCCCTTTACGGGTACAGGCCGACATTACAAAAAAGCGTCGGCCTGAAGGCCGACCCACATCTATTTTCTAAAATTACAGCCAGACACTATCCCAATGCGAGTAGTCACCCAACCGCTCTACCAACCCGGCGCGTAGCGGGTTGGCGACGATATAGCGCGCCACCACCAACCGATCCTCTTCTTTTCGTAAGGCATGATCGTGGAAACCAGGCTGCCAGAAAGCACCGGTTCGCCCAAGCATCCTATTGATTGCCCTGGCGCTACGCCCCTTGAAATCGTTCAGAGTAGCAGCCAAGTCGCTCTCGCCATTCAGCGACAAAAGTCCATGCACATGATCGGGCATGATGACCCAAGCTAACCAGCTTGCCTTGCCTTCGCTTTCAACACGCTGCATTTCATGAACCAGCAGACGCGCAACATGGAAATCGTCAAATACCGATCTGCGGCCATGTGTGACAGCCGTTACCAGATACTCTCTGCCTGGCTCTGAAAATCTCCCTTTGCGCAAATCGGCATAAGTCACAGAACCATCTCTCTATGTGGGTCGGCCTTCAGGCCGACATTGTATAAAGCTGTCGGCCTGGAGGCCGACCCACATTATCATTATCACTTCCCGGCCACCTCACCCCCGGCTGCCTTGTACCCCTCAATACCACCCTCGATAAAGCGCGCTTTCAGCCCTTTTGCCTGGAGCGCGTCCACCACGCTGTTTGACACACCGCCGCCACGCACGCAATACAGCACGATGTCCTGATCTTTCGGCAGATCATCGGCCCATTCGGCCAGCTTTTCCGGGTCTTTCCAGTTGGCGCCTGCCAGTTGCTCGGTAGAAGCATCACGGTCAGAGCCACGGCGCACGTCGAGCAGGTATTTGCTGCTCAGTTCGGTTTTCAGGGTTTCTGGTTTGATGGTGCGTTCCATTTTTATTTCCTTATATGACAAAGCTGTAAACCAGCCCCAACAGGGCACAGGCGCCAATCACTTTCATGATGTCGATCTTGTACTTCCACAGGGCGATGAAGGCGGCGATGGTGACCAGCACGGGTAGCCATTCGAACGGGCCGCTAAAAATCGCCTCTTCCGTGGCTTTTGGCCAGAAGGTGTGCCAGGCGAAAAATACCGCCAGATTCACGATCACGCCGACCACGGCGGCAGTGATGCCGGTCAGTGGCGCGGTGAATTTCAGTTCGCCGCGCGTGGCTTCGACAATCGGGCCACCGGCGAGAATGAACAGGAAGGATGGCAGGAAGGTAAAGAACGTTGCCACACCTGCTCCAGCCAACCCGGCCAGAATGGCGTTGCCACCGGCGACATCCTTGGCGACACCACCCAGATAGCCAACCCAGGTCACGATCATGATCAGCGGCCCCGGCGTGGTTTCGCCCAGCGCCAGACCGTCCATCATCTGCGGGCCGGTGAGCCAGTGGAAATGCTCCACCCCGCCCTGGTACACGTAGGGCAGCACCGCGTAAGCACCGCCTATGGTCAGGAAGGCGGCTTTGGTGAAGAACTCGCCCATGTTGTAGAGGTCAGGCACGCCTTGCAAAGCCAGCATGGCACCCAGCCAGATCAGAACGAAGGCGATGACGATCACGCTCAAGCGACCCCAGGTAAAGCGGGCATGGGCTGGGGTGGGCGTATCGTCGTCGATCAGCGCCGGGCCATATACCTTGTTTGATGCGCCATGACCGCCGCCTGCCTTGAATTTTTCCGGCATCAGCTTGCCGCCAATTGCGCCAATGATCGCGGCTGCCAGCACGATCCAGGGGAAGTCGATCTTGAAATACAGGATGCCAACCAGCGCCAGTGCGGCCATGGTCCACAACACGCCGTTTTTCAGGGCGCGGCTGCCGATCCGCCAGGCGGCAAACAGCACCACTGCCACCACTGCCGGCTTGATGAGATAAAACACGCCCTGCACTGCCGGAAGATCGCCATAGCTGAGGTACAGTCCGGCCAGCAGGGAAAGCAGAATGAAGGCTGGCATGAAGAACAGCACCCCCGCCACCACCGCGCCGCGCACGCCATGCAGCAGCCAACTGATGTAGATCGCCAGTTGAATGGCCTCCGGGCCAGGCAACAACATGCAGAAATTCAGGCCATGCAGATATCGGTGCTCGGAAATCCAGCGGCGCTTTTCCACCAGCTCCTGATGCATCATGGCGATTTGCCCGGCTGGCCCGCCGAAGCTGATAAACCCCAGCTTGAACCAGTATTTGAAAGCCTCCCCCATGCTGACGGGCGCGGGTGGCGTAGTTGGAATATCCTGTTTACTCATGTTTCCATTCTCCATGCATTACATACAGATCATCAAAAATTCTGCTGGCCTCGACCAGCAAGGCATCATCATCCGCACAGCGCTGCCGCGCCCCGCCCAACACCATTTCCACGCCCGCCGACTCGCTCACCGGCAATCCGCCGACGTCCAGGCAATGCACCAGCGCCGCCAGCTTTTTTAAGGCCGGATCGTTTTCCAGGCCAAAGCTCGCCAGCAGCACTTCGAACGTCACGCGCAGGCCGACATGGGTGAATTCCGCACCATCGAAATCAAAGCCCAGCGCGTCTTCGGGCTTGTCTTCGATTCGTTCCAGCCAGACAAGCGCCGCTGCAGGATCAATAAACCGGCGAATCAGCCAGGCGCTGGCCATGCGATCCACCCACAGATGCTTGCGCGTCGCCCAGATTCGTCCCTGATAGGCGGCCCGCTCCAGCACCGGAATATCACCCGACTGGGCGCGTGGCTCGCCGGGCGCGAGCGAGGCCAGGAAGGCTGCTTCCGCGTCCATCAGCAAGGCATCGGCTTCCGCCTTGCCGCCGCGTGGAAAATAGTCGATCGCCACCAGCGCCTCGAACTCACGCCACAGGGTCTTGAGCTGGCGGCGTCCAGCCTGCGTGTCCAGCGTGCCGATGGCGGTGTGAAACACGGCCACCCGCTCCATCAGCGCGCGGTAATCCTCGCTGCGGTCGAACATCGCCTGAAAATCGGTTTTTTCTTCGCTGGTGGGGTGGGAAACATTCAGCAGATAAGCCGAGCCGCCACCCTGCTTGATTTCTTCCACATGCATTTGCAATGACTGGCGCAAGCCGCGCCCGGCAGGCAGCAGATACACGCCTTCGCGCAGGCTGGCGCAGCCCAGCGCCTTCATGGCGCGCCACAAGCGCATGCGCAAGGTGGCGTTTGTGGCTGGCAGGCTGACCGACAGCACCAGCCACTTGTCAGTTCCAAATAAATTCTTCATGTTCAGATTGTAACAACTAAAAGTATCAATATGAACATATTTAGAATAATTCCATTTTTTGCCATGGGCGCCAGGTATACACTGCCAGCATCATCAAATCAGGCATCCCACTATGGAAAACTGCCCTTCCTGCAAGCTCTGGCTGTATCGCGTCTTCCCCTTCCTGCGCTGGTGGCCCATGGTCACCAAGGACACCTTGCGCGCCGACGCAACCGCCGCGATCACCGGCGCGATGATCGTCTTGCCGCAGGGCGTGGCCTTCGCCACCATCGCCGGGCTGCCGCCGGAATACGGCCTGTACGCAGCCATGGTTCCCGCCATCATTGCCGCCCTGTTCGGCTCAAGCTGGCACCTGGTTTCCGGCCCCACCACGGCCATTTCGATTGCCGTGTTCGCCTCGATGTCGCATGTCGCCGAACCCGGCACGCCGCAATTCATCAGCATGGTGCTGACCCTGACCTTTCTGGTTGGCCTGTTTCAGTTGATCCTGGGGCTGGCGCGCATGGGGGTGCTGGTTAACTTCATTTCGCATACGGTGGTGATTGGCTTTACCGCCGGGGCCGCCCTGCTGATCGGCGGGAGTCAGATCAAGCATTTCTTCGGCATCAACATTCCGCGCGGCACGACATTTTTTGAGACCATTCACCAGTTATTCGCGCAAGCTGGCGATATCAATCCCTGGGTACTGGGCATCAGCCTGACCACGCTCGTCGCCGGTCTGTTATTCAAACGCTTTCTGCCTAAATTTCCCTACATGATCGGCGCCATGATCGTCGGCAGCCTGGCAGCCTACGCGCTCAACACCCAGCAAGGCGTGGATGTCACGCATATCAAGACTGTCGGCGCCCTCCCCGCTCACCTGCCGCCCCTCTCCCTCCCCGACCTGTCCTTCAAGACCCTGCACGATGTCTTCTTCCCGGCCATGGTGGTCGCCATTCTGGGACTGACCGAGGCGGTTTCCATCTCCCGTTCACTCGCCATCAAATCCGAGCAACGGATCGACGCCAATCAGGAATTCATCGGACAAGGGCTTTCCAACCTGATCGGCAGTTTCTTCTCCGGCTTTGCGTCCAGCGGCTCTTTCAACCGCAGCGGCGTGAATTTTGAATCGGGCGCAAAAACCCCGCTTGCCACGGTATTTGCTTCGGTGTTTCTGGTGCTGATCGTCCTGCTGGTCGCGCCGCTCGCCGCCTACCTGCCCACCGCTGCCATGGCTGGCATCCTGCTGCTGGTCGCCTGGGGGCTGATCGACTTTCACCACATCACCTCAATCTGGCGCACCAGCCGGGCTGAAACCGTGATTTTGTGGGTCACGCTGATCGGCACGCTCGTCAATCTGGAAAAGGGCATCTTTGTCGGCATTATTCTGTCGCTCATCATGTACCTGAACCGCACCTCCAAACCCGCTGTCACGCCCGTCGTGCCTGCGGGAGAAAAAGGCAACACCATCTTTGAAGACGCCAAAGGCCACCCCGAATGCCCGCAAATCCGCATGGTTCGGGTCAACGGCTCGATTTTCTTTGGCGCGGTCGATCATATACAGGGCGCACTACTCCAGATCGACGAGACCAACCCGTTGCAAAAGACCGTGCTGATTGCCGGTAGCGGGATAAATTTTGTGGATGTCGCCGGTGCGGAAATGTTGGCGCAGGAAGCCAAACGGCGGAAGAAAATGGGCGGCGGACTGTATTTTTACCGCTGCAAGGACTCGGTTTACCAGTTCCTGCACAAAGGCGACTACCTGAAAGACATCGGCGAAGGCGGTTTCTTCCCCGCCATGTCCAACATCACCCACGGCCTGTATCACACCCTCGACGCCGAAGTATGCAAGACCTGCAAGACCCGGATTTTTCCGGAATGCCATGGGAAGAATTTGCCGGATGGGGAGCCGTGGCCGGCAGGCATTGCGCCATGAGCCTGGATCGCCTATTCTCCCCCGACAATTAAGAGAAGCACTGATTAAACCGAGATTGTTCATTAGGCATGATTTCGTCAAAACGATGGAATGTAGGGGCGAATTTACTTGTGCCCGATTTGTGGGTATTCGCCAAAGGCGGTTAATACCCATGGGCACAAGAACCGCCCCTACAAGTGCTAATGGATAATCTCGGTTTAATCATCATGTTGTTCGTGGCTTCCGCCACTCCTACAAAATCAATGACTTGTAGGAGCGGCGGAAGCTGCGAATTAAATAAATCAGCGCCTCCTTAGCCATTAAACTCATTTACACGCTGCCTTGCCATGACCACCGACCTGTTCAGCCCCGCCCCCGCTTCTCCTGACACCCGCCTGAGCGACGATGAACTCAAAATCGCCCGCGCCATGGCGATTATGTGGACCTATCACACACGCACCAAGCTGTCTGATTTCCTGCGGCTGACGGGGACGATGCGCGGCGACAGGCGTCCTTACACCGCAGACAATATCAAGGAGATTCAGTCCGGACTGCTCAGGCGAAAATTGTTGCTGGAACTCCCGGTTCGCTTGGGTTATTTCCGGCTGGCTGCGCCCTTGCGCAACGAGCTGTATCGAAAAATCCTGCGCGAGGAAAACTGGCAGGATCTGGAGAGCAAGCTGTTTACGCTTGCTGGCGTCCAGATGCGCACGCACAAACTTTACTGGCCGATTTACGACCGCGAGGCAACTGTCGCCATCGTGCGCCTCAACCTGCTCGGCGGTGCGTCTGCCGAGACTTTGAGCAGCATGAAGGATCATATCGAACATGCCGGGTTTGATTGGCCAGCCATCCTGAAGGATGCGGTGCTGGAAGATTTCGACCCCGAAACCTTTGTCCGCATCACGCCGGAATGGCGCTGGAATCTGGCCTATCAGGCCATCATGCAGATCACGCAAAGTTGGGATGCCAGCTTGCTGCCGATTGCCGAATGGACGCTGGCTCAGTTTCGGCGCAAGCAGGGCGATATTCCTCTCCACCTCAGCTTCCCGCTTGCTACGTGGATGCTCAATTGCGGCAAAATGGAAGATGCGCTGGCACTGCTGGACGGGCTTCAGGGCGGTGGTATCGATGCCCTGCGTGCGCTTGCGCTGGCGCAGGAGGGGCGCTGGAGCGAAGCGCAGGCTGCGTTTGAGGCCGCCTTCAAGTTACTCCACAAGGAAACAGGGGCGCGCAAGCGGGTGTTGTCGGTGAGCCTGTCATGGATTTACCCACTCTGCCTGCTGGCGCAGCAAACGCCCAAACATCTTGAGCTGGCGCACAAGTTCTGCCTGGGAGAATCGGGCAAGCGCGATCCCGACCCGAACAATTGGTGGGGTTTGTGGGTGCATGCCATCGGTTCCCGGCTAGGCGACATTCCGCTCGATAGCAGCATTTTTGTCCACACGCAGACCGGTGGACTGGATGGTTTTTGGCGTGTCCTGCTGGCCGCCTGGCTGGGCAGGGATGCGCTGAAGCTGGACGAAAAAACCCTGACGCAGATCAGGAGAAACGCGCAAGTCATGAAAGTGCAACTGGAACAATGCGGTTTCGACTGGCTGATCGCTCAACTGGATGGCGCCCTGGCGGTGCTAAACAAGCGCCCCCCGCCTGCCGGGTTTTTCATCGCCGGGCAGGAAGAACGCTGGCGCGAGGTGCTGGCGGCGCTGCAATCGCTCTCTGCTGAGAAGGCGACAACAGGCGGCAATACAGAAAGCTCGCGCCTGGTGTGGGTGATCCACAGCGGCAAGCAGGACGAAATCAAGGAAATTGAATGCCTGGAACAAAAACGCGGCTTGCGCGGCTGGAGCAAAGCCAAGACCATCAGTTTCGCCAAAATCGCAGGCAATGCCAAACTGCCGCCCTGGGACGCCAAGGTCGCCCGCGCCATTCGCAAGGATGGCCCCAGCGTGAGGAGCTATGTGCTGGACAAGGCCATCGCCATTCAGGCATTGATCGGCCACCCGGCAGTGGCGCTGGCGAAACGCCCTGAGCAGTTTGTCGATCTGGTCGAAGGCTCGCCGGAGATTGAAGTAGTCAAGCAGGGCAAGAGCGTCACGCTCAAGATCACGCCGCCGTTGCGCGATGCCCCGCCCGACCATAACCCCTATTACCTGAGCGCAGAAGAAAAACGCGAAATCGAAGCCCTGCGCCTGATCACCCTGCGCGAAGACAGCGCGCAACGGGTCAGCGTCGTCCGCATGAGCGACGCCCAGCGCCGCGCCGCGCAACTGCTCGCGGGCAAGGTTGATATTCCGGCCAGCGCGGAGAATGAGCTGAAACAAGCCCTGCACGCCCTCTCCAGCCATTTCCAGGTACATGCCGAGCATGTGTCGGCAGCGCGTGAAATCCCGGCAGAATCCCGCCTGCGCGCCGAACTCTCGCCCGCAGGCGATGGCCTGTTTTTGCGTCTGGTCGCCATCCCGCTCGGCGAAGAGGGGCCGCGCCTCACCCCTGCCACGGGACGCCGTCGCCTGATGGCCGCCATCAAGGGCGAAAGCGTCGGCGCGACACGCGATTTGGGGCAGGAAAAAAACCATGTGGTCGCCGTGCTCGACGCTCTGCCCTTTCTGGACGACTACGCGCTGGATGACGACAGCGCGGAATGGCAGGTTGCCGAGCCGGAAGACGCGCTGAATATGGTCGAGATTCTGCCCACACTCCCCGCCATTGCCGGGCTGGACTGGCCGAAAGGCAAGCCGGTACGGGTGATGACGCTGGAGCCAAAACAACTGACGGTGAGCGTTAAAAGCGAGCGCGAATGGTTCCGGGTTAACGGTCAGGCGCAACTGGACGAGGGGCTGGTGGTGGATTTCTCCGCCCTGCTGGATGCTGCGCGCAGCCAGAGCCGCTTCATCGCGCTGGGCGATGGCGCGTATGTCGCCCTCACCAAATCGCTCAAGGAACGCCTGGCCGACCTGGCCGCCGTGATGGAAAGCGACAAGCACGGCGCAAAGCTGCCGCAACTGGCCGCCGCCTGGGTCGATGACGCGCTGGAAGGCGCGCAACTGAGCAGCGATGCCGCTTTCCGCAAAACCATCGAGCGTTTGCAAAAAGCGCAAGCCAAAACCCACCCCCTCCCCCACACCCTGCAAGCCGAACTGCGCCCCTATCAGGAAGATGGCTACGTCTGGGCCAGCCGCCTGAGCGACGCCGGGTTCGGCGCTTGCCTGGCGGACGACATGGGGCTGGGCAAGACCCTGCAAGCGCTGGCCGTGCTGCTGGCGCGCGCCCCCAACGGCCCGGCGCTGGTCATCGCCCCGACTTCCGTATGCGGCAACTGGCAAGCCGAAACCTTGCGTTTCGCGCCCAGCCTGAATCTGCGCATCTATGGCGAAGGCGACCGCGACGCCACGCTGAACGAAGCCGCAGCCTTCGACGTAGTGGTCATTTCCTACACCCTGTTGCAGCAGGCCGGAGAGAAATTCGCAGAAAAGAAATGGCATACCGTCATCGCCGACGAAGCCCAGGCCATCAAGAACGCCACCGCCAAACGCAGCCAGGCGGTGTTTGATTTGCAGGCAGATTTCCGCATGGCCTTGTCCGGCACGCCAGTGGAAAACCGCCTGTCTGAACTGTGGAGCATCATGCGCTTCGTCAACCCCGGCCTGCTCGGCACGCTGACGAAATTCAACGAACGCTTCGCCACCCGCATCGAACGCGACCGGGATCGCGGGGCGCAACACCAGCTCAAGCGCCTGATCGCGCCCTTCCTGCTGCGCCGCACCAAAACCCAAGTGTTGCAGGAATTGCCGCCGCGCACCGAATTGCTGATCGAAGTGGATGCCGACCCGGCGGAAGCCGCCCACTACGAAGCCCTGCGCCGCCAGGCCATCGCCGAAGCCGCCATGGCGATGCAATCCGGCGCAGGCGGACAGGCGCGCATGAACATCCTCGCCCAGCTCACCCGCCTGCGCCGCGCCGCCTGCGATCCAAGGCTCGCGACACCTCAATTCCCCAGCCACGGCGCAAAAGTGCAAGCCTTCACCGAGCTCGCCGCCGAACTGGTCGCCAACGGCCACAAGGCGCTGGTATTCAGCCAGTTCGTTGACTTCCTCTCCATCCTGCGCCAGCCGCTGGATGCGGCAGGCATCCCCTACCAGTATCTCGACGGCTCCACCCCCGCCGCCGAGCGCACCCGCCGCGTCGCCGCGTTTCAGGCGGGCGAAGGCGACCTGTTCCTGATTAGCCTGAAAGCAGGCGGCTTCGGCCTCAACCTCACCGCCGCCGACTACGTCCTCATCACCGACCCCTGGTGGAACCCCGCCGCCGAAGACCAAGCCATGGGCCGCGCCCACCGCATGGGGCAGCTACGCCCGGTCACGGTCTACCGGCTGGTCAGCAAAGGCACGGTGGAAGAACAGATCGTCGGCATGCACAACGACAAGCGCGCGCTGGCGGAAAGCATCCTGGGGGAAGGCGACGCGGTGGCGCTGCCCTCGACGGAGGAATTGATGGATTTGATTCGGGGGGCTGAATAAGGGGAGCACTTGTTGATCGCGGCTTCCGCCGCTCCTACGGAATCAATGACTTGCAGGAATTTTGTTCAGCAACAGAACACATCACGGCGAGCGGTCTATCTCCTTGTGCGTGCCGATTTTTCTGAGGATGGCCGTATCGCCCGCCAGTTCAAAGCTCAGCTTGTGGGAGTGATTGCGGGTGACGTGGATCGTGTAAATCTCAGATGTTTGTTTTTCAAGCCGGTATTTCTTTGGATAAGGATCAAGCGTCAAATCCTTGATTGCCTGCCGCGCTGCCTCCCTGATTTCTGCTGGCAACTTTGATAACAGGGCCTTGAACTGCTCATCGTAGCGGGCGAATCGGATCGGATGAGGACGCGTCACAAGATACCGAGATCGGCAAACATTTGGTCTATATCACCAGCGGAATAGGACTTGCTCAATTGGGGTGGCGCCGCATCAATATCATGCTCCCCGATATTCCAGCGCAGCGAATTGATCGCGTTATGCAAATCTGCAGAGGCGGCAATGGCTTCCGTGTAGGCTGACTCGACGCCATCATCTTCGCTCAGCATGGCATCATCGCGCCCATGCTGACGCTTCTCGATCAGCACTTCATAAAGCTGTTCAACCACCTCCTGAGCGGATAGCAGCGTTTTTTCGAAGTCTCCATCGGCGTCAATGACACCGCTTATTTCAGGCAGCCCCTCATTCACTTTACCCGCAAATTCCGCGTCGGCACTGAGTTGCCGGGTCAGGCGCGCCAGCCAGTCTATCGTGCTCTCGATGACGCGCAACAAATCCAGGCTACGCGCAGCGCCTGCCTGCACCCCAGCGGTAAACTCGCGCAGCTCGGCGCGTTCTATATCGAGTTTCGTCATGGAGGAATGATAGCAAATTTTGTCAGGTGATATTGACTTCAAAGCACAGTGATGAATAAGGCAAGCACTTGCTGATCGCGGCTTCCGCCGCTCCTACAAGTCATTGATTTTGTGGGAGCAGGTTTACCCGCGATGGCAATAAATCAGTGCCTCCCTAATAATAATCTGTGATAAATCAGTGTCTCCCTTGGTTGTCCGTTTCCCGAGATGCAAGCGCCGTTGCTAACGGGAGGAACAGTGTCAGCGGCGAGTCATGCAGCGCAATGAACCCATGATGCTGATAGAAAGCTGCCGCCACTTCATCCTTGGCATCGACCATCAGGGCGTAGGCAGCAATTTCGGAGCGAGCAGCACGGTCTAGCGCATCGGCCAGCAGCGCCCCGCCTAGACCTTGCCCCTTGAATGCCTGATCGACGGCCAGGCGACCCATCCGTACCGCTGGCACGGTCGGATAGCGCGGCAGCCTCTTGCCAATACTGGTCGGAAGATCGACCAGCAGCAGGCTTGCTGACGCCAAGGTGTAGAAGCCCGCGATGCGCGGCCCATCAGCCAGCGCCACGAAGCAGGCGGCCACTCGGCGGCGAACGTCTTGGGTGACTTGTTCCCGCAAGTAACGATCCAGCAGTTCGGAACCGCTGTTGAAAACGGTACGGTCATACGCTACATCGAGTGGCGCAAGCCGGAACGGCGCGCTGCTCACTCAGCGCGCAAGAGCTTGCTGCGACGAGCGAAAGCACGCTCCAAGGCCGGTGCTGGTTGCGGCGGCGACAGCAGCGCCTGTGCAAAGCACTCCTGATCGGCCAACGACAGGCGAATGACTTCGGCTTGCTCGATGGCATGCTGGGCGGCGGCCTGCACGGCGGCCACCACGAAATCGGTCATGGTGCGACCCTGAAGTTCAGCGGCGCGCTTGAGCATCGAATGCAGATCGGTGCTGATTCGGGCTTCGAGGCGAGCAGTGGAAATGGTTTGTGGCATGGCCTTAATCCTCCTGAATCAATTATACGGCAATCTGCCGTACATCGTACTTTAACATATGATTTTTTCCGAATTCTGAGGCGACTATTCATTAAAACCGCAGTTGAGGTGGTTGTAGGTGCGAATTCATTCGCACAATCAGACTTGCGTGCGAATAAATTCGCACCTACGGTCCACGTCAACGGAGGAATTCAGGGTAAATCAGCGCTTCCCTAAAGTTCGATCCTATTGCTCCGGCCCGATGAAGTATTAACCGAGATTGTTCATTAGGCATGATTTCGTCAAAACAATGGAACGTAGGGGCGAATTTACTTGTGCCCGATTTTTGGGTATTCGCCAAAGGCGGTTAAAACTGCCCCTAACAAGTGCTAATGGATAATCTCGGATTAACCGTTCGGGCTGAGCTTGTCGAAGCCCTGCAAGCCCTTCGACAATCTCAGGGCGAACGGAACTCAAGATTTCATCGGGCCGGAACAATAAAGTTCGATCCTTGCGCCCCGCTACTGATTCGCCTACCCTTCAGACCATGACCCCCGACCTCTTCCCCCAACACTGGCTCACCAACACCCTGCTCGATGACGGTTTCATTGCCCGAAAATCGGCGCAACTGGAAAGCCAGCCGCTCCCCTACGACTTGCAGGCCTGGCTGGGAGAACATTTCGACCCCGCCAATCTGGCCGCCCGCAACGA
>JAUYFQ010000005.1 GCA_030690895.1 Sulfuricellaceae bacterium
CCCGCCCCGTTCCCATCGAGGACTTCAATATCGCAGCCGAACGGGTGGCCGTCCTGCTGGCCACCCCGGAGCAGCCCGCGTAGGGCGCAATAACCAACGGGCATTGCGCCGGATGCATGCGGTGCAATGCGCTACGCTTATTGCACCCTACGCTGCTGCACGAACGCCGCAGCGCCCTGATTTCGGCGGCGGTGACGGGCAAGATTGATGTGCGCGGTCAGGCTTGGCTTTCCAGGCTACGTTTGAAGCCGATTTGGCTGCATCTGACTCACATTGCAGGAATCTTCTTTCTGCCTATAATGTACAAATTAGCTAATTGAAGGACCTGCCATGAGAGTTATTTCATCTGCTGAAGCCCAGAACCATTTTGGAGAATTGCTGGATAACGCCCAGCGTGAGCCGATTTCAATCACCCGGCGCGGTCGTCCGGTGGCTTACATTGTTTCCAGCGAGGCTTATCGTACCTTGGCCGGGCGCGTGGCGGAATCTCCCCAAGCGGCTGGCTATCTGAATGAGATTGCCTCGTTTCGCGGCAGCGGCATGAAGGGTGCGACCGAGGCGCTGCTGGCTGACCGGGCGGCGGATAGGCTGCGCGAGGCATGAGCGGCTATCTGCTGGATACCTCGGCATTGCTGACTTTGCGCGGCGACGAGGCGGGAGCAGAACGGGTGGCGGCGCTACTGGGCGAGGCCAGTGTAGGCGGAGCGGTGTGCCATGGCTGCTTTATTTCGTTGATGGAAGTATTTTACCGGGTTTGGAAAAACGAGGGCGAAGCCGCAGGACGCAATGCCTATACTGCCTGCCTGAAACTGCCGATTATCTGGTCGCATGAGTCGCCAGCCCTATTGGAGCGCGCGGCAAGCATCAAGGCCACTCATCCGCTTTCGCTCGCAGATGCCTGGATTGCCGCAGCGGCGCTGGAACTGGGCGTGACGCTGGTGCATAAAGACCCGGAGTTCGAGAATCTGCCCGGTTTAATTGAAGAATGCTTGCCTTATAAATGATGGCTTATAACGATTTGCGCAAAGGACGTGTTTCGCAATCGGGTAATGTGTACCACATTACGACGGTGACACAGAACCGATCTCCATATTTCGCATCGCTCGATTGTGGTCGCAAGCTTGTTCAGCAGCTCATGGCTTTGCAGTCCGAAGGCAGGGCACAGACGCTTTGTTATGTGGTGATGCCGGATCATTTGCATTGGCTGATGGTGTTGCATGAGGGAAAGTTGGCCGAGGCGGTGCGGTTGTTGAAAGGTCGTTCAGCGCACGCCATTGGGCAGGCAATTTGGCAGGCAAATTATTACGACCATGCGGTGCGGCATGATGAGGATTTGCGGAAGATGGCGCGGTATATCGTTGCCAATCCATTGCGGGCGAAATTGGTCAGGCGGATTGGCGATTATTCGTTGTGGGATGCGGTTTGGTTGGATGATGCTTTGTCGGGCTGAAGCCCGACCTACAAAATGATGGGGTGGTAGGTCGGGATTCATCCCGACGAGTTCAGATGGCCGAAGAGGGTTTGGGGAAATTGCAAATGAGCCTGCACAAGGAAATCAGCTTCGAGAACGAAATCTGCGACGCTCTTGCTGCAAACGGCTGGCTGTATGCCGAAGGGGATGCCGCGCTGTATGACCGCGCCCGAGCCCTGCTCCCGGCAGATGTCATTGCCTGGGTGCAGGAAACCCAGCCCAAGGCGTGGGAAGCGTTGAGCAAGAATCATGGCGCAAGTGCCGAGACGGTGTTGCTGGACCGGCTGCGCAAGTCGCTGGATGACCGTGGCACGCTGGATGTGTTGCGTCATGGTGTGGAACTGCTGGGGCTGCGTCAGCCGCTGTCCCTGTGCCAGTTCAAACCGGCACTGGCGATGAATGCCGAGACTGTTGCCAGGTATCAGAAAAACCGCCTGCGCGTGGTGCGCCAGGTGCGCTACTCGCTGCATAACGAGAATGCCATCGACCTGGTGCTGTTCCTTAACGGTATTGCTGTGGCGACGGTGGAGCTTAAAACCGATTTCACGCAATCGGTGGCAGATGCGGTTGACCAGTACCGCTTTGACCGCAACCCGAAACCCAATGGGCAAGGCTCTGCGGAGCCCTTGTTGTCCTTCCCTAACGGTGCGCTGGTGCATTTCGCGGTGAGCAATAGGGAAGTACGCATGACCACCAAGCTGGAAGGCGCACATACTTTCTTCCTGCCCTTCAACCGAGGCGATAACGGTGCGGCTGGGAATCCTCCCTCACCCCTAACCCCTCTCCCGGGGGGAGAGGGGACATTTTCTGGTGGTCATCGTACCGCCTACCTGTGGGAAACCGTCTGGGCGCGGGAGAGCTGGCTGGAAATCCTGGGGCGTTATCTGGTTGCCAAGCGCGACAGCAAGAAACATATCCAGAAAATTATTTTCCCGCGTTTTCACCAACTGGACGCGACGCGCAAGCTGCTGAGTACAGTGCTGGCAGAAGGCGCAGGCGGCAAATACTTGATCCAACATTCGGCAGGTTCGGGCAAGACCAACTCGATTGCCTGGTCGGCGCACTTCCTGGCCGACCTGCACGATGCCGAGCACAAAAAGATATTCGATACTGTATTGGTAGTATCTGACCGGAACGTGCTGGACGCGCAGTTGCAGGAAGCGATATTCGACTTTGAACGCACCTCCGGGGTGGTGGCGACCATCACCGGTGAGGGCGCCAGCAAAAGCGCGGAGCTGGCGCAGGCACTCTCCGGCGGCAAGAAGATTGTGGTGTGTACCATCCAGACTTTTCCTTTCGCGTTGAAGGCCGTGCAGGAACTGGCAGCAGCGCAGGGCAAGCGCTTTGCGGTGATTGCCGATGAGGCGCACTCTTCCCAGACCGGCGAGGCAGCCGCCAAGCTCAAGCAGGTATTGAGCGCAGAAGAGTGGCAGGAATTGAACGACGGCGGTGAGGTTTCCACTGAGGACATCCTGGCAGCGCAAATGGCAGGGCGTTCCGCCGAGAGCGGCATTACCTATGTCGCCTTCACCGCCACGCCCAAGGCCAAGACGCTGGAGCTGTTCGGTCGTCGCCCCAATCAAGATGTAGGTCGGGATTCATCCCGACAGGAAGTCGGGTTAAAACCCGACCTACCTGAACCGTTCCACGTTTATTCGATGCGTCAGGCAATCGAGGAAGGCTTCATTCTGGACGTGTTGCAGAACTACACGCCTTACAAGACTGCTTTCAAGCTGGCGCATGACGGCAAGGAAATGGACGACGCCGAGGTGGAGCGTAGCGCGGCGCTCAAGGGCATCATGCGCTGGGTCAAGCTGCACCCCTACAACATCAGCCAGAAGGTGCAGGTGGTGGTGGAGCATTTCCGCGAGACGGTTTCACCGCTGCTGAATGGCCATGCCAAAGCGATGGTGGTGGTGAGCAGTCGTCTGGAGGCGGTGCGCTGGAAGCTGGCGATGGAGAAATATATCCAGTCGCAAGGCTACAAAATCGGCACGCTGGTGGCGTTCTCTGGTGATGTGAACGACAAGGAATCAGGGCCAGATGCGTTCAGCGAAACCAGCCAGGCCATGAATCCGAATCTCAAGGGCCGTGACATGCGTGTAGCCTTTGCCACCGATGAATATCAGATCCTGCTGGTCGCCAACAAATTTCAGACCGGCTTCGACCAGCCCCTGCTGTGCGGCATGTATGTGGACAAGCGGCTGGCTGGCATCCAGGCGGTGCAAACCCTGTCACGCCTCAACCGTGCCTATCCCGGCAAGGATGCGACCTATGTGGTGGACTTCATCAACGATGCCGAAGAAGTGTTGACGGCGTTCAAGACGTATTACGACACAGCAACGCTTTCCGATGTCACCGACCCGAATTTGGTCTACGACCTGCGTAGCAAACTGGATGCGGCAGGTTTCTACGACGACTTCGAAGTGGATCGCGTGGTGGCGGTGGAACTGAACCCCAGTGCGAAGCAAAGCGACCTGGCTGCGGCGCTGGAGCCGGTGGTGTCGCGCATCCTGCAACGCTATAAGGCCGCACAGGTGCAGTTGAAGGCTGCCAAGGCCCGCGATGACACAAAGGCAGCGGAAGAGGCAAACAACGAGCTGAACGCGCTAGTTCTGTTCAAGGCCGATTTGGGCGCATTCCAGCGCCTCTATGCCTTCCTGTCGCAGATATTCGACTATGGCAACACCGCGATTGAAAAGCGCTACTGGTTCTTCAAACGCCTGCTGCCATTGCTGGAGTTCGGGCGGGAACGCGAAGAGATTGATTTATCCAAGGTGGTATTGACCCACCATCACTTGAAGAACCTGGGCAAGCGCACCTTGCCGCTAGGTGAGGGTGGCGAATATCCGAAGCTCGATCCGTTGAGTGAAGCCGGTAGTGGTTCGGTACAGGAAAAAGAAAAAGCCTTGCTCTACGAAATCATCGCCAAGGTGAATGACTTGTTCCAGGGAGAGCTGACCGATGATGACAAGCTGGTGTACGTGAATAATGTGCTGAAAGGCAAGTTGCTGGAATCCGAGATTCTGGTGCAGCAGGCAAGCAACAGCACCAAGCAGCAATTTGCCGATTCCCCCGACCTTTCCAAGGAGATCATGAACGCAATCATGGATGCCTTGGCCGCGCACGGTACGATGAGCAAGCAGGCACTGGATTCATCGCGGGTCAGGGATGGTTTGAAGGATGTGCTGCTTGGACCCGCTGCTTTATATGAGGCCTTGCGGGGGCGTGGGAATGAAATGAATGGCGCAGTTATTTAGTGGTCAGTCAATATGGATCGCAAGGGTATGTAGGTCGGCCTTCAGGCCGACATGACGGCCTGAAGGCCGACCTACAGTCAGTTTCGCGTTTCAACGTGACAGGCTGCTAATAATGAAAGAACGCCAATTCGTCGAGCAACGCCAGCAGGACTGGGGCGACTGGGATCGCTGGCTGGCTGGTGAGGCGCAGGCCATTCCAGCAGGCGCGCTGCCGCGCCAGTTCAGACACCTGAGTCAGGATCTCTCGCTGGCGCGTGACCGCCGCTACTCGTTGCACCTCATCAAGACCCTGCATGATCGCGTGCTGGCTGTGCATCAGCGCTTGTATGGTGCGCGCAGGCAAACGCTGGGCTGGCTGGATTTTTTGCTGGGAGGCCTGGCGCGGCGGGTGCGTGATGAAAAACGGGTTGTCCTGGCTGCTGCTGCGCTTTTTTTTCTGCCCTTCCTGTTCATGCTGGCGATCCTGCAATTTCACCCGGAAGGGATATATCTGCTGGTGCCTGCCGAAGCGGTTGGCGATTACGAGTACATGTACCGGCCCGACGCAACCGCGCCCGGTCGCCCACGGGAAGCCAGCGACTCGGTTGCCATGCTGGGGTTTTACATCGCCAACAACGTCAAGATCAATTTCCAGTGTTTCGCGGGCGGCATCCTGTTTGGCATCGGCAGCCTGTTTTACATTATTTTCAATGGCTTGCATATTGGCGCCATCGCCGGGCATCTGACCCAACTGGGTTATATCGAAACTTTCTGGGGTTTCGTTGCCGGACATAGCGCGCTGGAACTGACTGGCATCGTGCTGTCAGGTTCAGCCGGCTTGAAGCTGGGCATGGCGCTGGTGGCGCCGGGGCGGCTCAGCCGGGTGGCGGCGCTGAAAAAATCGTCAGGAAGCGCGGTCGAACTGTTGTATGGCGCAGCGCTGCTGACTTTTCTGGCGGCCTTTGTCGAGGCGTTCTGGTCGCCCTTGCGCAGTTTTCCGGTTGAAATCAAATATGTGGTTGGCGTGATTTTCTGGATTTGCCTGCTGGCTTATTTGCTGTTGGCGGGTAGATCGATTAACAAATACTCCCCCTCTCCCCCAGCCCCTCTCCCGCAAGGGGAGAGGGGAGTTAAAGCCCCTCCCCCCCGGCGGGGGAGGGGTTGGGGAGAGGGGAGTAAAGCTTCTCCACGCGAGTCCAATTTCAATGATTGAACACCTCATTCTCGAAGCCCGTCAGCGCTCGCCTTGGGAGGCGCTGGATCTGGGACTGGTGATGCAGCGTGCCTGGCGCCGCCCGGTTTATCAAGCCTGGCTGGGCACCTGGGGCGTGGCGGTGTTGCTGCTTGCACCGCTGTTCTGGCTGTGGCCGGTCTGGACGGCGATGTTTCTGTGGTGGCTGAAACCCCTGTTCGACCGCGTGCTGCTGAAAGTGTTTGCCGAATCCGCCTTTGGCGAGCCGCCCGGACTGCGCCAGATCTGGCGCGCACTGCCGCAACTGGCCATGCAGACCGGCTTGCTGCATGCGCTTACGCTGGGGCGCTTCAGCCTGGCGAGGAGCTTTCATCTCCCTGTCAGCCAACTGGAAGGCGCGACCGGGCGCGAAGCCCGCCAGCGGCGCGGCATCCTGTCGCGGCGCACGCTCGGCTACGCCTGGTGGCTGGGTTTCGCTTGCGCTCATTTCGTGGTTTTTCTGGAAATTTCCGGGGTGCTGATGATCGAGATGTTCATGCCCGCCGATACCGGCAGTTTCTTCGACTGGAAAGATTATTTTACTTCGGGTCAGAACGACATGCTCGACTGGGTCGCGCTCGTGGCCTGGTTGCTGGCCGAGAGCATGGTCGAGCCGTATTTTGTCGCCGCCGGGTTCAGCCTTTACCTTTCCCGGCGCTCCGATCTCGAAGGCTGGGACATCGAAATTGCTTTCCGTCGCCTGACGCGGCGGCGCGAAGTTCATTCCGGGCTGGCAAGTATCGCCATCCTGGCGGCTGTGTTGTTTTTATCCGCAGCGCCACAGCCTGCCTGGGCGGAAACCAACTGCCTGCCGTCGGACAAGCCGGGTGCGCCCGGCAGTTCCAAAGCGCAAATCCAGCAGGTGTTGAGTGATCCGGTATTTGGCTGCAAGGTCGCCGATACCCAGTGGCAGAAAAAGACTCCAGATGAGAAAAAGCCCGCTGTCGCCAGGCCGTGGTGGATGAAATGGATGATCGAACTGGGCAGGATGCTGGCCGTGATCAGCGAATTCGCCATCTATATTGTCGCGCTACTGGCTATCGTCGTGTTCGGCTGGTTGCTTTACCTCAACCGTCATTTGCTGCCATCCTTATCAGGCACGGCGATACCGCCAGGCCAATTGTTCGGACTGGACGTGCGCCCGGAATCCTTGCCGGAGGATGTCTCTGCCGCCGCGTTGGTGCTGTTGCAGGACGGACAAATGACTGCCGCGCTGTCGCTGCTCTACCGCGCCAGCCTGTCCGTCCTGCTGCACCGCCTGCTGGTTGATTTTCAGCCCGGCGATACCGAGGGCGACTGCCTGCGCCGTGCCTCGGGCAAACTTCCCGTTGCGGATCTGAGCTACTTCACCAGCCTGCTGGATGCCTGGAAACGGTCGGCCTACGCGCACCAGCGCCTGGATTCTGATAGCGTGGCCGCCTTGTGCCGGGCATGGAACCAGCACTTTGCCCGGCCTAACTGACATGGCGAAACGCCGCCCCAAATTATGATACAGCGTTTCGCCATGACAGTTTCCCTCTCTCCTAACTCTCTCCCAGAGGGAGAGAGGGACGAAGGCTCGCTACGCGAGTTTCACGCTAAAGAAGTGTCGAGGGGCTTGCCGTGAGCCGTGTCGCAAATTGGCGCACTGTTTTCTGGATCGGCTTGGCCAGCCTGGCCGCCGTCCTGTTGCTGATAATCTGGTTTTTCACCACTTATGAGCAAGTGCCCGACACCCGCTTCGAAAGCGTAGGGCGCGAAGCCAGAGCCAACCCTTATCTGGCGCTCGGCCGTTTTGGTGCGTTGCTCAATCGCCCGGTGCGGGTTCTTGAAGACCCCGAGCAACTTGACGCTCTGGCCGGGCGTGGCGTGCTGCTGCTGGATCGCCAGCGCCGCAGGATGGCGCCTTTGGCGCGAGCCGAAAACCTGCTGAAATGGGTGGCGGCGGGCGGTTATCTGATTGTCGCCGCCGAGAGCGACCTCCAGCAGGATTTCATTCTGCAAAGGCTGGCTCTGAAACCGGTCTTGCCCGATAAAAAATCGCCCGGCGATACGGATGATGAAACCGAGCCTGTCCCTCCGCCCAAACTGCCGAAAACCTTCCCGCTCAGGCTGCCGGGCAGCGAACGTGCGCTGGAAATCCAGACCGGCCATGATTCGCTCATGCTCAAAGCAGGGACGCTTGCGCCGCTCTGGCAAGCCGGCCCCAGCCCGGAACACGCTCATGTACTGCATTTCGGCTGGGGAAGCGGGCAGATCACGGTGTTTCAGAGCTTTGCGCCCTTCACCAACTGGAATATCGGTGAAGATGACCACGCCGAACTACTCTCCAGCCTGCTGGATCGTTATCAACCCAAAGGGCCGGTCTGGCTGGCCGCCCGCCTCAAGATGCCGAGCCTGTGGCAATGGTTGCAGGAGAACGCCTTTGCCGCCCTGTTGAGCGCGGCGGTGCTGATCGTGTTCTGGCTATGGCGCATCGTGCCCCGCTTTGGCGGCCTGCGCCACCTGCCGGAGCCGGAGCGGCGCGGCTTGAAAGATCATCTGTCCGCCATGGGGCGAGGGGTCTGGAAATCCGGCGGATTGAGCGACTGGCTGGCTGTCGTGCGCCGTGCCTGCCATGCGCGCATCGCCCAGCGTCATCCTCAATTGACGCGGCAAACCCCGGAACAGCGAGCTGCCTCACTGCAAAACCTGACCGGCATCGATGCTGCCCGGATACACCATGCGCTCGAATCACCCTATTTGACTTCGCAGAAGGACTTCACCCACGCCGTGCAGACCCTGCAGGAACTCACCCGGAAAATATGAATTCTGAAACGCAATCAATATGGATCGCAAGGGTATGTGGGTCGGCCTTCAGGCCGTCATGTCGGCCTGAAGGCCGACCCACATGTAAATTCCGGGTTTTTTACCCCGTGCGCCCCGTGGTTAAACCAAGTTTTTAAGACAAAAGGAACCCCATGCCAACATTGACCGACGAACAGCTTGCGCAAAGTACGCGCCTGCTTGAAGCCATACGCAACGAACTGGCCAAGGCCGTGGTCGGCCAGAAGGAGGTCATCGACCAGATACTGATCGCCCTGCTGGCCGAGGCGCATGTGTTGATCGAGGGCGTGCCGGGGCTGGGTAAAACCCTGCTGGTCAAGGCGTTGGCGCGGACTTTCAGCGGCCAGTTCGGGCGCATACAGTTCACGCCCGATCTGATGCCCTCCGACGTGACCGGCCATACCGTGTACGAGGCGGCGACCAGCGTGTTTGTCACCCGCCAGGGACCGGTGTTCACGCACTTGCTGCTGGCCGACGAAATCAATCGCGCCCCCGCCAAGACCCAGGCCGCGCTGCTGGAGGCCATGCAGGAAGGTCAGGTTACGCTGGAGGGGCAGTCGATGGCGTTGCCGCGCCCCTTCATGGTGCTGGCCACCCAGAACCCGATCGAGCAGGAAGGCACCTACCCATTGCCGGAAGCGCAACTGGATCGTTTCCTGTTCAAGGTGCGCATCGGCTACCCGAGCGAAGCCGAGGAACTGGCGATGACCCGCCAGGTCACTGACCGGCGCAGTGGCGCGGAGCTTCAGGTCGATGCGGTCAACACGCTGGTTTCGCCTCAACACATATCCAGCCTGCAAAAAGCCGCCTCGCTGGTGGATATGGACGACCGCGTGCTGGCCTATGCCGTCTCGATTGCCAGCGCCACCCGCAATTTTTCCGGCATCGCGCTGGGCGCCGGGCCGCGCGGCAGCATTTCGCTGGTGCGGGCAGCGCGCGCACGTGCCCTGCTGGCCGGGCGCGGCCATATCGAGCCGGACGATGTCAAGGCCGTGACGTTGCCTGCGCTACGGCACCGCATCACCACCACGCCCGAAGCCGAAATTGATGGCCGCGATGCCGATACCCTGCTCAAGGCCTTGCTCGATCAGGTGAGCGCGCCCCGCTTGTGATATTGAAAATAATTCCAAATCGCCCCCTGCTGACCGGGCTTTGGCTTTGCCTGCTGCTTGGTCTGTGGGCGGCGTTTGATCCGGCGATCCTGCCGGTGTGGCAGGGTTTGGCCGTGGTGCTTGTGCTGTCTGCTGTGCTCGACGCCTGGCTGTCCAGCCGCCGGGGGCAAAGCCTGAACCTGAGCCGTCAGGCAGGGAAGGCCTGGCCGCTGGGTCAGGTGCAGACTGTGTGGCTGATCGTGGATAGTCCACGCCACGCCTTGAAGGGATGGCTGCATGACCAGCATCCGGATGACTTCGAGTACGAGGGATTGCCCGCCGCGTTTAATCTGGCTGCCGGACAATGGGTGAAGATTCCTTACCAGATCACCCCGCTGGAAAGGGGCATCCATCACTTCGGCCAGACTGAGCTGCGGCTGGTGTCCCCCCTGGGGCTGTGGGTGAGCCGCCACCTGATCGGCATCCCGCAGACGCTGCGGGTCTATCCGGATTTTGCCAGGGTGGCGCAGTACGCACTGTTTGCCACCGATCACCGCCTGTCGCAACTGGGCGTGATGCGGCAGCGGCGGCGGGGGGAGGGGATGGACTTCCACCAGTTGCGCGATTACCGGCGTGAAGATTCTCCGCGCCAGATCGACTGGAAAGCCACCGCGAAGATGAAACGCCCGATTTCCCGCGACTATCAGGACGAGCGGGATCAGCAGATTCTATTCATGCTCGATTGCGGGCAGCGCATGCGCAGCCGGGACGACGATCTCTCGCATTTTGACCACACCCTGAACGCCATGCTGTTGCTGACCTACGTCGCCTTGCGGCAGGGCGACGCGGTTGGGCTATCCACCTTTGCCCACGAGGCGCCACGCTATTTTGCGCCGCGCAAGTCGCTGGACACGGTGCAACGGCTGCTCAATACCATCTTTGACCTGCAACCCTCGCTACGCACGCCGGACTACCTCATGGCGGGCGAGCATCTCGCCATCCGCCTGCGCAAGCGTTCGCTAGTTGTCATCCTGACCAATCTGCGCGACGAGGACGACGACACCCTGCTGCCCGCCCTGAGCTTGCTGCGCAAGCGCCACCTGGTGCTGCTGGTCAGCCTGCGTGAACCTGGCCTGAACACCTTGCTGGAGCAGCCGGTCAAGCATTTCGACGATGCGCTGGCGCACGCGGCCGCGCAGGAATACAGCCAGAGCCGCGCCATGCAGTTGCGCAAATTGCACGCGCTCGGCATTCAGGTAATCGACGTGCTGCCCCGCCAACTCCCCACCGCGCTGGTCAACCGGTATTGGGAAATGAAAAGTGCTGGTATATTCTGATTAAATTCAGGAGAAATAATCATGTTGACCATTGACTTTGAGTTAGAGCAGTCGCTGCGGGCAATCGCCGAACAAGAACACAGTTCGCCCGATGACATTATTAAAAAAATGATTAGTCATTATCTTCTCCAACGCCAGTCCCAGAAAAAACCGGGCAGCGAATCTATCCCCCCTCTCACACGATCGCTGACGGGTTTGTTGGCGAAATCCGATCTCAGCGAACTCGACTACAGGCAACACCTGGTGGATAAACATCTGTGAAGATTTTGTTTGATACCAATGTGGTACTCGATGTGTTGCTGGATCGCGCGCCGCATTCGGATGTAGCCATTGAATTATTTGGTGCGGTTGAAAATAGCATCATCCAGGGATATTTGTGCGCGACGACCATTACCACCGTGGATTATTTGGCGACCAAAGCGATAGGCAAAACTGAAGCAAAAATCGCAATCAACGCGCTGCTCGAACTATTTTTAATTGCAGAAGTGAATCAGCAAATACTCAAAGCTGCAAACATCTCCGAGTTCGCTGATTTTGAAGATGCAGTGTTGTATCAAGCGGGCTGCCATGCGGGTGTTGATGGCGTCGTCACGCGCAACGGCAAGGATTTCATGTCGGCAGAGCGCCCGGTTTACTCCCCCGATGAATTGTTGAGCATCATTCGAAAATAACCCACCAAGGAGACCTCAATGAGCCCTCAGCAAGAAACCCCCTACGCCGCACCATCCGCGCATGTCAGCGACCATGTCAGCCAAGAAGAAGGTTTTCTGTGCGACCCGCCCAATCTTGTCTCCTCTGGTCGGGGTACCGAGCTATTGGCCGATATAGCCAAAGACCTCCCCAGAATCGCCTGCTTCAACAATCAGGACCCGTTGGTATTGCAAAGAGCATTGCGTGATGAATGGAATTAAATATCTGCTTGACACCAACATCATCTAAAAACACCCATAAAAGGCGAAGAATGAAAAATTTGCTACTGATCACTATGATTGGCATGACTTTTTCTGCTCAAGCTGGTGCTTTTAAGTGCCAGGATAACAATGGGCGCACGGTTTACCAGGAGACGCCATGCGAGAGCGCCAGCCTTAAAGCTGTTGGAACGGTTAAGGCACCCGACATATCCCCGGAAGAAGAGCGCGTGCGCATGATGGGTGTCGAGCAAAAATACAAAACTGATTTTTCTTCGGCCATGGAAGCCAGGAAGAATAAAGAAAAAACCGAAAAAGAAAATAAAGACGCCGCGTATCAGCGATCCCTGGAGGAAAGGAAAGCTGCTGCCACTGAGCGACAGGCAGAGGCAGCAGAAAGAGATGCGCGCGCAAGCGAAGTACGCAATACAATAAAACGGTGAAATATGGCGTCAGGGCGAAGCACTTGTGCCCTTGGGTATTAAGTTAACCCGGTGAGCGGCTAAAGACCCATCATCCCCAATCTTCTTGCGAACAAAATCACCCATTCATGACACAAGACATCATCCCCATGCACTGGCTCACCAACACCCTGCTCGATGACGGTTTCATTGCCCGAAAATCGGCGCAACTGGAAAGCCAGCCGCTCCCCTACGACTTGCAGGCCTGGCTGGGAGAACATTTCGACCCCGCCAATCTGGCCGCCCGCAACGAAGCGCAACTGGAAGAAAAATTCATCGGCCCCCTGCTGGCGCAACTGGGCTGGACCAAAGTCTCTCAGGAAAGCATTGTCGTGCAAGGCAAGCTGGCCAAGCCGGACTGGTGTTTGTTGCTTGACCCCGGCCAGGACAACGCGCTGATCGGAGCCAAGGATCACACCCTCATCACCGCGATTTGCGAATCCAAGGACTGGAACAAAACGCTGGACACCGGCAAGGCCGACCGGGACAAAAACCCGCACCACCAGCTTCAGGACTACCTCAGCACCTTGCGGGTGCGCTATGGTTTTTTGACCAATGGCCGCCTCTGGCGGATGTACGACACCGACCGGATCACCGCCAAAAAGACCTTTATCGAGTTTGACCTGGAGTGCTTGCTGGCGCTGGAAGACCGCGCGGCAAAAGCGCGCGGACTGGCGCTGTTCGCCTTCTTCTTTGGCCGCGACGCCTATGCCTCAGAAGGGCAGGCCAGCCCCATTCAACAGGCCATTGCCGCCTCTGCCGACTTCACGCTCGAAGTTGAAGAAAACCTCAAGGCCGTGATCTACGGCTATGCGGGAGAAGATTCGCTGTTCGAGATCATGGGACGCGCCATCCACCAGGCCAACCCAAAAGCCCCGCTCGCCAGCGTTTATGAACATAGCGTAGTGCTGCTGTTTCGCCTGCTGTTCGTGGTCTATTTTGAAGACAAGAACCGCGCCCTGCTTGAGCGCCACCCTTTCTACCCGCGTTACAGCCTGACGCAGCTCTTCCAGACCCTGCGCGAACAGCCGCCCGAGCGCGCCCCGCTGCATGACGGCGTATACGCCCTCAAGCAACTCTTTGAAATGCTGGACGAAGGCGCGGAAGACATCGACATCCCGCTTTTCAACGGCGGCCTGTTCGACCCGGCGCGCGCGCCCTTGCTGCTCACGCCCAAGATTTTCGACAACGCCACCCTAAAAATCCTGCTCGAAAAACTGCTCTTCAAAACCGAGCGCGGCAACACCCTGTTCGACACCCGGCGCGATTTCAAGAACATGAGCGTCACCCACCTGGGGCGGATTTACGAGGGGCTGCTGGAGTTTCGTTTCGAGAAAGCCAGCGAAAACGCCGTGTACCTCGAATACGAAAGCAGCAATACCAAAGGCAAGACCGTCGAAGCCTACTTCGACGCCTACGATTCAGGCAATCTGCGCAAGGAAAAAGGCTTCCGCGCCCGGCGTGAAGTCAGCGTCAAAAAAGGCCAGGTCTATCTCAAAAGCGCCAGCAACTCGCGCAAGACCACGGCCAGCTACTACACCCCGCCCAGCCTCTCGCAACCGCTGGTCAAAGCCGCCATCGACCAGGCCATCGCGGACGGCAAGTCATACACCGAACTCAAAATCCTCGACAACGCCTGTGGCAGCGGCCATTTTCTGGTCGAAGCGCTGGGCACCCTCACCGACCTGGCGCTGGCGCAACTGGAGCAGGACGCCGGGCTGCAAAAACTGGTGGCGGATGAACGCGCCAAAATGGCCGAACAACTGAATTTTCTCAATCTCGACTATGAGCCGGAAGATGCCCAAATCCTCAAGCGCGCCCTGCTCAAGCGCTGTATTTTTGGCGTGGATTTGAACCCCTTCGCCGTCGAATTGGCGCGTTTGTCCCTGTGGATGGACAGCTTCATTTTCGGCACCCCGCTCTCCTTCATCGAGCACCACGTCCAGCACGGCAACGCCCTGATGGGCGCCAGCGTGCAGGACTTCATCACCTACAACGCCTCTGAGACACAGCAAAACGATTTGTTTGTCGAAAACCTGAGCGACCGTTTTGACGAACTGCGCGGCGTGATGCATGAGCTGGACGCCATGCGCGACACCACCGCCGCCGAAGTGGCGCAATCCAAAGCGCTGTGGAAAACCGCCATTGCCCCCAAACTCAAGCTGCTCTCAAGGGCGCTGAGTTTTATCTGCACGCGCCGGGCTCTGCTGGCCGAGGGCGACCCCAAAGCCTGCCAGTTGCTGGACAAAACGCCCGACCTGATCGGCCAACTGTTCGACGACGCCAAAAGCAAAAGCCCCGCGCTGCGGCAGGTGGAAGCCTATGCCGCGCGCTATCATTTTTTCCACTACGAAGTCGCCTTTCCCGAAGCCTTCGCCAGGGAGCGAAAAGGCTTCGACCTGATCGTCGGCAACCCGCCGTGGGACAAAACCAAGTTTTCCGACACCGATTTTTTCCCGCAATACCACAGCAACTACCGCAGCCTGAAAAACAGCGACAAAGCCGCTGTGCAAAAAAGGCTGCTGGAGAGCGAACACATCAAAACGGCCTACCAGAGCGCCCAGCGCGACATGGAAGTGGCTGACGACTATTACCATGCCATTTTTCCGCTCAACAAGGGCGCGGGCGATGGCAACCTGTTCCGCCTGTTTGTTGAGCGCAACCTCGGCCTGCTGGCGCCCGGCGGCAGCCTGAATTACGTCCTGCCCAGCGCCCTGCTGTTTGAAGAAGGTTCGGCAAACCTGCGTCGGCACATTTTCACCCAATGCCAGATGCCGTTTTTTTACAGCTTTGAAAACCGCAACGGCATTTTTCCAGACGTGGATTCGCGTTACAAATTCGCCCTGATGCAGGTGGTCAACCGAGCACCCCCTCCCCAGCCCTCCCCCGATGGGAGAGGGAGCCGTAATTCCCCTCTCCCCTCGGGGGAGGGGCTAGGGGAGGGGGTGATAGCTGCGGAGGGAGAAAAAGCCCAAACCATCGACACCGCCTTCTACCTGACCGACCCCGCCGAACTGAACGACCCGGCACGCCATGTCCCCTACCCGCTGGAAACGCTCAAAGCCCTGTCGCCAAAGCAGTGGGCGCTGATGGAACTGCGCGACGGAGCCGACCTGCCCATCCTGCAAAAATGCTACGGCGCTTTTCCCGCCCTCTCGCCCGACTGGCTGGACTTTCGGCGCGAACTGCACACAACCGACGACAAGGATCTATTCATCGAACAGGCCGCGCCGGGCTTGTTGCCGCTGTTTGAAGGCAAGATGATCTGGCAATACAGCCATAAACTGGATGAAGCGCAATATTGGCTGGATGCCAGCGCCTTTGACCTGCGCATGAAAAGCAAGGAAATCCACCGCATGGCGCAGGATTTGGGCGTGCCCAAAGCCGAGGCGGCCAAACATGAAGCGGCAATCCGCTATGACCGTGAATTCGTGCATCTGGCATTTCGAAATATTGCCAGCGACACCAATGAGCGCAGCCTGATTTTTTCTTTAGTGCCAAAGAGTTGCGGATCGGTAGAGACTCTGTTTTGCAATGTACCAAAGTACTACGCCATGGATGAGGATGGCGGTATAACGACGCAAACCGTTTCACCGCTGCGCCTGCTGTTCGCGCTGGCCTGGTTCAACAGCCTGACTGTGGACTGGCTGGCGCGTTTCATGATCCAGATTCACATCAG
The DNA here is from genome assembly GCA_030690895.1 of Sulfuricellaceae bacterium. Lineage (GTDB taxonomy): Bacteria > Pseudomonadota > Gammaproteobacteria > Burkholderiales > Sulfuricellaceae > Sulfurimicrobium. Next base: position 16,223 of record JAUYFQ010000005.1, read on the forward strand.
CAAAACCTACCTCTTCCGCCTGCCCATGCCGCAGCCGTCCGACGCCGAAATTCGCGCCACCCCCGCCTACGCCCAACTCGCCAAAAACGCGCTGCTTTTGTGCCTGGCCGCCAACTGGGACGATTTCGCCGATCTCGCGCCGCTGTTTGAGGTGGAGAAAAAAGACCTGCCGTTAAGCAACAAGGATAAAGACAAGCTCAGGGCGCAAAACGACCAACGGGTCGCCCAGGCGTATGGCGTCAGCGAGGCGGAATTCGCCCATTTGCTGCGCAGTTTCAAGGTCATGGCGAACAAGCGCCCGGAATATCTGGCGCTG
>JAUYFQ010000007.1 GCA_030690895.1 Sulfuricellaceae bacterium
GAATGGCACTTACTTAAGCTTTTTCGGATGCCCATATTTTCTCACTTTTGCTCTTGCCAAAAGCCTTGATTCTGTCAGCATCGGATAGGGTTTGGGTCTTCGTTTTACGGCTCTCGGCTCAATTCGTCCGGGTCGATTGCCAATGGATTGCTCAGCCACCAGGGCCAATAGTCCGGTGATATTGTCCTGGTCATCCGATTGGATTTGAGCCCCGCTCCAGGCCAACCATAGTTGAAGGGTGTGCTTGAAACTCAAAGTCCGTGGCAGCACATCAGCCATTAATGCGGATTGCGCCATGATCAGGCGAATCAGATTGTAGGCCAGCAGATAAACCCACATCTCCTTCTCGCCCATCTTCGGCGTTTTGCAGCTCAAGGTTTCCATGCCCAGCGTGGTTTTGATATTGCGAAGATCCAGCTCCACTTGCCAACGACGCTGGTATAAATCCTTCAGCGCGCTTTTGGGGATGGCGTTCGGGCAGGTCAGCGTTGTCATCAGCACCCTGCCGCCGACTTCCAGCTCCCGGACAGTGAGTGTGTCCGGCTCGGATTCGTACTGCTCGACTGTCATCCATTGCGGGCGGATTTTCGGTTTTGTCAGCGTGATCAGATGATCCCGGCTCCCCAGTTTTTTGCCCCGGCGAAAGTCGGTTGATCGCCGACGTGACCCATGCTGTTCAAACAAGGCATCCACGTTGCGTGACTGGAGTTCAGCCAGCAAGAAGTAGGTGCCATAAAACGCGTCGCCCAACATGACATCGCCCGACTCAAAGGTGTCCAGAAGTGTGCGCAGGAGCGCCTGTTCACCACTGCCTTTGCCTTTGAAACCCCCTATGGCCGCATCAAGCACTGCGCCACTGGATAGACAGGTCACTCCCACGATGCGGCAGATAGGGAAACCCAACCCGGGTTTCTGACCGCTCTGCTGGGGGTAGGTGGCCTGGTTTGCTTGCGTATCAGCCAGTGTGACGGTTGTGCCATCCACGAGTCGCACTCGCCGTCCGTACCAGCGCCACTTATCGGGGGCTTGTGCTGCAATCTGGCGTCCGGTGTGGCGAACCATTCCAGTCACCATGGACAGCGGCAACCGCTGGCGCGCTTTGCAGTATCCGCCTGTTTTTGTACTGCATTGAGGTAGACCATGCGTCAGGCGCTTCACGGCGGCGTCATTGACGATGTTCTGGCATGAGCGATCCGGTTTCAGGGCTTGTGCAAGAAACATGGACAGGGTTTCTGTCGGAGGAAATAGCCGCTCACGGTGGTCGGGCAGGGTTGATTCCAGCGTGTCCAGTAGATCGGGCGAAGTGAGCTGATTGAAAAACCCAAATGCGTCGCTGGCAGTGGCGTAATGTTGCACGCGATGTTGTTGAGATAACACGGAACGATTAATATGCATGTGGGCTGGCCTTGGGGGGTTGCGATGGTGTGGTAACTAAAGCTTACCACCAGGCCAGCCTATTTCTTGCGTTAGTTCATGCGGTTAGCGCTTAAGTAAGTGCCATTCGGGGCAGACCCCGATTTCTCACCGGCCTTGGCCGGTGAGGCAGTAAATCAAAAGCCCGTCTCTCGCAAGGAGGCGGGTTTTTCATCCATGCTAATGCTATGCAGCCAATGGAAAAGAAAAAGGAGAAAAAGGGGACAGATTTATTTATTCCCGCCTCCACACGAAATGCCCTATTCTTTGGAAAAATCAATGCCAAAGGGGTATTGCAATAACACACATCCAAAAAACAACACCGTTCTGTTATGAGTCTGGCTGTGCTAGGATATGCGCATGAGCACAGTTACATTTGATACGCTTAAGTTCGCAGAACGCTTGGAAAAGGCGGGCGTTTCGCGTGAGCAAGCTTCCGCCATGGCGGAAGCCTTCAAGGATGCCAGCGGCGAAGCCGAGATTGCTACGCGCAGAGATATCGCGCTTGCTGTAGCAGAAATCAAGACAGATATTGCCATTGTTCGCGGTGAGCAAGTTCTGGTTAAATGGATGCTTGGCGCCGTTCTCGCCATCGCTATCGCCAATTTCGCCAAGCAGTTCTTTTAGCGAGAAAAACATGAGTAATGGGGAAGTGGTTTTACCCATTCCTCATTTCTCATTCCCCATCACCCATGACCAGTTTCGCTAAAATGGGTCCGGCTCGAATGGCGCTTACTTAATGGGTTAATCCAGATAAAACAGTAGGTTACATTTCTGTGTCAGGTCTTGTGCAATAACACGCACCCAAAAAATAACACCGTTCTGTTATGAGTCTGGCTGCGCTACGTTCGGCTATGGCGACCAAAAAAACTTGACTGATAGTGTCGTATGTAACACCATTTTTATGAGCGCACACGAAAAACTTCTTGCCAGAATGCGCAACAATCCTCGCGGCTGGCAGATTGATGACCTGAAAACCGTTGCCCATCGATTTGCTATCGACTGGCGTAACGAGCATGGCGAATCGCCGCCCCAAATTATGAAACGGCACTTCACCATGCCAGTTTCCCTCTCTCCTTGCTTTCTCCCAAAGCACAAGGTTAAAACCTCATTTGGTCTCTGTGCCCTCTATGGCTTGAACTGCGGGAATACTTAAATGGCCGGTTCCAGTTTATTTGCATTGATTGACGATATCGCCAGCATTCTCGATGACGTGGCGGCGATGAGCAAGATCGCCGCCAAGAAGACGGCGGGTGTGCTGGGAGATGACCTGGCGCTGAATGCACAGCAGGTCTCAGGGGTCAGTGCGGACAGGGAATTGCCCATTGTCTGGGCTGTGGCGGTCGGTTCGATGGTCAACAAGCTGATTCTGGTGCCCGCCGCGCTGGCAATCAGCGCGCTGCTGCCATGGGCGGTGATGCCGCTCTTGATGCTGGGCGGCGCTTACTTGTGTTATGAGGGTTTCGAGAAGCTGGCGCACCGGTATTTGCATGGCCGGGGTGATGAATCGGCATCTCACGCCGAGGCTGGAAATGGGGTCGCAACGCAGCTCGATACCCCATTTGATCCGGTCGCCATGGAGAAGAACAAGATCAAGGGGGCGATCCGTACCGATTTCGTGCTTTCTGCCGAGATTATTGTGATCACGCTGGGAACCGTTGCGGATGCTTCTCTGGGCAAGCAGTTTGCGGTTCTGTCCGCGATTGCTGCGATCATGACGGTCGGTGTGTATGGCCTGGTTGCGGCTATCGTCAAATTTGATGATGCAGGGCTGTATTTGAGCGGTCGGCCGACATGGTTTCTACGCGGCCTGGGCACTGCTATTTTGCGTGCTGCGCCATTGCTCATGAAAACTTTATCGGTTGTCGGGACTGCTGCATTGTTCGTGGTAGGGGGCGGCATTCTGACACATGGCATCCCGGCAGCCAGTGAATGGCTACACCAAATATCAAAAGTGGCTGGAAATTTACCGGTCGGGGGCGGCATTGCTGAAGTGGCGGCGTCCCTGTTTCTGAATGTGCTGGCAGGCTTACTGACCGGTGCGCTGGTTCTGGTGTTAGTCAGCGCTGTCGGTCGTGTTCGCCGTCGGCTGAAACCTGATTAACGGATTTTTCTGCCCGTAGTTAGTTCCATGATGGTGGAGGGGTGTCTGCGTTTCCCCGTCATTCCGGGTACCACAAGTACACTGTTCCCGAAGGTTTTCACGCAATCGGCGTAGGTGCGAGCAGGTTTCAGTCCGGCGCGGTTGGCGCTGGTGGAAACCAGCGCCGTGTTGACGGACTTGCACAACCTCGATGCCAATGGATGAGCGGTGACGCGAACGGCGATGCTGGCGTGGTGGCCACTCAGCCAGGATGGGGTGCTGCGAGCGGCAGGAAGCAACCAGGTGACGGGGCCGGGCCAGGTGGGAGAAATTTGTCGCCATTGTTCACCGTTGAGGGGCGAGGCATAGGACTTCAACTGGCTGAATGTTGCGCCGATCAGGATCAGTCCCTTGCTCTGCGGCCGCCCCTTTATGCTCAGGAGTCTCATGACTGCCCGTCGGTTGCGGGGGTCGCAGCCCAGGCCGTAGCAGGACTCGGTGGGGTAGGCGATCACGCCGCCCTGTTTGAGGTGGCGACGCAATTTGCGGACCAGGGCGGCATTCAGTGCCGCTGTTGAGGCGGAAAGACGCATTATCTTAAGCCGGGCGAGCCGGAGCCATGTTTGGTTATAGGTGATGGGTAAGCAGTAATGGGTAACGTGGGGGTGGTTTTACTCATCACTGCTTACCCATTCCCCATCACCAAGATCCGATTCAGTCCAAATTGTTGACAGTTTATTAGCAACTATCGCGTTTTCTTGTCTACGGCGCGATAGCCAATGTCACGCCGCATCTGGCTGCCTTCGAAATGAATATGGTCGGCAAGCTGGTAGGCGAGGCTTTGCGCCATGCGCACGCTATCGCCGAGTGCCGTGACGCAGAGCACCCGTCCGCCACTGGCGACGACTTCATGCGCTTTCATGGCTGTGCCGGCATGGAAGACGTGGGCGTCTTCTTCTGTCTTGGGCAGGCCGGTAATCATGTCGCCCTTGCGAGGGTTGTCCGGGTAGCCTGCCGCAGCCATCACCACGCCAAGCGCCACGCGGCGATCCCAATCGACTTCTACCTGGTCGAGGGTGCCGTTAATGGCGTGTTCGACGAGGATGGAAAAGTCGCTTTTCATGCGCATCATGATGGGCTGGGTTTCCGGATCACCCATTCGGCAGTTGAATTCCAGTGTCTTTGGGTTGCCCTGCGCATCTATCATCAGGCCAGCGTAGAGAAAGCCGGTGTAGGGAATACCATCATTGGCCATGCCCTGCACCGTAGGCAAGATGATTTCCCGCATGACCCGTGCATGAATTTCAGGTGTAACGATGGGGGCCGGTGAATAGGCGCCCATGCCGCCGGTGTTGGGGCCTTGATCGCCGTCCAGCAGTCTTTTGTGGTCCTGGCTGGTAGCCAGCGCCAGGACATGCTCGCCATCGACCATGACGATGAAGCTGGCTTCTTCGCCGCTGAGAAACTCCTCGATGACCACGCGCGAACCGGCAGAACCCAGCTTGTTGCCTGCCAGCATCATGTCGACAGCGGCATGGGCTTCGGTTGCCGAAGTAGCGACGACCACCCCTTTTCCAGCCGCCAGTCCATCGGCCTTGACGACGATGGGCGCACCCTGCAGGTCGATATAGGCATGTGCAGCGGCGGCATCGGTAAATGTCGCGTAGGCGGCGGTGGGAATGCCGTGCCGCGCCATGAAGGCCTTGGCAAAGTCCTTGGAGCTTTCAAGCTGGGCGGCCTGTTTGCTGGGGCCGAAAATTTTGAGCCCTGCGTTCCGGAATGCATCGACGATGCCGTTGGCCAGCGGATTTTCCGGGCCGACCACGGTCAGCGCGATGTTCTCGTTCTGGGCAAATGCGACCAGGCCCGGAATGGAGTCGATGGGTACATTGGTCAGATCGGGGTCCAGTTCTGTACCGGCATTGCCCGGTGCGACATAGGTTTTGAATACTCGGGGTGACCGGGAGAGTTTCCAGGCAAGAGCATGTTCGCGACCACCGCCGCCGATAACCAGAATTTTCATTATTAGCTCTCAGTTGGCAGCTCTCAGCCCTCAGCTCTCAGCTTTCAGCTAACGGCTGACGACTGATTGCTGACAGCTGATAGCTGAATTTTTAATGCCGGAAATGCCGCATGCCAGTAAATACCATCGCCATGCCGTGTTCGTTTGCGGCGGCGATGACTTCCTCGTCGCGCATCGAGCCGCCGGGCTGGATGATAGCGACAACGCCTGCCTCGGCCGCTGCGTCGATACCGTCGCGGAAGGGGAAGAAGGCATCGGATGCCATGACCGAACCGCGCACGATCAGGCCGGCATGCTCTGCCTTGATGGCGGCAATCCGCGCCGAGTTGATCCGGCTCATCTGCCCGGCGCCAACCCCGATCGTCATGTGATCCCTGGCATAGACGATGGCGTTGGATTTGACGTACTTGGCCACTCGCCAGGCGAATAGCAGGTCGGACATTTCCTGTTCGGACGGTGTGCGTGCCGTGACGGTGATCAGTTTTTCATGGAGGGAGAGGTCTGCATTCTGTACCAGCAATCCGCCCGTGACGCGCTTGAAGTCGAGTCGGGGAATGGCTTCCTGCGGCCATGCGCCGCATTCGAGCAGGCGAACATTCTTTTTGGCGGCGATGACTTCAATCGCTGCTGGGGAAACGCTGGGTGCAATGATGACTTCCACGAATTGACGCTCGACGATGACCTGCGCAGTTTCTGCGTCCAGTTCGCCGTTGAAGGCGATGATGCCGCCAAAAGCGGATTCGGGGTCGGTCTGGTAAGCCCGGTTATAGGCTTCCAGCAAGTTGGCGCCATAGGCAACGCCACAGGGATTGGCATGCTTGACGATGACGCAGGCGGGCGTTTCGCTGAACTGCTTGATGCATTCCAGCGCCGCATCGGCATCCGCAATATTGTTGTAGGACAGTTCCTTGCCCTGCAATTGCCGGGCGGTGGCGATGGAGGCGTCTTTCTCGCCACTGGCGACATAAAATGCACCCAACTGGTGGGGGTTTTCCCCGTAACGACAGTCCTGGGCCTTGCTGAACTGAAGGTTGAAGCGCTGCGGGAATGTTTGGCGCTGTCCCTGATGGTCAGTAGAAGTCAGATAGTTGCTGATCATGCCATCGTATTCGGCGGTGTGGGAAAACGCTTTTTTGGCCAGATCAAAGCGTAGTTCCATCCCGACCCCGCCCTGGGTGGCGTTCATCTCGCGGATAATCGCCTGGTAATCGGCAGGGTCTGTCACCACGGCGACGTGGGCATAATTCTTGGCGGCAGCTCTGACCATGGTTGGCCCGCCGATGTCGATATTTTCGATGGCATCGTCAAGCTGGCAGTCCTTTTTGGCGATGGTTGCCGCAAAGGGGTAAAGATTGACGGCCACCAGGTCGATGGGCGGAATGCCCGCCGCCGCCATGGCGGAGACATGCTCAGGCAGGTCACGGCGGCCAAGAATACCCCCGTGCACCTTGGGATGCAGGGTCTTGACCCGCCCATCCAGCATTTCAGGGAAGCCGGTATAGTCGCCGACCTCGATGACGTCAATTCCGGCGTCCTTGAGCAATTTGGCTGTACCGCCGGTAGAAAGGATCTCCACATTGAACTGCTTGAGTGCCTGTGCAAATTCTACCGCGCCGGATTTGTCTGAAACGCTGATGAGCGCACGCTTGATGATGGACATGGTTTACTGAATCCCGTGAGTTTGCATTTTTTTGCGTAAAGTATTGCGGTTGATCCCGAGGAGATCGGCTGCCTTGGTCTGATTGCCCTGGGCATGGTGAAGTACCACCTCTAGCAGCGGTTTTTCCACGCAACCCAGAACCATGTCGTAAATGGCGCCGGGTTTCTCCCCGTCCAGATCAGTAAAATACTGATCCATCGCCTTGCGGACGCAGGCCGTTATTTCATTTTCCTTGATCATGTTTTTATAAATCCTGCTAAACAGATATAACTGTAGGAGCGAGTTTACCCGCAAAAATCGGGGCTAAAGCCCCTCCCACATCGGCGGTAGCCAATTGATAGGTAAGATGTTCCGAGTACGCGCCTAGCGCAGAGAAGAAGTCGTCGACGGAGGCAAGCTGAGTTTCCACGGTCTGCAACTGATTCATCATGTGACGAAATTGCGATGAACCCACCAGACCCTTGGTGTACCAGGAGATGTGCTTGCGCGCCATGCGCAAACCGGTGTATTCGCCGTAGAACTGATAAAGGTCCTGAAGGTGAGTCATCATGACGCGGTGGATCTCATCCACCCTTGGCGCAGGCAGGTGGGTTCCAGTTTGCAAGTAATGCTCAATCTCCCTGAATATCCAGGGCCTGCCCATGGCGGCACGACCGATCATGATGGCATCCGCCCCGGTACAAGCCAGCACATGCCGGGCTTTTTCCGGCGTTGTGATGTCGCCATTGGCGATGACTGGAATGGCGATGCTGGCCTTGACGGCAGCGATGGTTTCATACTCCGCGTCGCCGCTGTAGCCGCAGGCGCGGGTGCGGCCATGAATCGCCAGCGCCTGGATGCCGGATGACTCGGCAATGCGGGCAATGTTGAGCGCGTTGCGGTTATCCTGGTTCCAGCCTGTGCGAATCTTGAGCGTAATGGGTACGTCGACAGCCTTAACCACTGCGTCGAGGATGCGGGCAACCAGCGCTTCATCCTGAAGCAAGGCAGAGCCTGCCATGACATTGCAGATCTTTTTGGCTGGGCAGCCCATGTTGATATCGATGATTTGCGCGCCCTGACCGGCGTTATATTTCGCTGCCTCGGCCAGCATGACCGGGTCGGCGCCGGCAATCTGCACGGAAATGGGTTCGACTTCCCCTTCATGGTTGGCACGGCGCAAGGTTTTTGCACTGCCATACAGCAGGGAATTGCTGGTCACCATCTCGGATACCGCCATGCCCGCGCCCATGCGTTTGCATAACTGGCGGAAAGGCCTGTCTGTCACGCCTGCCATAGGTGCGACGATGAGATTATTCTTGAGCGTGTGGGTGCCAATTTTCATGCTGTACTGGTACTTTTCTGAAGCCGACGATTTTATACCGTTTCGTATTGCTTAAAAAGCAGGCAATGTCTTTTGGCGACAAAAAAGGCGACACAGTGTCGCCCTTTTTGCCTGCTTGCCAGAACTAGAATCAGCTCACAGACTTCAACTCGCCTTTGGCGTACATGCTGGCAACCTTGTCCAACATGATCGGCTTGATCTTGCTGGCTTGACCGGCTGAGCCGAAGGCTTCAAAACGCGCCTTGCAGATACCAGCCATGGCTTTGGTTGCGGCAGCGTAGAACTTGCGTGGATCGAAATCCTTGCTGTTTTCTGCCAGGTACTTACGAATTGCGCCGGTGGATGCCATGCGCAAATCGGTGTCGATGTTGACCTTGCGCACACCGTGCTTGATGCCTTCAACGATTTCTTCAACTGGCACGCCATAAGTCTGCGGCATGGTTCCGCCGAAGTCGTTGATGATCTTGAGCCATTCCTGTGGAACGGAGGAAGAGCCATGCATGACCAGGTGAGTATTCGGAATCTTGGCGTGGATTTCCTTGACGCGGGAAATAGCCAGCACATCACCTGTGGGCGGACGGGTGAATTTGTAAGCGCCATGCGAAGTGCCAATGGCAATGGCCAGCGCGTCCACGCCGGTGGCCTTGACGAATTCATAGGCCTCGGTCGGGTCAGTCAACAACTGGTCGTGGGTCAATACACCTTCTGCACCGTGACCATCTTCCTTTTCGCCATGGCCGGATTCCAGTGAACCCAGGCAACCCAACTCACCTTCAACGGAAACGCCGACAGCATGGGACATTTCCACCACTTTGCGCGTCACTTCGACGTTGTAATCGAAGCTGGAAGGAGTCTTGCCATCTTCATGCAGGGAACCGTCCATCATCACGCTGGAGAAGCCGGAACGAATGGCGTTGATACATACAGCAGGGGAAGCGCCATGATCCTGATGCATGACGACCGGGATGTGCGGGTAAGCTTCGATGGCGGCGTCAATCAGATGACGCAGGAAAGCTTCGCCAGCGTATTTACGCGCACCGGCGGAACCTTGCATGATCACCGGGCTGCCGCATTCGTCAGCGGCTTGCATGATGGCCTGAACCTGTTCCAGGTTGTTGACGTTGAACGCTGGCAAGCCGTAGCCGTTTTCTGCCGCGTGATCCAGCAATTGACGCATTGATACTAGTGCCATTTTTTATCTCCTTGGTTTACTGATTTGGTGATGAGTAAGCGGTAATGAGTGATGAGTAATGGGTTAGCGGTGATGCGGTTTTACCCATGACTCATTACCGCTTACCCATTACCCGAATTTATGCTTTTCTGTGTTCGCCCACTTTAACAATCTTCATGGTATTGGTTCCGCCGGACTTGCCGATGGGTTCACCGATGGTCAGCAGGATGGTATCGCCATCGCGCACCGCACCGCGACGGCGCAATTCATCTTCTGCTTCACGCAGCAACAATTCCGGATCGTGGGTAAACATCTTGAAATTGATCGGGTAGACGCCCCGGAACAGCGTTACTTTTCTGCGTGTTTCCACCTGTGGCGTCAACGCATATATGGGCACGTCGGTGGCAATCCGCGACATCCACAAGGTGGTGGAGCCGGATTGCGTCAATGCGGCAATGGCCTTGACCTTGAGGTGGTTGGCGGTATAAATCGCCGCCATGGCGATGGATTCGTCTATCGACCCCATTGCCCGGTTGGTGCGCATGCTGGTCGGGCTGATTTCGATTTCTTTTTCCGCTTCGACGCAAACCCGATCCATTGCCTGCACGGCTTCGATCGGGTATTGCCCGGCAGCCGTTTCAGCCGAAAGCATGACTGCGTCGGTTCCGTCTATCACGGCATTGGCCACGTCGGAAACTTCCGCCCTGGTCGGGATCGGGCTGTTAATCATCGACTCCATCATCTGGGTCGCGGTAATCGCCAGCTTGTTGCGTTCGCGCGCCATGCGGATCATTTTTTTCTGCAGCGCAGGAACAGCGGCATCGCCGACCTCAACACCAAGGTCACCGCGTGCCACCATGATGGCATCAGACGCATCCAGAATTTCTTCCAGTGCCGGGATTGCCTCGGCGCGTTCGATTTTAGCAACCAGTTGACTGTGCCCGCCAGCAGCCACCATCAACTCGCGCGCCAGCAGCATGTCTGCTGCATTACGAGGGAATGACACGGCAATGTAGTCGGCCTTGAGTTCAACCGCAGTCTTGATGTCTTCCTTGTCCTTGTCGGTCAAGGCAGCGGCAGAAAGACCGCCACCCTGGCGGTTGATCCCTTTGTTATTGGAGAGCACGCCCCCCTGGCGAACCTGACAGATAATTTCGTTGCCACGAACATCTTCGACCCACATCACGATGCGGCCATCATCCAGCAGCAGGATCGATCCGCGTTTGACATCCCGGGGAAGATCCTTGTAATCCAGACCAACCCGCTCCTGGTTTCCCAGTTCGCAATCAGCGTCCAGAATGAAGTTATCACCATTCTTGAGCGTGATTTTGGCATTTTCAAATTTTCCGATTCGGATTTTAGGCCCTTGCAGGTCGACCAGTACGCCGACCGCTCGACCTCTGGCTCGCGCCAGAGAACGCACCATTTCTGCGCGCTGGATATGGTCTTCCGGTTTGCCATGGGAAAAATTCAGGCGCACGACATCGACGCCCGCTTCGATCAGGCTGTCCAGTACTTTGGGGTCGTTCGATGACGGCCCGAGGGTGGCTACAATTTTTGTTCTACGTAACATGTTATTCCTGTGTAGGAGCGGCGACAGCCGCGATAATTTTTTCGCGGCGAAAGCCGCTCCTACAGGCTTATTTGGCTGCGCGCTGTTCGAGAATATCGACAGCGGGCAATTTCTTGCCTTCGAGGAATTCCAGGAAAGCACCGCCAGCAGTGGATATGTAGGAAATTTTGTCGTAAATATCGTACTTTTGGATCGCCGCGATGGTGTCACCGCCGCCAGCCAGGGTGAAGGCCTTGGTCTCGGCAATCGCCATGGCAATCGCTTTCGTGCCTGCGCCGAACTGGTCGAACTCGAACACACCAACCGGGCCGTTCCAGACCACGGTGCCGGCCTTCATGATGATGTCCACGAGTTCCTGAGCAGACTTGGGGCCAATGTCGAAAATCATTTCATCGTCAGCCACAGTGCCCGCGTCCTTCAAAATGGCCGGGGTATTTTCGTTACCTGCAACAAATGGGGCTTCCTTGCCGACCACCACGTCCACGGCAACCGGGATGGTCGCGCCGCGAGCGGTCATCTTTGTCATCAACGCCTGAGCGGTAGGCAGCAGATCCATTTCGCACAGCGATTTGCCCACATTTTTACCGGTCGCAGCCAGGAAGGTGTTGGCGATACCGCCGCCGACGACCATCTGATCCACTTTCTCGGATAGGGATTCCAGCACAGTCAGCTTGGTGGAAACCTTGGAGCCGCCAACGATGGCGACCATCGGGCGAGCCGGGCTGAGCAGGGCTTTGGTCAAGGCATCCAGTTCTTCTGTCAGCAGAATACCGGCGCAGGCGACGGGGGCAAACTGAGCCACGCCGTAGGTTGAGGCTTCAGCGCGGTGCGCAGTGCCGAAAGCGTCCATCACGAACACGTCGCACAGTGCGGCGTATTTCCTGGCGGTCTCTTCGGAGTTTTTCTTCTCGCCCTTGTTGATGCGGCAGTTTTCCAGCAGCACGACTTCGCCTTCGGCAACCTCGAAACCGCCGTCCACCCAATCACGAATCACGCGCACCGTCTTGCCCAGCTTGGCAGACATCACGTCAGCCACAGGCTGGAGAGAATTTTCTGGCGAGAACTCGCCTTCAGTTGGGCGCCCCAGATGGGAGGTTACCATGACCTTGGCGCCGGCTTTCATGGCGTGTTCGATGGTCGGCATGGAGGCAGTGATGCGGGCATCGGAAGTAACTTTGCCATCCTTGACGGGGACATTGAGGTCAGCACGGATAAAAACACGCTTGCCCTTGAGATCAAGGTCGGTCATGCGAATTACGGACATGGTTTTGCTCCTGTAGATTAAGGTGTAAGGGATAGGTGGGCCTATGCCTTACAGCTCACGTTGTTGAGCGAACAGCTTTCAGCCATCAGCGATCAGCTTTTTGCTGACAGCTGACGGCTGATTGCTAACTTACTTCGCTACGTGCTGCACCAGACGCATCATGTTGCAGGTGTAGCCATACTCGTTGTCGTACCAGGCCACGACCTTGACGAAGGTGGAATCCAGCGCGATACCGGCTTCAGCGTCGAAGGTGGAAGGGGCGCTGTTGCCAACGAAGTCGGTGGAAACCACTTTCTCGGTGGTGTAACCCAACACGCCCTTCATCGCACCTTCAGAAGCCGCTTTCATGGCCTTGCAGATGTCGTCGTAGGAAGCTTCTTTCTTCAGTTCCACGGTCAGATCGACCACGGACACGTCAGAAGTCGGCACGCGGAAAGCCATGCCGGTCAGCAGGCCTTTCAGTTCCGGCAACACCACGCCCACGGCCTTGGCTGCGCCGGTAGAGGACGGAATGATGTTTTCCAGAATACCGCGACCACCGCGCCAATCCTTCATGGATGGACCGTCAACGGTTTTCTGGGTCGCTGTGGCTGCGTGAACAGTCGTCATCAGGCCGCGCTTGATACCCCAGTTGTCGTTCAGTACCTTGGCAACAGGCGCCAGACAGTTGGTGGTGCAGGAAGCTGCGGAAACGATGGCTTCGCCAGCGTATTTGGCATGGTTCACGCCGAACACGAACATCGGGGTGTCATCCTTGGCGGGAGCGGACTGAACCACTTTCTTGGCACCGGCTGTGATGTGCGCCTGGCAGGATTCCTTGGTCAGGAAGAAGCCGGTACAGTCGATCACGATGTCAGCGCCCACTTCGTTCCACTTCAGGTTGGCAGGATCGCGCTCGGCGGTCAGGCGGATTTTCTTGCCATCCACAACCATTGCGCCGCCGTCAACGGATACTTCGCCATTGAAACGGCCATGCACGGAGTCGTATTTCAACATGTAAGCCAGGTAGTCAGGCTCGAGCAGGTCATTGATAGCGACGATTTCGATGTCTTTGAAGTCTTTCGCTACAGCACGGAACACCATGCGGCCGATACGGCCAAAACCATTGATACCAACTTTGATAGTCATTGTTTTTCCTTTGGGGGGTTTGAAATAAATTCATGAACCACGGGGCACACGGGGAGCACGGGGGGAAGTTCACCCCGTGTGCCCCGTGCTCCCCGTGGTTAAATAATGCCCTTGGCCGTATTGACCACGTTCTCGACCGTAAAGCCGAAGTGTTTGAACAACTCGGGAGCCGGTGCGGATTCGCCGAAAGTGGTCATGCCGACCGTTGCGCCGTCGCCCACATACTTGTACCAACCGTCCATGATGCCCGCTTCAACGGCAACGCGCTTGACGCCTTTTAATAACACGCTGTCCTTGTAAGCCTGATCCTGGCGATCGAATACGTTGGTAGATGGCATGGAAACCACGCGTGTCGCCACGCCTTGCTCATCCAGCACTTTTTTGGCATCCAGCGCCAGTTGCACTTCGGAACCGGTGGCGATCAGGATCATTTTTGGGTTGGCTGCATCGGCCAGCACATAGCCACCCTTACTGATATTGGCGATCTGCGCATCGTCGCGCTTCTGGAAGTTGAGGTTCTGGCGGCTGAAAATCAGGCAGGAAGGGCCAGTCTTTTTCTCGACGGCAGATACCCAGGACACAGCGGATTCAACTGTATCGCACGGACGCCATACATCCATGTTGGGAATCATGCGCAGGGTTGCGGTCTGCTCGACAGGCTGGTGAGTCGGGCCGTCTTCGCCCAGGCCGATGGAGTCGTGGGTGAAGACATAGATCACGCGCTGTTTCATCAGAGCCGACATGCGCAAGGCGTTGCGGGCATATTCCGAGAACATCAGGAAAGTGCCGCCGAAAGGCATCAGGCCGCCGTGTAGCGCCATGCCGTTCATGATGTGGGACATGCCGAACTCGCGCACGCCGTAGCTGATGTAGTTGCCGGTGCTCTTGCCCTTGACGTGGTGGCAGCCTGTCCAGTTGGTCAGATTGGAACCGGTCAGGTCGGCCGAACCGCCGAGGAATTCCGGTACCGCGCCGGCCAGACCATTGATGCAGTTCTGCGAAGCCTTGCGGGTGGCGATGGTTTCAGCTTTTTCGTTGGTCTTGGCAATGAAGTCGGCAGAATGTTTTTTCCAGTCTGCGGACAGGTCGCCCACCATGCGGCGCTTGAATTCTGCGGCTTCCTTGGGGAAAACGGCGGCATATTCAGCAAACTTGTTGTTCCACAAGGTTTCCAGCCCCTGGCCTCGGGTGCGACCATCCCAGCCTTCGTACACATCTTGCGGAATTTCAAACGGGCCGTGGTTCCAGCCGATATTGGCGCGGGTGGCGGCAATTTCAGCATCGCCCAGCGCGGCGCCATGCACGTCGTGAGTGCCTTCCTTGTTGGGAGAGCCTTTGCCGATTATGGTTTTGCAGCAAATCATGGAGGGTTTGTCGGTCACTGCCTTGGCAGCCTCTACAGCGGCGTTGATTGCCACTGCATCATGGCCATCCACATTGGGAATGACATGCCAGCCATAGGATTCAAAACGCTTGGGCGTGTCGTCGGTATACCAGCCTTCGATATGGCCATCGATGGAAATTCCGTTGTCGTCCCAGAAAGCAATCAGCTTGCCCAGACCCCAGGTTCCGGCCAGCGCACAGGCTTCATGCGAAATGCCTTCCATCATGCAGCCATCACCGAGGAATGTATAAGTGTGGTGATTGACGATTTCGTGGCCGGGCTTGTTGAACTCGGCAGCCAGCAGTTTTTCTGCCATCGCCATGCCTACGGCGTTGGTGATGCCCTGGCCGAGCGGGCCGGTGGTGGTTTCCACGCCAACGGTGTAGCCATATTCCGGGTGACCCGGTGTTTTGGAGTGCAGTTTGCGGAATTTCTTGATCTCATCCATTGGCAGGTCGTAGCCGGTCAAGTGCAGCAAGGAGTAGATCAGCATCGAGCCGTGGCCGTTGGACTGCACGAAACGGTCGCGGTCAAACCATTTCGGGTTGGCCGGATTGTGGCGCAGATGGTGGTTCCATACTACTTCAGCAATTTCAGCCATGCCCATGGGCGCGCCGGGGTGGCCGGAGTTGGCTGCCTGCACAGCGTCCATGGAGAGTGCGCGGATCGCGTTGGCGAGGTCTTTACGAGTTGCCATAATTTTGAATCCTCAAGTGTATAAATTCTTGTTGCCCAGCCCAAACCATTCTTTAGACCATTATGCTCGAATGGTTTTTTTGCCAAAAATCGAGAAAGGTTTCGATTATTACTCACGCGCAATTTTTGGGCAAGTACGGCGATTAACCTAACCAAAACCATGAAATTCCTAAAAAACAGATGGTTACTATGGATATTGGATGTCAGGCAATCATAGTGAGTACCCCAAGAAAGGGCTTAAAATTATTTTATGCGAATAGCGGGCTCACTTATTCGCATCCAGAATCCAGGTACGCCAGATTCGGTACAAGTCGTCGTTGCGCGCAGCGACGACAGAGCGTTGCCAGATGTCGTCGGACCAGAAATCTTCTTGCGTCAGCGTTCCCAGGATACCGCCGGATTCCTGCAAAATCAGGGAACCTGCGGCGTAGTCCCACAGTTTTTGCCCGCCATGCAGGTAAACATCGAAGCGCCCTGCTGCGGTATAGCACCAGTCCAGCGTGCTGGCGCCAAAGTTGCGCTGGGAGCTGTATGGCGGCGCACTAGCCAGTTTCCGGGACAGCTCACGGGAAATGCGCTTGAAATCCACGGCGGCCATGGTGTGGCACATGTCCGGGATATATTCCTTTATTGGCAAGGGCGTGCCATTGAGATAGGCGCCTTTGCCTGCTTCGGCATAAAAAATTTCATCTGCAATAGGGTCGTAAATGACCCCAAGAATGCTCCGCCCCGCCTGTAGAAACGCCACTGACACGGCAAAATAGGGGATGCCGTTGGCAAAATTTGATGTGCCATCGATGGGGTCAATACACCATAAGCCATCATTGCCTGCCTGCCACAAGGCCTGCTGTTGCTCGAAGGGCATCTCTTCGCCCAAAACAGGAAAATCGGCAATTGAACCAAGCGCCTCAGTGAGCGCATTCTGGGAGGCGAGATCGGCCTCAGTGAACATGCTGCCATCGCTTTTTCGCTGGCGCGCCACTTTCAGATAGCGCGGCATGATTTCGCGGTGGGCGACGGCTTTGACGGCTTCGAGGACTTGATTGAGCATTTTTTTGAGCTGTCAGCAGTCAGTTTTCAGCAAAACCGCGCGGCTTTGTCGCGCACAATTGGCTGACTACTGAAAGCTGATTGCTGACAACTATTCACCCTTCCATTTAATCGAGCATCCCATGCTCGGAATTTGATCCGTTGGCCCCTGGCCTGTTTTTGCCACTTGCAGCATGGCTTCATACAGATCTCGCCGCACATTGTGGGGGGCGGCTTCCTTGCGGGAGGCGTCAAGCCGACCCCGGTATTGCAGCCCCATTTCTGCGTTAAACCCAAAAAAATCCGGGGTACATACTGCGCCATATGTCTTGGCGACCTGTTGGGTTTCATCCAGCAAATAAGGGAAAGGGTAGGCAAATTCGGCGGCAACTTTCTTCATGTTCTCGAAAGAGTCCTCATCGTATTCAGCCGTGTCATTGGACATGATTGCCACGCAGCCGATGCCATACAATTTCAGCTCGGCACAGTCGCGCACGAGGCGGTCGCGCACCGCCTTGACATAAGGACAATGGTTGCAGATAAACATCACCAGCAAGCCATTGGGGCCGCGAGCGGCGGCAAGGTCGTAGCGCTTGCCATCCACGCCGGGCAAGTCGAAATCAGGCGCTGACCAGTCAAAATCACAGACTGGGGTTTGCAGGCTTACCATTAAAGCGCTCCAAAAGGTTTTTTTGCTAATATAGCACGAGTTTATTCTGTTCCCTTAGCCTGTTCCCCACGCAGAGGTTCATCCGTGCCAATTTCCCGTTTCTACTGCCCACAGCGCCTGAGTCCCGGGCAGGCGCTGGATCTTCCGCCCGATGCCGCTCACCATGCCGCCAAAGTCCTGCGCTGCGAGCCGGGCGCCGGAATTGTGCTGTTCAACGGTGATGGTGGCGAATATGAAGCGGTGATTACCTACGTGGATAAAAACCGGGTGAGTGCAAAAACGCTGGTTTTCAATTCGCGTGAATGCGAATCGCCGATTGAAGTTCGGCTGGTTCAGGCCATTTCGAGCGGGGAACGGATGGATTTTACCTTGCAGAAAGCGGTTGAACTGGGGGTGAGCCATATACAGCCTGTCAGCAGCGAGCGCAGTATCGTCAAACTGAGCGGAGAGCGTGCCGAGAAGCGGGTTCAGCATTGGCAGAACATTGTGATTTCGGCCTGCGAGCAGTCAGGGCGCAATCGAGTCCCCGGTGTAGCGCCGATTTCGAGTATTCCGAACTGGCTGGGAAACGCGCCACCCGGCTTACGCCTGCTGCTTTCCCCCGCAGCCGAGTTATCGCTATCTGGACTGGACAAACCGCAGGACGTCGTCACGCTGCTGATCGGGCCAGAGGGCGGTTTGAGCCCGAACGAAATCGAGATGGCCTTGGGCTGTGGATTTGTTCCAACCAGGCTGGGATCGCGCGTACTACGCACTGAAACTGCCGCACTGGCGGCACTGGCGGCAATGCAGGCGCTATGGGGGGATTTTTAGTTTTGGGTAATGTAAGCGGTGATGGGTAATGGGTGGCATTGTGTCGGGCGAAGCCCGACGGTTTCCCTCATCACCCATCACCGCTTACCCCTCACTCATCCGACGCTTGCGCCAGACTGCAAAGTACTGAAAAATCCACCTCTTAACCATTTCACTCCAAAGGCTTGCCCGATGCCCGGCAAATCCCCAAAAATCAGTACGGGTCTATTGAAGCCAGAGACGTTTCCGGACGTTTTCGTTCAGTGGTTTCGTACTGCCACACCCTACATTCACAAAGTTCGCGGCAAAACATTCGTTATCGCGTTTGGCGGCGAAGTCATCAGCGAAAACCAGTTCGTCACCCTTGCTCACGACTTGACTCTCCTCAACAGTCTGGGTGTCCGTCTGGTGCTGGTACACGGCGCCCGGCCTCAAATCGAGGAGGAGTTGACTGAGCGCGGCGCTTCCATTCAGTACGTCAATGGGTTGCGCGTCACTGACGACGATGCACTGAAGTGCGTCAAGGAAGCCGCCGGCACGGTGCGGGTGGAAATCGAAGCCATGCTCTCCATGGGCCTGGCCAATTCACCGATGGCCGGCGCGGACATCCGTGTCGCCAGCGGCAATTTTGTCACCGCCAAGCCCATGGGCGTGCGGGATGGCGTTGATTTGCAGCACACCGGCGAAGTTCGGAAAATCGATGTAACCGGAATCTATCGCCGCCTGGATCAGGGCGACATGGTGCTGCTTTCACCCTTGGGTTATTCCCCGACAGGAGAAATTTTCAACCTCTCTCTGGAAGATGTCGCGACGCGTGCCGCCATTGATCTGGACGCAGACAAACTGATTTTTCTGATGAACGCCGAGGGCGTCAAGAACGAGCAGGGCGAGCTGATGGGAAGCCTGACCGTGCGGGAAGCCGAGGCAGTGCTGAGCCGCGAGGCCGGGCTGCGCAGCAAGGACAATTGGGCGGAGGATATCCGTTATTACCTGCCTTGCGCCATTCGCGCCAGCCGGAACGGCGTTTCCAGGGTTCACCTGCTCAGTCGCCACGTTGATGGCGCCCTGTTGCAGGAACTGTTTACCCATGAAGGCATCGGCTCCATGTTGTGCGAGGCCATGCTGGAGAATCTGCGTCCCGCCTCCATCGATGACGTAGGCGGACTACTGGCGCTGATCGAACCGCTGGAAGTCGAAGGCACGCTGGTCAGGCGCTCTCGCGAATTGCTGGAAATGGAGATCGACCGGTTTTTTGTGCTGGAATATGATGGAATCATCATTGGTTGCGCCGCCCTCTACCCCTTCCCTGAAGAGCGGGCCGCAGAGCTTGCCTGTGTGGCGATACAGCGTGAATATCGTGGCTCAGGGCGCGGTGAAGCGCTGCTCGAATACATGCAGACACAAGCCCTTAAAAAAGGGTTCCGGCAGCTATTCGTGCTCACCACGCGCACGGCGCACTGGTTTGTCGAGCGGGGGTTTGTCGAAGCAGGAATAGAAGCCCTGCCTCAGGCCAAGCAGGGCCTGTACAATTACAAGCGGCGTTCAAAGGTTTTTGTAAAAACGCTGTGAATCGTGGGCGGGTTTTTTCTTTCCCTCCGTTTCCAGCTAGAATGTCGTTCTGTGTCTCATCCAATAGAGGATATTATGAAAAAGATTTTCACTTTGTTTCTGGTAACGATTTTCAGTCTTGGTCTGGTCGTTGGAGAGGCAAGCGCGAAGCGCATGGGCGGCGGAAAGAGTTTTGGCAAGCAACGTGAAAGCGTTTCCCAGTCAGCGCCCAAAGCGCCAGCCGCTGCGCCGACAGCACCGGCTCCGGCAGGCGGCAACAAATGGCTTGGCCCTTTGGCTGGCTTGGCCGCTGGCGGTCTGCTGGCTTCGTTACTCATGGGCGGGGGCTTTGATGGCATCAAGATGATGGATATTTTGATGATGCTCGGTATCGGCGCCGCCATATTTTTCATCTTCCGCGCCATGCGCAACCGTAGCCCCGCTCAACCCATGCCGGCAGCAGCGGGTAATGTGCCTTTCTCGGCTTATCAGTCTGCATCGCCACTGCCTGGAGGTGCGGGGAGCGCAAGTGTGGCTGCCATGAGCACAAGCACTCGCCCTGCCTGGTTTGAAGACGAGCCTTTCCTGCGGCAGGCCAAGGCCAATTTTCTGCGCTTGCAGGATGCGAACGACAAGGGTGACGTAAACGATATCCGCGAATTCACTACCCCGGAGATGTTTGCCGAAATCGGTCTGCAAATTCAGGAGCGAGGCGGTAAGCCGCAGCATACTGAAGTCGTGACGCTCAATGCGGCCATGGCGGATGTGGCTACCGAAAATGATCTGGTTATCGCCAGTGTGCGTTTCAGCGGTCTGATCCGCGAGGAAGCCGGCGCCAGCGCTGAATCTTTCGACGAAATCTGGCACATCCAGAAATCTGCCAGCCAGGCGAATGCAAGCTGGTTCGTTTCAGGAATTCAGCAAGTCAGCTAAGTTTTAGGCTCGGGATTTCCCCCGGGCCACCTTCCCCCTACATGAAAATCGCACTGATCCGCCAGCGCTATACCCCTTTTGGCGGAGCCGAGCGTTTCGTCTCCAACGCCGTGCAGGCGCTTCGTGCCGAGGGGGCTTCTCTCACTGTAGTGACGAGGCAGTGGGAAAAAGGTAGCGAGGGCGATTCCCTGATTTGTAATCCTTTTTACCTCGGCAGCCTGTGGCGTGACTGGAGTTTTGCGCGTTGCGTTTGCGAAGCCCTGAAAAAACAGGCTTTCGATCTGGTGCAATCGCACGAGCGCATTGCCTGCTGCGATGTATTCCGCGCCGGGGATGGGGTGCATCGGGAGTGGCTGGTTCAGCGCAAACGTGTGCTCGGCCCGCTGGGTAAACTCCGACTCGCGCTTAATCCCTACCACCGCTATGTTCTGAGGGCGGAAGGGAAGCTGTTTTCCAATCCACGGCTGAAGGCGGTGATCTGCATCTCCCAGATGGTGATGGATGATATTCGTCGTCACTATGACGTGCCTGAGGACAAGCTCCACGTTATCTATAACGGGGTCGATTCCGCTGTGTTCCATCCCGCGCTTGCCCAACAACATCGGCAGGCAACCCGTGCCGCGTTCGGCATTCCGCTGGATGCGCCCCTGTTTCTGTTCGTCGGTTCGGGTTTTGAGCGCAAGGGGCTGAAGGCTACGCTGAGCGCGATGGCAAAGTTGCCTGAAGAGGCGCATCTGCTGGTCGTCGGCAAGGACAAGCAGATGAAATCCTTCATTCGCCAGGCGGCAATGTTAGGCATGGCTGAACGTGTTCATTTCACGGGTGGCCAGAATGATGTCAAACCGTTCTACGGTGCAGCCGATGCTTTTGTCTTTCCCACGCTGTATGAACCCTTTGGCAATGTGTTGCTGGAGGCGCTTGCCTGTGGTTTGCCTGTCATCACCAGCACCAGAAGTGGTGCGGCAGAGCTCATTCGGGACGGGGAGAACGGTTTTGTCTGTGACCCCCTCGACCTGCCACAGTTGACCGAGGCGATGGAAAAGCTGCTTTTTGTGCCACTCCGCCAACAGGCTGCGCTGAATGCACGCGCCACCGCCGTGCCATTCAGCCTGGAAAGAATGAGTTTGGCGCTGCTGTCACTGTATAATGGCCTCCTTTCCAAAACTGCCTCATCAACACAGTGACCCCTCCTCCGGAACTCGACGGCAAACAGCTTTACCAGCGCCTGTTGCGCTTTGTCCTGCCTTACTGGCGCATTTTCATGGTATCCATCATCAGCATGGCGCTGGTGGCCGCCACTGAACCGGCCTTCCCCGCGCTGTTGAAACCCTTGCTTGACGGCAGTTTCGTCAAGAAAGACCCGGACATGATCCGCCTCATCCCCTTGCTGATCATCGGTTTGTTTTTATTGCGGGGGATTGCCACTTTCAGTAGTTCCTACGCGATCAGTTGGGTTGCCAACAAGGTGGTCATGGATCTGCGCTGCAAGATGTTTGGCAAACTGGTGGCGCTGCCCACCCATTTTTACGATGACAATTCCTCCGGCGCCTTGATGTCCAAGGTGACGTTTGACGTCAGTCAGGTAACCGGTGCTGCAACCAACGTGATCACCATCCTGGTGCGCGACTCGCTCACGATTGTCGGCTTGCTCAGCTGGCTGTTTTACCTGAACTGGCAGCTTACTCTGGTCGCGCTGGTCATCGTACCCGTCATTGCCTTCGTTATCCGCAGCTTCAGCGGGCGGCTGCGCAGCATGAGCCGGGGCGCGCAACAGGCCATGGGGCACATTACCCATGTGCTGGAAGAAACCATCGAGTGCCACAAGGTGGTCAAGATTTTTGGCGGCCAGGAATATGAAGCGCGGCGTTTCAGCGATGCGGCCAACCAGGTGCGCCGCTTCAACGTCAAGCAGGCCATCGCCGCATCGGCCACGGTGCCGCTGGTGCAATTGCTGGCGGCTTTCGCCCTCGCTACCATCATCTATATCGCCACCATGCAATCCGCTTCAAATGAAACTACCGTGGGTGGGTTTGTTTCCTTCATTACCGCCATGCTGATGCTGCTGGCGCCGCTCAAACGCCTCACCGGCGTTAGCGAAAGCCTGCAACGCGGCCTGGCCGCAGCCGAAAGTGTCTTCCATCTGATCGACGAAGAAGAAGAAACAGACACCGGCAGCGTTTCTCTCCCGCGCGCGCAGGGTGCGCTGGAATTCCGAAACCTTGGGTTTAATTATGGCCGCTCCGAACGCATGGCCCTGCAGGATATTTCACTGGCTATCCGTCCCGGTGAAACCATCGCCCTGGTTGGCCAGTCCGGTAGCGGCAAGACTACTCTGGCCAACCTGATTCCGCGTTTTTACTCGCCGTCCAGCGGCCAAATCTTGCTCGATGGGCATGATATTCAATCCATCCGGCTTGCTGATTTACGCTCCAATACAGCACTGGTCAGCCAGGATGTCGTGCTGTTCAACGATAGCGTCGCGGCCAATATCGCCTATGGACGGCAGGTCGGATCGACCGAGGCTGAAATCGTCGCGGCGGCCGAAGCTGCGCATGCCATGGAATTCATCCGTGAAATGCCGGAAGGCCTGAATACTCAAATCGGCGAAAACGGTGTGCGCCTGTCCGGCGGCCAGCGCCAGCGCCTGGCGATTGCGCGGGCAATTTTGAAAAATGCGCCAGTCCTGATTCTCGACGAAGCCACCTCGGCGCTCGATACCGAATCGGAACGCCACGTTCAGGCAGCGCTGGAGGCATTGATGGAAGGGCGCACCACGATCGTCATTGCGCACCGCCTTTCGACCATCGAAAAGGCCGATCGCATCGTTGTCCTGCAAAAAGGGGGGATCGCCGAGATCGGCAGTCACCGAGAATTGCTGGCAAAAGACGGCATTTATGCCAATCTTCATCGTATCCAGTTCAGCCAGGAAAACCTGCTTCAACCATGAGTTCAGCCAAATTACACATCGTCCACACCGAGGCATCCCTGGGCTGGGGTGGGCAGGAAATCCGCATTCTCACCGAGGCGGCCGGGATGATACAGCGCGGCCATCAGGTGACGCTGCTGTGCCCGCCTCAAGCGCGCATCTACAGCGAAGCTCAAAAACGGGGCATTCCCGCCGTAGCGCTGCCTATCGGGCGGAAAAATCTGCGCGGCGTGCTGGCCATGCGGCGCTGGCTCAAGGCTCACGCGGTGGATGTCATCAACACCCACAGCTCAACCGATGCCTGGCTTGCGGCGCTGGCAGAGCGGTCGCTGGCAAAACGGGTGCCTATCGTGCGCACCCGCCACATTTCAGCCCCGATTCCGCATAACGCCACCACCCGTTGGCTGTACCAGCGCGCCAGTCATCACATCGTCACCACCGGCGAACGTCTGCGCGAACAGTTGATCGGGGTAAACCGCTTTTCCCCTGACACCATTACTTCGGTGCCCACTGGCGTGGATACCCGGCATTTCGTACCGGGCGACAAAACGGCGGCTCGGCAGCAATTGGGACTACCACTGGATGCGCCCATCATCGGTATCGTCGCTACCCTGCGTAGCTGGAAGGGCCATCGTTATTTGGTGGAAGCCTTCGCTGCACTGCCTGATACCTCCACACGATTGCTGATCGTCGGCGATGGCCCAGTCAAGGCTGCCTTGCTGGCGCAAATCGGGCAACTGGGTTTGACTGAGCGGGTTGTCCTGCCCGGCAACCAGCATGACGTGCTGCCCTGGCTCCAGGCCATGGATGTTTTTGCGCTTCCCTCCTACGCCAACGAGGGTGTGCCCCAGGCCATCCTGCAGGCCATGTTGTGTGGATTGCCCATTATCTCCACGCCGGTGGGCAGTATTCTGGAAGCGGTGGAACATGAACTGACAGGGCTGGTCGTGGAGCCGCAAAATGCCATCGCGCTGCGGCTCTCCATCGAAAGGCTGCTGGCTGACGAAGCGCTACGGTCAAGCCTGGGAAAGGCTGCCCGGGAACGCGCACTGGCGCGTTTCGGTTTCGAGAACATGGTGGAACGCATGGAAGTCATTTTCCGCAACGTGACGGGAAATGGCTGATCGACTTGCCAGCCCTCATGAATCGAACTAGACTAGACTTGGTTCAACGAGGAGGCGGCCATGCTAACCATCAATATCCACGAAGCAAAAACCCATCTTTCCCGCTTGGTAGAAAGCGTCGCGGCCGGAGAGGAAGTGATTATCGCCAAGGCGGGCAAGCCGGTGGCGCGCCTGGTTGCCTTGGCGAAACCGGCGGGGCGGCGCGAACTTGGCCTTTTGGCGGGGAAAATGGTGATTCCTGACGACTTCGACTCCCCTTTGTCGGAAGAAATTCTGGCATTGTTCGAGGGTCGCTGATGCGCATCCTGCTTGACACCCACATTCTGCTTTGGGCGCTGGTTGAGCCAGAAAAACTGCCAGCAAAAGCGCGCATATTGCTCGAAGACAGCACCAACGAGGTGTTGTTCAGTGCAGCAAGTATCTGGGAAATCACCATTAAGGCTCAGGCGGAGCGCGTGGACTTTTCTATTTTCCCTGAAGAAATAGCGACAGCCGCCGAGAAAACAGGTTTCGCGGAATTGCGTGTCAGCGCAAAACACGCAGCAGCCGTACATTCCCTGCCGCTCCACCACCGCGACCCGTTCGACCGCATCCTGGTCGCACAAGCGATCACCGAGCCGACACGTCTGCTGACTGTGGACTCGGCTCTCGGAAGATACTCCGAATTAGTTGAAATGCTCTGAAGCGGAACAGGAAATGACCAGCCGCCTTTTCAGTCGTGTCAGCGTGATTGCCCGTGCGCTCGGCAACATGTTGATGTTTGGAGGGCCAAATGCCGAAGGCCCTCAACGCATCCTGATTGCCCACCACCTGCTGCTGGGCGATACCTTGATGTTGACGCCGCTGCTGGCCAAGCTGCGCGAGCGCCATCGGCGCGCTGAAATTGTCATGCTTGCCCCCAAGGCAAGCGTCGCGCTCTACCAGACGCGTCCCTACGGCGTGACCGTCCTGCCTTACGATCCGCGCGACCCATCCACACTGCATGTCTTGTATCAACACGCCGGCTTCGATCTGGCTATCGTGCCGGGCGACAACCGTTATAGCTGGCTGGCAAAGGCCTTGGGCGCGAGGCACATCGTTGCGTTCGCTGGCGACCGGCCCGCCTACAAAAGCTGGCCGGTGGATGAGCTGATTCCCTATCCCGACAAGTCGGCGGCCTGGGCCGACATGGTGGCCGCCCTGATTCCCGGTCCGGCGCCAGCGCCCTATCAGCCGGAATCCTGGCCAGACCCGGATTTCACGCCATTCGACCTCCCGGCCAAGCCTTACTGCGTGCTCCATGTTGGCGCCAGCACTCCGCTCAAGCAGTGGGAGGGGGGCAAGTGGCTCGCGCTGGCGGATTTCCTCGAAGCCCGGGGCTGCCAAGTGATATGGAGCGGCGGACGTGGAGAGGAAAAACTGGTCGCTGCGCTGGACCCGACGAAGCGCCGTCGTTCCTGCGCCGGGCAGCTCGATCTGGCGCAACTCTGGCATTTGCTGAAGCACGCCCAGCTGCTGGTCTGCCCCGATACCGGTGTAGCCCACCTCGGCCGCCTCACCGGCACGCCGACCGTTGCCCTGTTCGGTCCCGGCTCGGCATCCATTTATGGCGCGGGCGAATTCTGGCGCAACAGCCCTTATGCCACGGTGACCGTGGATCATTTCCCCTGCCGTGATCAGCATCGCTTGTTCAAACGGGAAATTTCCTGGGTGCAGCGCTGCGGTCGCAGCCCCAGCGAATGTGCGGCTCCGCGCTGCATGCAGGCTATCACGTTGGAAGCCGTGACGAGCGCGGTTGAGCATTTTCTGGATGAAAGCGGGCGATGCTGATGGCCAAAATTTGCTACCAGATCAATCTGCAACAAGGCATGGGCGGCGGTGAGGTCTACACCCGGTTTTTTACGCGGGCGCTGTCTGAACTGGGTTGGGAGGTGGTGTTGTTTGTCCATCCACGCGCGTATTTCTGGCAATCCGCCCACATAGCGGGGACGCGGTATATTCCGGTTGGCAGCTATGAAGAGATCATTCCCTATCTGCCGTCCTCTTCTTCCCTGTTTATCACCCACTCTCCAGCGTTGGGTGTCTTGGGGGCGCGTTTGCGTCAACATCATTTTCTGGCTAGTTTTGCCCACATGCCGCTATATGGCAGGAACCCCGCCCCATTTCGTGAAGTGGATCTGATTCTTGCGGTTTCCGGCCATGTCATTACCAGCGTGCAGGCCGCCGGGCTGGACCATTACTACCCCCATCCGCTCTACGGCGTAGCCGATCTGGAGCGGGGGGGCGACGGCAATGCGCCTATCCTTGCCACCTCCAGCTACGACTGGGACAAACGAAAATTTCGTGATCATGTGCTCGGCCTGGTCGAACCCCTGTATCGGCAAGTATTCCCGGCACAGGCATACACCCGCAAAGCAGGGTTGACGCTGGGCATCGTTTCACGGCTGACCCCCATCAAGCAGTTCCCCTTGATGTTCGAATTACTGGCTCCCGTTATCGGCCAGTTCCCACAGGTCAATCTGGAAATCTTTGGCAGCGGCGGCTATGCTTCTGTGCGTGACCTGAAACGCGCACTGGCGCCAATTCGTGGTCAGGTTCGCTTCTGGGGACAGCAAACGAACGTGGGTGCAATCTACCGGCAGCTCGATTTTCTCATGGCCGGTATGCCGGAAAAGGAGGCGCTCGGCCTGAATGTCATCGAGGCTGAATATTGCGGCACCCCAGTGCTTGCGATACACTCGCCGCCGTTTACAGAAACCGTGACAGAAGGGGAAACCGGGCTGTTTTACATCGATCCGAGACAGGACCAGGGCAAGGATTTTGCCCGCTTGCTGGGGGAGTTGGTCGCAGGGCGCGAGCGTCCGAATCCTCAGCCGGATAACCCGAACCTCGCCAAATTCTCCTTCCCGGAATTCAAACAGCGCGTCGTCGTCGCCATGGAGTTTGCCGTCCAGACTGCAATGAAACGCGGAATCGAATGCCAGACATCATGAAACCCCGCGTTCTGATCAGCTATTTTTTCGGCAAAGATACCATTCCCCTCGGCGCTTCCTGCGCGGCTGGCTTCCGCGAGCTGGGCTGGGACGTATACTGCTTCAACAGCCAGGCGGAAAGCCTGGTGAATCGCTACTTCCTGAAATGGATCAACAAACTCTTCCGGCTGTTTGGCCTGCGTTCGGTAGATGTTTCCCGTCGCACCCCTTGGGGAAACCACAATTTCCGCCAGCATCAACTGGAAAAGGCAGTGGCCTCCTTCCGGCCAGATGTATTGCTGGTGATTCGCGGCAACAACTTCGATGCCGAGGTGATCCAGCGCCTGAAGGCGCATTATGGCATCCGGCACACAGCGGGCTGGTGGGTAAAGGATCCGCGCGCAACCAGTGAGATGCTGGAGGATTCACGGATGTACGACCACTATTTTTGCATCCACCGCTTCGGTTATGGAGAAAACGACAACATACACTGCCTGCCGGCGCTGGGAGTCGACAAGGCCTTGTACCGCCCTTTCCCTGGAGAAAAAACCTACCTTCACGAGGTGGTGTTCGTTGGTGGCTGGAGCCCACGGCGCCAGGAGATGATGGACGCTCTATTCGACCTGCCGGTGGAAATTTATGGCCCGGGCTGGCGCAAACGACGCAACTGGTTCAATCCTGAGCTAAGGAAAAAGGTCAAGGCCAATCGCATCTGGGGCGAAGACCTGATCGCACTCTACAATAATGCCAAAATCGTACTCAACATCTCCTCATGGGATCCAACCCGTACCGGACTCAACCTGCGCGTCTTCGATGTGCCGGCTACCGGCGCATTCCTGCTCACCGATTATTCTGAAGAATTGGCGCAACATTTTAGAATCGGGGGCGAACTAGACTCCTTTTCCACCCCGGAAGAGCTAAGGAAAAAAATCATTCATTACCTGGGTCATGACCTGGAACGGGAAGAAATTGCCAAGGCGGGCTACCAAAAAATTTTGCATTTGGAAAGCTATGCCGACAAGATGCGAAACCTGCTGGAACTTAGTCAGGACAGATGCCCGGAAATGAAGTTCTTATTCAATCCTACAAGGGGTTTGCAGGCCCAGAAGGAAGGCTTTGAGGCAATCGGCTGCGAACTCATAGAAAATATCTGGCAGACAGGCAGGAGCGATCTAAAAGACTGCGAAGCTTGCATAATCGACTTCTACGAAGGCATCCGGCACCCTTTTCGGACTCTTCGATTAAAAATTCACTTGCAGCGCTATGGTATCCCCCTGATAGCCATCGACCGGGACAACCCATGGTACCGAGGCATTCGCAAACGCAAGCTATGGCTCTTCAGGGCGCTTGGGGTACTCGACATCTACGCCAGTCATTCCTTGCAGAATGCGGACAAATTTGCCCCTGTTGCACTTTATCTGCCGAATGCAGTCAGAAGCAGGATCTACAACTTGGCAGGGAGATCGTTGACCGATCTTCGAGAACCCGGAAGTTACCGCTACGATGTCTGCTTCATCGGCAACCTTGACGTAACACGCTACCGTGAACACCGTAAACGAGTGGCATTCCTCGGCGAGCTTCTCAGCCAGCTAACGGCACTGGGCGTTCACTGCCATTTTGCCGATTCCGCCAGTCTCACGCCTGCCGAACAAGTTGCCCTGATCCAACAAAGCCGCATCAACCTCAACTACGGCGCCGCCTGCGATAACGGTTCGGAAAGGAGCTGGGGGCTGCCTGAGCGTTGCTATGGCATCCCCGCCTGCGGTGGTTTTTTACTTTCTGATTCCCGCGAGCACGCCAAAGATGATTTCGCCCCGAAAACGGAATGGGCCTCCTTCGACGGAATGGACGACTGTATCGCCAAGGTGCGTTTTTACCTGGCCCATTTCGATCTGACACGGAAAATCGCCGAGGCTGCACACCAGCGCGTGCTCTGTACCCATACCTATGAAATTCGCGCCCGCCAGATTCTGGAAGCCGCACGGGCTTGGCGCAAAAAGCGCTCCCATGAGGATGCCTCTTGAACCCAGTTCAAATTTTTCGAGACTACCGGTATCTGCTACCCGCCGCCTTGCTTCTGGTGATCCTGCCTCTCAACCACAGCATGGCGTTACGTTTGCTGAGCTTGTTTCTGGCCGGCGGCATTGCCATCTGGCATGTCTTGAAAAACCCGACCCCTCGAATGCCCTTGAAGCTGCCACTGGCCATCTGGTCTGGCATAGCCGCATTGTCACTGACTTGGTCGCTTAACCCGATGTTTTCTTTCAGCGAGCTCAAGACCGAGATCGGCTATGGCATGATAGCGTTTTTCTCCTTTTACGCCCTCACCCAGGGCGAGCGTGAATGGACGTTATGGCTGAAGTGCATTGCGGCAGGAGTGGTGACAACCGTGGTACTGGTTTTGCGGGAAAACAACACCAACCTTGCAGATCTTCAGAATTACGACTTGGATTGGTTGCATGGATCAGGCTCCTACAGTACCTACTTGGCAACCATCCTGCCTGTGCTAATTTACCTATGGTTAAAAACACCCATAACGAAGTATCCACGCAATCTGCTATGGCTCGCCGTTCCCCTGTTTCTGTTTGCTGGCTACATCACCATGAATCGAGCATTCTGGCTGACCTGTAACCTGGTTTTTGTGGTCTGGGCCGGATTATGGTGGGTACGCCATGGCCGCAGACGACACACTGGGACAATGTTTGCTGTACTCTTGGGCTGCGTACTGGTGTTAACCCTTCTGTTTGTCGCCGTGGCCAAACAAAAGCCTGCGGATTCTATAGCCCAGCAGCCTGGTGCAGGCACAACCTCAAACCATATCGTCTACACTTTTGAACGCAGCGAGCGCTATGACATCTGGTATTTCTGGATAGATCGCATCGCTGAAAACCCACTCCTTGGCATTGGTTTCGGGCGTGATTTACCCCACTACGTTTATGCCGATATGAGACCCAGTGAGTGGCATGCGCTGATGTTCGCACATGCGCACAATGTGTTGCTTGATTATGCACTTCAGCTCGGTATTGTTGGATTGGCTTCATTCATGTTTTTGCTTGGCGCCATAGTGCATCGCTTCTGGCAACTTTATAGCAGTGCTTTGGAAGAAGCTTCCCTAATTGGTATTTGCGGTATTACGACAGTCATCGCCATGCTCTCCAAAAATATGACCGATGATCTGTTCTGGCGTGGCAATTCCCTTCTGTTCTGGATGCTGATGGGTATTCTGTTGGGCTATGGAATGCGACTGGACGGACGCCAGAAATGAACATTGCCGAACCCCGCTTCCTCGTTATCCGCCGCGACAATATTGGCGACCTGGTCTGCGCCACGCCGCTGATACATGCCTTGCGCCAGCACTACCCTGCCGCCACTATCACCGCGCTGGTTAATAGCTATAACGCCCCGGTCCTCGCCAACAACCCGGATATCGATGCGGTATTCGCCTACACCAAAGCCAAACATCGGCCACCGGGAACCAGCGTATTAAAGGTTTACTGGGATCGGCTACGGCTCTTCGCTCACCTCAGAAAACACCGCTTCGACTATGCAATTCTCGCAGCGCCAGGGTTCCAGCCACGCCTGATTCGGCTGGCGCGCCTTGCCGGGGCAAAACACATACTTGGTTTTATCGAATCCACCAAACCGGGCGCCTCAGCGATCGACATTGGCGTACCTTATGAAGCGGGCAAGCCACAGCATGAGGTAGAAGCGGTCTTTCAATTGCTGACTATGCTGGGCATCAATGAACTGCCCCCGCCATTGCAGGTACTTCCTCAGGCCAGCGAAGTTGCACGTGCCAAAGATGTGTTGTACAGCGCCATTCCCGCCCGGTCACCTCTCCTGATCGGCATTCACATCAGCGCCAGAAAACCTGGCCAGCGTTGGCCGTCGCAGAATTTTGCATCACTTATGAAGTGCTTACATGAAGAGCACAGGACTGCCTTCATGCTGTTCTGGTCGCCCGGCTCGGCTCACAACCCGCTCCATCCTGGCGATGATGAAAAAGCAGCCGAGATTCTGGCTGCTGTGGAAGGCTTGCCGGTGCTGGCTTACCCCACTCACCATCTGAGCGAACTGATTGCCGGTTTATCGCTATGTGATGCCGTGATTTGCAGTGATGGCGGCGCCATGCATCTGGCCGCCGGTCTCGGCAAGCCGATCCTTTGTTTCTTTGGCAATTCGGACGCCAGTCGCTGGCATCCCTGGGGCGTGCCCTATCGCTTGCTGCAACCAGCCAGCAAGCTGGTGGCCGACATCAGCGTGGAGGAAGTACAGGCAGGGTTCAGCGCCTTGCTACAGCCGCCACAGACTTAATCCGGACTGACTGACGGTATCGGGGTCGAACTGGGATTTGACATCGATAAAGCAAGCGCCTGGCGCCACTTTGGCAAGAAGTTCATGGAAAGGTTTTTCCACCAGCTCCCGGTGCGCGACCGCCACGACCATGGCTTCCGCCTGTGGCAGATCGTCCCAGGCAACGAGCTTGACGCCATATTCGTGCAAAGCCTGGGCCTGATCGGCAACCGGGTCGTGGACGTACACGTTGATACCAAAACTGCGCAGTTCCTGTATGACGTCAATGACCCGCGAATTTCGCAGGTCAGAGCAGTTTTCCTTGAATGTCAGGCCTAACACGTTGACCTTGGCGCCGTTGACCTGACGCCCCGCGCGTATCATCTGCTTGACGGTCTGTTCCGCGATGAATTTGCCCATCCCGTCATTGATCCGGCGTCCAGCCAGGATGACATCCGGGTGGTACCCCAACATTTCGGCTTTATGGGTCAGGTAATAGGGATCCACGCCTATGCAATGGCCACCAACCAGCCCAGGCCGGAACGGCAGGAAATTCCACTTGGTTCCCGCAGCCTGAAGGACTTCCAGTGTGTCGATTCCAAGCTTGTCGAAAATAATCGCCAACTCGTTCATCAAGGCGATATTCAGGTCGCGCTGGGTGTTTTCGATGACCTTGGCGGCCTCCGCAACCTTGATACTGGAAGCGCGGTGCACGCCGGCAGCGGCAACCTGTTCATATAATTGGGCAACCCGTTCCAGGGTTTCCGGATTATCCCCGGCTACCACTTTAATGACGTTGGTCAGTCCATGTTCGCGGTCACCAGGGTTAATGCGTTCGGGCGAGTAGCCGATATGGAAATCGGTTTGCCACTTCATGCCGGAGTGCTGCTCCAGCACCGGTACACAAACCTCCTCGGTCGCACCGGGATAAACCGTCGACTCATATATGATCACTGCGCCCCATTTCATGTTTTGTCCGACGCTCCGACTGGCAGAGATCAAGGATGAAAAATCAGGTTGATGGGCAATATCCACCGGGGTCGGCACGGCAATCACAATGAAATCGGCTTCGGATATTCGACCTGGATCGCTGGTCACCTGCAGCAGGGCGGCAGCCTGTAGATCCGAAGTGGATGTCTCGCCCGTCGGGTCGATACAGCGACGATAGCTTTGTATTTTTTCCTCAGACAGATCGAAGCCGATGGTTTTCAGGCGTTTGCCGAATTCGACTGCCAGGGGTAAGCCCACATAGCCCAGGCCGACAACTGCAACGGTGTTCATTCGATGGATTCCGGTTTGTGTTGAAAAAAGTCCGTTACTACGGCCTGGTTGTGAGTCTTTGCAAAGCGCTGCCATTTGCGGTCGATGCAGATCATGATGAGACCGATCAGGCAAAACCAGAAAATGAACGTCCCGAGCAGGTTTTGCAAACTTAGAGTCAATCCGATTGTTGCGGAGATTCCAGCGACTATCATCAACCCATAGGCCCAAAGCGCAAGCTTGCGGTGACTCCAGCCCATCAGTATCAGCCGTTGATAATAGTGGCTGCGATGCGCCTCGAGAAGACTTTCTCCTTTGGTCAGACGCTTGATGAGTGTCACGGTTGAATCCGCGATAAAGGGCAGAAAAACGAGTAGGGGGAACCAGGACGGCCACGCGTGCTGCGCCCAACCATGAAGGCCCAATGAGGCAGCAAGGAATCCGAGAGGGATCGCGCCAGCATCCCCCATAAAAATTCTGGCAGGTTGGAAGTTGAACAGTAAAAAAGCGAGAGAGGCCGTTGCGATGCTGAGGCTTTCCAGTGCGATTGGCACATTATCCTGTCCCAGCGCGGCCAGACCATAGAATAAGAATCCGGAAAGCGCCATGCCGCCTGCCATACCGTCAGCGCCATCCATGAAGTTGAAAAGATTGCTCGACCACACGATGCCGAAAAGTAGAATTACAAGCATCCACCAGGCGTGCAGGCCGGGTGAAGCAAAATATAAAATCAGGCCAGCCGCCAAAAAATGTGACAGGAGACGCCATTTGATGCTCAGGCCACGCACGTCATCCCAGAAAGAGCTTGTGAAAACCATGCCAGCCATGGCAAGCAGCACCCAATCCGATCCTGGAATGGCGCTCCAGGCCAATACAATCCCCGCCATGATGGCAAGCCCGCCAGATCGGGGCGTGATTCGCGTATGGAGCGAGCGAGCGTTGGGAAGGTCCGGGACGTTCAATGGCAGACGTCCGCTCAAGAGCAAGGTCACGCCGATCAAGGTTCCCAGAAATGCCAATACGGGCGGCGCTATCATTCCGGCCAAACCGTTCACTTTTTAATAGAGATCATGCACGATCCGCTTTGTTGCTTGTGGATACTGCGTGTGTTAAACCCAGATTGTCCATTAGGCATGATCTCGTCAAAACGACAGAATGTAGGGGCGAATTTACTTGTGCCCGATTTGTGGGTATTCGCCAAAGGCGGTTAATACCCATGGGCACAAGAACCGCTCCTACAAAGTGCTAATGGACCATCTGGGATAATACAAGGGAGTTCAATCGGGTTCCCAATTTGGTTGTGATTGACTGGGTCAATCACGGTTAGCCGAACGCAATCCCCCTCTTGAAGTTGACGCGTGTGGGGGGGGGGGGGGGGGGGGGGGGGGGGGGGGGGGGGGGGGGGGGGG
>JAUYFQ010000010.1 GCA_030690895.1 Sulfuricellaceae bacterium
CCTGATTAGTTACATTCCTCAGTTGAGAAAATTGGCTATGATTCATGCTATTGAGCAAAGGCAGGCACGCACTACTCCCTCCCCTTCAAGGGGAGGGCTGGGGTGGGGATGGGTTGAGCCGGACGTTAGCGTTTGTAACCCCTCCCCCTCCCAACCTCCCCGAACCCATCCCCATCCTAACCTTCCCCTTGAAGGGGAAGGGACAATCGCTCTTCCCCCTTCAAGGGGGAAGTTGGAAGGGGGATGGGTTGAAGGGGGAGGGGCTGATGGCTGAGAAATGTAACTAATCAGGTAAATTTATGTCCGACCATCATCACTCACATCGCCATGACCCTGCTGAGCGGTTTGCCGAAGCGCAAAACGTGACTTGGGTCAGCGTGGCAGTCAATGTCGTCCTGACGGTTCTGCAAATCGTTATTGGCATCATTGGAAAATCCCAAGCGCTGGTGGCAGACGGGATGCATTCCCTTTCTGACCTGCTCTCTGACTTCCTGGTACTGTTTGCCAACCGGCACAGCGCAAAACATGCCGATAGCGCACACCCCTACGGCCATGGCCGGATCGAAACAGCAACCACGCTGGCGTTGGGCGTGATTTTGATGGGAACAGGGGCAACGCTGGTCTGGGGCGCAGCCCAGCGTTTGCAGGAACCGACAGCCTTGCAACAGGTTCATGTCATGACCTTATGGATCGCCCTGTTGACGCTGTTCGGCAAGGAAGGCTTATTCCACTATATGCGCCACGTAGCGCGCAAGCTGAAGTCCCGCATGCTGGAAGCCAACGCCTGGCATGCGCGCGGCGATGCGGCCTCGTCACTGGTAGTGGTGGCTGGCATTGGCGGCAATCTGGCCGGTATCACTTCGCTTGACCTTCTGGCGGCCGCACTCGTCGCAGCCATGATTTTTCGCATGGGCTGGAAACAGGCTCACAGCGCTTTGATGGAATTGATCGATACCGGCCTGGACGAAAAAGAGGTTGAGGCGATACGCCAGACGCTAATCGATACCCCTGGCGTGCTTGGCCTGCACGAGTTACGCACTCGCCGCATGGGAGATCGCGCGCTGATCGACGCACACGTTCTGGTCGAACCCAGAATCAGTGTTTCGGAAGGACACCACATCGCGGAAAATGCACGCGCCAGAGTCGTCAGTATCCACGATGCGCTGGATGTAATGGTGCATATTGACCCTGAAGATGATGCCCAGACGAAACGAATATCACATCTACCACCTCGTGATGAACTGGTTCGACAACTGGAAAACGCCCTGGAATTGCCGGATCGAAACATCCATCGCATTGGATTGCATTATCTGGAAGGCCGAGTTGAAGCCGATATATTCGTGGGTGCCAATAACACCGCCTCGCAGCTAGTACTGGCAGCTCAATCGATCGAATCACAAGACAATATTTTTTCGCACATCCGTCTCTATCAGGAAATTGCGCCTGAATAGTGCAAGACAGCACCTCGCGCACCGAGATGGTGCGCAGCATATTTTTGCCACGGCGCTAACTGCCTATGGCAAAATACTTATTTTGCAAAATTCATGTGGTACATATCTTGCTCTTGATCGAGCCGGGATTTTTATTTTTTGCTTGTTTTTATTTTTTTGCTTGTAGGAGAGAAACATGGTGGCAGCAGACGTTTTGAAAATGATCACGGACAACGATGCAAAATTCGTTGACCTGCGCTTTACCGACACGCGCGGCAAACAGCAGCACGTAACAATTCCTTCCCATGTGGTTGACGAAGACTGGTTTGAAGGCGGTCACGCTTTTGACGGCTCCTCCATCGCTGGCTGGAAAGGCATTCAGGCATCCGACATGCTGCTGATGCCAGACGCGAACACTGCAAACATGGATCCTTTTTTCGATGAATCCACCGTCATCATCTCCTGCGACGTGGTTGAGCCTGCCGACGGCAAAGGCTACGACCGCTGCCCGCGCTCCATCGCCAAGCGCGCAGAAGCCTACCTGAAATCCACCGGCATTGGCGACACCGCCTACTTTGGTCCGGAACCAGAATTCTTCATTTTCGACT
This sequence comes from Sulfuricellaceae bacterium, assembly GCA_030690895.1. Taxonomy (GTDB): domain Bacteria; phylum Pseudomonadota; class Gammaproteobacteria; order Burkholderiales; family Sulfuricellaceae; genus Sulfurimicrobium. The sequence goes on from JAUYFQ010000010.1 coordinate 2,039, forward strand.
CCGTCACCTGGCATGCCGACATGTCCGGCACCCACGTCAGCATCGAATCCGAAGAAGCCGCATGGTCTTCCAAGACCAAATTCGAAGGCGGCAACATGGGTCACCGTCCAGGCGTCAAGGGCGGCTATTTCCCCGTTCCTCCCGTCGATTCCTTCCAGGACATGCGTTCCGCCATGTGCCTGGCGCTGGAAGAAATGGGCGTACCGGTTGAAGTTCACCACCACGAAGTCGCCACAGCCGGCCAGTGCGAAATCGGCACCAAATTCAGCTCCCTGGTCGAACGCGCAGACTGGACGCAAACCCTGAAATACGTGGTTCAAAACGTGGCGCACGCTTATGGCAAAACTGCGACCTTCATGCCCAAGCCCATCGTTGGCGACAACGGTTCCGGCATGCACGTTCACCAGTCGATCTGGAAAGACGGCCAGAACATGTTCGCGGGTAACGGCTACGGTGGCTTGTCCGAGATGGCGATTTACTACATCGGCGGCATCATCAAGCACGCTCAGGCATTGAACGCCATCACCAACCCCGGCACCAACTCCTACAAGCGTCTGGTTCCAGGTTATGAAGCCCCGGTCATGCTGGCTTACTCCGCCAAGAACCGCTCCGCTTCGATCCGCATCCCGCACGTCACCAGCCCGAAAGCGCGCCGCATCGAAACCCGCTTCCCGGATCCTTCCGCCAACCCTTACCTGTGCTTCGCCGCACTGATGATGGCCGGTCTGGACGGCATTCAGAACAAGATTCATCCGGGCGATGCCATGGACAAGAACCTGTATGACCTGCCACCAGAAGAAGAAGCCAACATCCCCAAGGTTTGCCACAGCCTGGAAATGGCGCTGGACGCAATGAAGGCTGACAAAGAGTTCCTGACCCGTGGCGGCGTGTTCTCCAAGGACATGATCGAAGCCTACATCGAACTCAAGATGGAAGAAGTCACCCGCTTCCGCATGACCACTCACCCGGTCGAGTTTGAAATGTACTACAGCCTGTAGCCGTAAACAGACTTCTTTGGAAGTCCGTAAAAAGCCGGAAATCTGGGTAAGATCTGGATTTCCGGCTTTTTTTGCCCGAAAATCAAGTGCCAAATCTTTCACGGGAAGCCAATTATTCCATGACATCACCAAAACCAAATTAACAGGTGAGCACAAGTCGGCAATCCATTAGAATCAGGATCAGCCTATAACATTTCAGCATGACATTTCCCCCGGGAGAGATTTTGTTTTGACCAGGATACTCCTACTCGCCGCCGCCTATTTCGCTACCGGCTGGCTGGGCTTGCAGATTCCTTATGCGGGCTCACACATCACGCTTGTCTGGTTGCCGACCGGAATCGCGGTGGCGGCACTGTTCCGGTGGGGCAACAAAGTCTGGCCTGGCGTCTTCATGGGCGCCTTTCTGGTAAACCTTGCGATTGGCTCCCCGATAGCGCTAGCTGCGAGCATCGCCATCGGCAACACACTAGGCCCGCTTCTAGTTTCTGCCTGGCTTGGGCGTGTTGATTTTCATCCCGCATTCGACCGCAAGCGCGATGTCAGATCGTTCATCGTATTTGCCTGTCTGGGCATGGCAATATCGGCTACCAGTGGGGTGGCAAGTCTGCATTGGGCGGGATTATTACCACTTGAAGCCATCGGCTCAGCCTGGTCGTCATGGTGGATGGGGGACACAGTCGGGGTGTTGCTGGCGGCGCCCCTGCTCCTGAACATGACGCGCAAAAATATCGAACAGCTAGGCCGTGAGCGCAAGGAACTGCTGCTCTGGATACTGGTAGCCGTGCCGACAGCCTGGCTTGCGTTCATCCACCAGTATGAGCAGGCCGGCCGCTCATTGCCATTGGCGTTCCTGACCCTGCCCTTGTTTGTCTGGGCGGCGCTGCGTTTCGGAAGTATCGGTGCGGCACTGGCCGCACTGGGGTTTTCGGTCACAGCAGCCTTGAGCACGGCCACGGGACAGGGTTTCGCTCTTCTGGACGACCATTCCAGCCTGTTTCTGTTGTGGAGTTATATGGCCACCACCGTACTGACAGGTTTGCTGATTACGGCTTTGCAGGCCGAGCGGACGCGCGTGGAGAGCGCCTTGCGCCAGAACGAGGAAAAACTGCGAGGACTCTACGAAATATCGCCACTCGGGTTCGCGCTCACCGACATGCAAGGCCACTACATCGAATTTAATCAGGCATTCCAGAATATCTGCGGCTACCCTGCGGAAGAATTGCGGTCCCTCGATTACTGGAAGCTCACGCCTAAAAAATATGAGGCCGATGAGGCGCAGCAACTGATTTCGCTGGAGCGCACCGGGCGTTATGGGCCTTATGAAAAGGAATATATTCGTAAAGACGGCAACCTGATACCCATACAGCTCAACGGCATGCTGATTGTTGGAAGCGATGGAAAAAACTATATCTGGTCTATCGTCGAAGATATCCGCGCCCGCAAACAAGCCGAGGCTGACATGCAAATTTCAGCTGTCGCATTCGAGGCTCAGGAAGGCATCATGATTACCGATGCCAATGGCGTGATTTTGCGGGTGAATCAGGCTTTCACCGAGATTACCGGCTACTCGGCCGAGGACGCCATTGGCCAAACCCCCCGCCTGCTCAAGTCGGGCCGTCATGATGCCGAGTTTTATGCAGCGATGTGGGAAAGTATCCGGCATACCGGGATATGGCAGGGCGAAATCTGGGATCGTCGCAAGAATGGTGAAATATTCCCCAAGTGGATGACCATCAGCGCAGTGAAGGACGCGGATGGAGTGACCACGCATTACGTCGGCACACAGGTCGACATCAGTGAACGCAAGGCAGCAGAAGACGAAATCAGACACCTGGCTTTCTATGATGCACTGACCCATCTCCCCAACCGGCGACTCCTGCTTGACCGCTTGCGCCAGTCACTGGCAACCAACATTCGGGGACAACGTCTGGGCGCTTTGCTATTCATCGACCTGGACAACTTCAAGACCCTTAATGACACCCTGGGGCATGACATAGGGGACTTGCTATTGCAGCAGGTGGCGCAGCGCCTGTCCGGCTGTATCCGCGAAGGCGATACAGCCGCTCGGCTGGGCGGTGATGAGTTCATCATCATGCTGGAAGATCTGGGCGTGGAAACTCACGAAGCGGCCGCCACGGCGAAGTTGGTCGGCACAAAAATACTGACCGCGCTCAAGCAGACCTACATGCTTAACCGCCATGAATATCACATCACGTCGAGCATCGGCGTGACGCTGTTCGGCGATCAGGACGTGGCTTTGGACGAATTGCTGATCCATGCTGATCTGGCCATGTATCAGGCCAAGGCCGCCGGGCGCAATGACCTGCGTTTCTACGATCAGAAAATGCAGGCCACGATTACCGCACGAGTTGCTTTGGAAGCGGATTTGCGCCAGAGTCTGCAGAAGAAGGAATTTTTCCTGCATTACCAGCCTCAGGTGGATATGCTTGGCCGGGTGCTGGGCGCCGAGGTGCTGATACGCTGGCAACACCCTCAACGCGGCCCGGTTTCGCCCGCCGACTTCATCCCGATTGCGGAGGATACGGGGCTGATTCTGCCGATTGGCTACTGGGTGCTGGAAACCACCTGCATGCAATTGGCCATTTGGGCCGATCGACCCGAAATGGCCCACCTCACCCTGGCGGTCAACGTCAGCGCCAGCCAATTCCACCACCCTGACTTTGTCGATCAGGTAAAGGCGGTACTCGAGCATACCGGCGCCAACCCGCTGAAACTGAAACTGGAACTCACCGAAAGCATGTTGCTCGACGATGTGGGGTCCATCATTACAAAAATGAACGAGCTGAAAGCGTATGGCGTAGGTTTCTCGCTGGACGATTTTGGCACAGGCTATTCTTCGCTCTCTTACCTGAAACGCTTGCCACTGGATCAGCTAAAAATTGACCAGTCGTTCGTAAGAGATGTTTTCTCCGACCCAGACGATGCCGCCATCGCCAGAACCATCGTGGCATTGGGCCAGAGCTTGCGGCTGAATGTCATTGCCGAAGGCGTGGAAACCATGGCGCAGCGGGATTTTCTGGAACAGAACGGCTGCCATTCCTACCAGGGTTACCTGTTTAGCCGCCCGGTGCCGCTGGAAGAGTTTGAGCGCTTTCGGTTCGGGGATGAACCCTCATCCAGTCAGTCAAAATCGATTCTTGTTACCTGAAGAAGGAGAAGCTGGCCGATAAGCCGGGTTCTGTCGTGGACAGTCATTCCTCTGGGGATGCAGTTACCTGCATGCTCAAGCAGCCTACCCGCAGACTCGGCGAGCCGCGTCATCGTCTGCCTATTTGGCTTTGCTCCGGGTGGAGGTTACCGCGTTTCACCGTAACTGAATACGCTCGTCTCTGTGGCCCTATTCCTCGTCTCGCGACGTACGGCCGTTAGCCGTCACCCTGCTCTGCGGAGCCCGGACTTTCCTCTGCATGGAGAACCATACAGCGACTGTCTAGCCAGCTTCAGATCCGGATTCTAACATGTTCACGCCAGCTTCCATGCCACCATCTCTCCCGCGCGTAGCGGCACAAGCGAGTCTTCCCCGCCAAAAGGCTGACTGGCAGGCACTTCCCAGCTTTCCTTAATAAGGGTGATCTTGTCCTTGTTACGGGGCAAGCCGTAAAAATCCGCGCCATAAAAACTGGCAAAGCCTTCCAGCTTGTCCAGCGCCTTGGCCGCCTCAAACGCTTCAGCATAGAGTTCGATTGCGGCGTGGGCCGTGTAGATGCCGGCACAACCGCATGAGGACTCCTTTGCGCGCAGGGAATGGGGCGCACTGTCGGTTCCCAGGAAAAATTTGGGATTACCGCTGATGGCGGCCGAAATCAGCGCCCAGCGATGATCTTCGCGCTTGAGTACCGGCAGGCAATACATATGAGGGCGGATGCCGCCGCTGAACATGGCATTCCGGCTATACAGCAGATGGTGGGCGGTAATCGTGGCGGCCACATTGGCGGGCGCGGCCTTGACGAAGTCGGCCGCCTGTCGCGTGGTGATATGCTCGAACACGACTTTCAGTTCAGGAAACTTGTCCACCAGCGGCGCCAGTGTGCGGCCGATAAAGACCTGCTCCCGGTCAAACACGTCCACTAACGGGTTCGTTACTTCGCCATGAACCAGCAAGGGCATTCCATGTTTCGCCATCGCCTCGAAGACGTCATAGCACTTTTCGATATCCGTCACACCGGAATCGGAGTTGGTGGTAGCACCCGCAGGATAAAGCTTGACTCCAAATACCACGCCACTGGCCTTGGCTCGCGCAATTTCAGACGCTTGCATGTTATCGGTCAGGTAGAGCGTCATCAGCGGCTTGAAACCCGATGCCGACGGTAGCGCATCCATAATACGCTGACGATAGGCCAGCGCCATGGCCGCAGTCGTAACCGGAGGCTTGAGGTTAGGCATGATGATGGCACGACCAAAGCGGCGTGCCGTATCCGGCAGCACCGCACGCAGGTGCGCCTCGTCGCGCAGATGCAGGTGCCAGTCATCTGGCCGGGTTAAAGTAAGTTTGGTGGTCATGACTCCGTCCTCATGGCTTTGTTTTATTTTAACTGTAAGGCCAGTTCATAAAGGGTATTTTTCTTTTCCCCGCTAATCTCGGCGGCCAGCTTGACCGCTTGTTTCAGCGGCAGTTCGGCCATCAGCGCGAGCAGTGTATTCCGTGCTTCGTCGCTGACCCCCGCAACAGCCACGACAACCGCGCCTGAAAGCAACAGGACAAACTCGCCACGCTGGCGGTTGGGGTCGGCTTCCAGCCAGTTCAATGCATCGCCCAGACGACACGTATGAATCTGCTCGAACAGCTTGGTCAGTTCGCGGGCGAAGCTTATTTCCCGGTCCTCACCCAGAACTGTTGCCAGATCAGCCACCGTTTCCATGATGCGGTGCGGCGCTTCATAAAAAACCAGCGTAAAGGGCAGCGCCTTCAGGCTGTCCAGTTCCTTGCGCCGATGGCCAGGCTTGGCAGGCAGGAAGCCATAAAAAAGAAAATGTGGCGTCGTCACCCCCGAAGCGGAAAGCGCGCACACGGCCGCGTTCGGGCCGGGTATGGGGATAACCGGCAAACCAGCCTCCCGCACAGCCTTGACCAGCACGGCGCCGGGATCGCTCACACCTGGCGTGCCGGCATCCGAAACCAGGGCAATAATTTTTCCATCCCGCAGGTGGTTGATGATGCCGGGTGCTGCTGCCACCTCATTATGCTCGTGCAACGCGACCATTCTGGCGGCGATACCGAAATGGCTCAGTAAATGTCCGGTATTGCGGGTATCTTCAGCCGCGATGATGTCTGCTGATTTGAGAATATCCAGTGCACGCAGACTGATGTCGCGCAAATTCCCAATCGGGGTAGCGACCACATATAATGTGCCCTTCCCTTTTACTGTTTCTGGTTCAGGATGCAAAGATTCCTCATCATTCTTAAAGTAAAATTCGCGCAGCGAGCCTTCGTCCCTCTCTCCCTCTGGGAGAGAGCAAGGAGAGAGGATAACTATCATGGCGAAGCGCTGCTTCATAATCCCTGGCAACGCTTCGCCATGATAGTTGCAATGTTATTCATGCCCATGTTTGCTGGCAACGCTGTAGCGGCAGATGAGCCAGCAGGCCGAACAGCGGAAGCGCCACCCGTCCCTGCCAAGCCTCATATCGCGCTCCTGTTGCCGCTCAAATCCTCTACCTTTGGCCGGGCAGCGGATATGGTACGCCAGGGTTTCATGGCAGGGGTTGCCGTGGAACCCGGCAAACTACCGGTCAAGATTTATGGCAGCGGCAGCGAAATCAGTGACATTGTGACCACATACCAACAGGCAACGCAAGCCGGCGCGCGTTATGTCGTGGGACCGCTGACCCGGGATGGCGTCTCGGGATTGATTGCCGACGGCACGATCACCGTTCCCACATTGGCGCTCAATCAACCGGAACAGGCTGTCGAACTGCCGAAGCAGATGGCAGTTTTTACGCTGGCAGCCGATCACGAAGCGCGCCAGATCGCCCGCATGGCGTTTGGCGAAGGGCGTCAGCGCGCCACTATCATCGCCTCCGACAATGCTCTGGCCTTGCGCATTCAGCAAGCTTTTTCCGAAGAATGGAGCGCACAGGGCGGCACCCTGACCCTGCCGCTGAAATACACCAACAATCTCCACGCCGAAATTCGCAGCGCGCTGGCCGCACACCCGCCAGAAGTATTGTTTCTTGCGCTGAACAGCCGTGATGCTCGCCTGCTTCGACCCTATCTGAGCAAGGAACTGCCGACTTACGCCACCTCCCAGATCCATGCCGGTGGTCATGTGCAAAAATATCACGACCTGAATGGCATCCAGTTTGTAGACATGCCCTGGCTGCTGCAATCGGATCATCTCGCCGTGATTTCATATCCCCGCCCCGCACCCGCGCCGGGCAGCGAAATGGAGCGGCTCTATGCGCTGGGTATCGACGCCTGGCGGCTGATTCAGCATTTTCAATCCAAATCCATGGACAAGGCATTCAAGCTGGATGGCGTCACCGGCAATCTTGCATTTGACGCGAGCTCGCACCAGATCCAGCGCGAAGCATTGTCAGCGCATTTCAGTAACGGAGAAGCCCAATTACTGGCGCCACCACCCTGACTGGCCAGCAGGCCGAAGCGCTGGCTGGAGAATACCTGACGCGCCAGGGCATGCGCCTGCTGGAGCGAAATTTCCGCTGTCGTCTGGGTGAAATCGACCTGGTCATGCAGGAAGGCCAAACGCTGATTTTCGTGGAAGTTCGCCTGCGCCGCAGCCAGCAATTCGGCGGCGCGGCAGCCAGCATCACCCACCACAAGCAACAGAAACTGCTGAAAGCCGCGCAAATTTACCTGCAACAGCTCAAGCATCTGCCGCCTTGCCGCTTCGATGTGGTCGTGACCGATGGTGACCGCCTGGAATGGATCAAGGACGCTTTTGGCGCCTGAGCCTAATATTCCACGAATTCAGGTTAGAATTCCTTTATCAAAATTTATCGAGCCAGAAAATGGATCTCATTTCACGGATAGGCCATCACTTCACGGATAGCGCCCACCTCAAGCTGCAAGCCATGGACCTCCTGGCTGAACCCATTGCCCAGGCCGCCGACCGTATCGTTCAATGCTTGCTGGCAGACGGCAAGGTTCTGAGTTGCGGGAATGGCGGATCGGCCGGGGACGCGCAGCATTTTGCCTCCGAAATGCTCAACCGCTTCGAGATGGAGCGTCCCGGACTGGCCGCCATGGCACTGACAGCAGACAGCGCCACGTTGACCTCCATCGCCAACGACTACGAATTCGAGCTGATCTTTTCCAAACAGGTGCGTGCGCTCGGCCAGTCTCAGGATCTGCTGCTGGCCATTTCCACCAGCGGCAACTCGGGCAACGTGATCCAGGCGATCCTGGCCGCGCAGGAACGCGACATGAACATCATTGCACTGACCGGCAAAGGCGGCGGGCAAATCGGTGAAATAATGCGCCCCGGCGACTTTCACCTGTGCGTCCCATCCGAGAGCACGGCGCGCATCCAGGAAGTGCATCTGCTAATCATTCATTGCCTGTGCGACGCCATCGACTGTTTGCTGCTGGGCGTGGAATGAGCCCTCCCGAATTTGAGCGCAAGCTCTGCGAACCGTCCGAGCTATCTGCACACGTAGCGTCATTGCCGCGTCCACTGGTATTTACCAATGGCTGTTTCGATATCCTGCATCGCGGCCATGTAAGCTACCTGGCGCAGGCCAGCGCCTTAGGCGCCAGCCTGATCGTCGGAGTCAACACCGACGCCTCGGTCAAACGCCTGGGCAAGGGGATTGACCGCCCCGTCAACAATCAGGGGGACCGCATGGCCGTGCTGGCGGCGCTGGAAAGCGTCAGCCTGGTGACCTGGTTCGACGAAGACACCCCGCTCAAACTGATTCTGGCCTGTCGGCCGGACATTCTGGTCAAGGGCGGCGACTGGGCTGTCGAGCAAATCGTTGGCGCACAGGAAGTGCAAGAATGGGGTGGGCAAGTGCATTCGATTCCCTTTCTGTTCGAACGCTCGACGACGGCTACTATCGCTAAAATCCGTACCCGCTGATGCTGCCCGTCGAGTTTCTGAATCGTCTGGCCGCCGTTGCCGGCGAAGGCAATCTGCTGACCAGCGCAGCCGATTGCTATGTTTACGGTTATGACAACAGCCGCAAGATATTTCCCCCCGAGGCGGTTTTCTTCGCAAGCTCGGCTGAATCTGTCCAGTCAGCCATCCAGTTGTGCAATGAATACCGGATACCGGTCACGCCACGCGGACGCGGGACAGGGACGACTGGCGCCAGCATTCCGGAGCGCGGCGGACTGGCGCTTTCGCTGGAACGCATGCGTGCGATTCGCCGGGTCGACCCTGCCAACCGGGTCATGGTATGCGAACCCGGCGTACTCAATCAGGAAGTTCAGGATGCAGCGGCAGAACATGGGTTTTTTTGGCCCCCAGATCCGTCCAGCGCGCCCTACTGCAGCATCGGCGGCAATCTGGCGACCTGCGCCGGCGGCCCCCATGCCGTCAAGTACGGCGTTACCCGGGATCATGTTCTGGGGCTCAAGGCCGTCACCGGAAGCGGTTCCTTGATCAAAACCGGGTGTTATACCACCAAGGGGGTGGTCGGTTACGACCTGACTCGCCTGCTGATCGGCTCGGAAGGCTCGCTGGCCGTCATCACCGAGGCCACGCTCAAGTTGACCCCCCTGCCCGCTGCAACGGGCGGACTAACCGCGCATTACCGGGACATCGCCAGTTGCGCTCGAGCGATTGCTGCCATCATGGCGCAACCCGCCACTCCCAGCGCACTCGAATTTCTCGATCAGGCCTCCCTCGAACTGATTCGCAACCGACACCCCGGCCTGTTGCCGGAAGAAACTCGCGCGCTGCTGATGATCGAAGTCGACGGTTCGCCTGCCGAGGTGGCGGCTTCAGCCGAGACAATTCGGAAACATTGCGAAAACGATGGGCTGATCCAGGCTGCGATCAGTACGGATATGAAAAATTTGTGGGCCGCGCGCAAAGCGCTCTCGCCGCTGCTGCGTGACATCGCCCCCAAGAAAATCAATGAAGATGTCGTCGTGCCGGTTTCGCGCCTGCCTGAACTGCTGCAGGGACTGGCCGACCTGAGCGCACGCTACCGGGTCGCCAATGCCAATTTCGGCCATGCCGGGAACGGCAATATCCATGTCAATCTGTTGGTCAATCCGGACGATCCGGACGAGTTGCAGCGCGCCGAGGCCTGCCTGGACGAAGTATTCTCCCTGGTGTTGAAACTGGAAGGCACACTTTCCGGCGAGCACGGGACGGGACGGGAAAAACGGCCTTTCATCGCACGAGAAATCGACCCGGCGACACTCCATCTCATGCGGGATATTCAGAAAGTCTTCGATCCAGGCGGGATTTTGAATCCCGGCAAACCGTTTCCGGATTGACACGTCGGCCCGAGGCCATCTACAGCAGCAGTCTACAGCGGCTTGTCACTTGATCTGGCTGGATATAAACTGACCCGATAGACGCCTACCCTTACATTGGAATTGCTTTGCCGAAACGACTTTTTCACGCTTTGTTTGTCATTGCAGTCATCAGTCTGCTGCTTGCCGAAAGCCTGGACATTCAGCCAGTGTGGCGTTGGCTTCTTGAACTGATCGCAGTAATCTCCGCTGGGCTATCCATCTGGAGCGCCTCCAGCACCCAGCCTGATAACACCACACCACTGACGTCGCAAGCAAATGAGGATCCAGCGAAGTATCTCGAACTGATCTGCGATGTCCAAAAAGTCTATCGCCAGCAAGCCGAGGAAATGAGCGAGGCCACAACCAGCGTGCAGAATAACCTGCGCCAGGCCGTTGAAAGCATGATCACCACTTTCCACCAGACCACTGATCTGGTGCACCGCAACGACCTGATTGTCACCGACATGATCGAACAGGTGGCATCAGGCGGCGGCGAAGGCGGCAATGTCCGGCAATTGGCCGATGACATGGGCGCGATGATGGAAAAATTCATTGGCATTCTCACCAGCGTGCGTAACCAGAGCGCAGAAATGTCCGTTTCGATGGACGAAATGGTGCATGAGATGGATGCCGTATTCGCCATGCTGGCCAATATCCGCACCCTGACCGGACAGACCAACATGCTGGCGCTCAACGCCGCCATCGAAGCCGCGCGCGCAGGCGAAGCCGGGCGAGGGTTCGCGGTGGTGGCGGACGAGGTGCGCAATCTCTCCACCCGCTCCGGCGCGCTCAACGAACAGATCTTTCAAAGCGTCTCAAAGGCGCAATCCGCCATGGGCAGGACACTGGAAACCGTGCGTTCGATCGCGCAGATCGATTTGAGCATTACGGATGCCGGGCGCGAGCAGGTAAAGGAACTGGTCAACTCGCGCGAGCAAATGAATATCTTCTTTTCCAACAAGATCGGCGAGGTCATGGACATCGGCGAAGAAGTCACCAGCACCATCAACAAGGCGGTCGAAGGCCTGCAATTTGAAGACGTGTCGCAACAATCCATGGAGCGGGTGCAGAAAAAACTGGTCGCCCTGTGGGTACTGGCAGACGAAATCAGCTTGTTGCATTCGCAGGCTGACGCCGGGTGGGCATCCAAACTGGGGGTCTTGCTGGAAGAATCGCGCGAAAAACTAAGCCTCCGGGACCAACCTGCGGACGACCGCAGCGGTGATATCGATCTGTTTTAAGTTCACCCCAAACCACACCATTAAACTTCAGGAGCACGCATGTCCAGCCAGGATTTGAACCACCTAAACCAGCATTTCGCCATCGCCAGCCACGTCCGGTTTATTGAAGGCCCAGGCGGACTGGTCATCGCAGAGATCGCCAATACCGAAGCCAGTGCCAGCATTGCCCTGCAGGGCGCGCACATCATGACTTTTCAGCCCAAGGGGCAGGAACCGGTGATCTGGCTTTCTAAATTCGCCAAATTTGCTGCTGGCAAATCCATTCGCGGTGGCGCCCCGGTCTGCTGGCCGTGGTTCGGCCCCCATGCAACAGACGCCAGTCTGCCTGGACATGGATACGCACGTACCGTGATGTGGCAGGTACTGGAAACACGTGCGACAGCGGACGGTGAAACGGTTCTGCGTTTCGGCCTGATCGACAATGACTCGACCCGCGCCCAATGGCCGCACGCCTCTTCGGCTGAGCTCACGGTCACGGTTGGCGCTGCACTACGCATCGAGCTGGCGACCCGTAATGACAGCCCGGCAGGCTTTGTGCTGGGGGAAGCCCTGCACACCTATTTCCATATCAGCGATGTTGCCGACATGAAAATTTCCGGCCTGGATGGTTGCGACTTTCTGGACAAGGTGGACGGCTTTTCGCGCAAGAAACAGCAAGGCCCCGTCAGCATCGAGAGTGAAGTGGACCGGGTGTATATCAATGTCCCCGGCGACTGCCTGATCGAAGATCAAGGTTTTGGACGGCGCATCCGGATCGCCAGTGAAAATGCGCGATCAGTCGTGGTCTGGAACCCGTGGACAGAAAAAGCCGACAAAATGGGTGATTTCGGCCCGAACGGACATCGCGGCATGGTCTGCGTGGAAACCGCAAATGCGCTGGAGAATGTCGTGACGGTCGCCCCTGGGGAAACGCACCGCATGGTGGCGACGTACAGCGTTGAAAAAATGTAATTAGGTGCAGGAGCGGGCAAAAGTCCGCTCCTGCAAATTACTCCAGCCAATCCACCAGATAATACAAGCGGAACCCTTCCGATGATCGCGAAGGGCCCACCACTTTCCCCGGGTATAGGTGTTTTTCCAAATTTGCCGCCTGGCGCGCCTCGGTCTCATCCGCCATGAGTTGCACACAATTTTCCGGAAAGCGCGTTCGCTTGCGCACCGGTGCGTAGACCAGGGCGAAATGCTCCCCGGTCAACTGGCTGGCTGGATCATAGAAAATATTCTTGACCGGCATATCCTTATGAATCCTTGGATTTTTTCAGCTGCTTCAGCTGGGTCTCGACCAACTCGCAAACTGTTTTCAGCACTTTGATGCGCGCGTAATACTTGTTTTCGGCTTCCACCAGGGTCCAGGGGGCGCGCTCAGTGCTGGTACGATCGACCATGTCGCAGACGGCATTTTCGTAGGCATCCCACTTTTCCCGGTTGCGCCAGTCTTCGTCGGTAATCTTGTAGCGTTTGAAGCCGGTTTTTTCGCGTTCCTTGAAGCGTTTGAGTTGCTCTTCCTTGCTGATCGTCAGCCAGAATTTCGCCATCACGATATTGTGTCGCACCAGTTGGGCTTCAAATTCATTGATTTCGCCATAGGCGCGCATCCAGTCGGATTCCAAGCAGAACCCCTCAACCCGCTCCACCAGCTCCCGGCCATACCAGGAACGATCAAAAATTGTGACCTTTCCACGTCGCGGGACGTGCCGCCAGAAACGCCAGAGATAAGGCTGGGCGCGCTCTTCCTCGGTCGGCGCGGCAACCGGGACAACCTGATAAATACGTGCGTCCAGCGCGCCGGTAATACGGCGGATGCTGCCACCCTTGCCTGCGGCGTCATTGCCCTCAAACATGGCAATCACGGTGATTTCCTTGAAGCGCGGGTCACGGGTCAGCAAAGCCAGCTTGCCCTGGTATTTCTCCAGTTCGATTTCGTAGGCTTTCTTTTCCAGCTTCTGGTCAAGCCGGAGCGCCTTCAAAATATGGAGCTTGTCGATAGAAGGCAGCAAAGGCGGCGCGCTCAATCCGACAGGCTTGACTGTGGGTGCATCCAGCCGCTTGCGGATGGATTCGTGGATCATTTTTCCGATCGTCAAGCTACGGTAGCGCGGGTCTTCGCCTTCAATGATGAACCAGGGCGCTTCAGCCGTGCTGGTATGCCGGATCACGCTTTCATGGATGGAAGCGAGCTTGTCGTACAACTTGAAGTGCTGCCAGTCACGTTCGGTGACACGCCAGCGGGTTTTGGGGTCTTTTTCCAGCGACTTGAGGCGCTTTTCCTGCTTGTCCTTGGACAAATGCAGCCAGAATTTCAGTACCAACGCACCTTCATCCGTCAACATCTTTTCCAGCAGACGCGCGCGCTCCAGGCTTTGATCCAGATCGGCAAGCTTGGTCACTCCATTCACGCGATTGAGAATCGGCCAGGTGTACCAGGAACCCAGAAAGATGCCGGTCTTGCCCTTGGGTGGCAGAGCGCGCCAGAAGCGCCACATCATCGGGCGGTCGAGTTCTTCGTCGGAGGGTTCGCCCATGCCATGCGCCTGCACATGGCGCGGATCCATCCACTCGTTCAGCAGATTGAGCGTTTCTCCCCGTCCTGCGCCATCCAAGCCGCTGAGCAAAATGACAACCGGAAACTTTGCGCTCTGCGACAGGTCAAGCTGGGCTTCCAGCAAGGCTTCACGCAGGGCGGGAACCGCTTTGTCGTAGGTGGCTTTGTCAATCTTGTGACCCAATTCCGCTGACTCAAACATGGTTTTTTCTCCGGTAAATCGCAAAGCTCTATCTCACTCCCCTTTTGAGGAAAGATCAAGCGTCATGAGGCTGGGGCGCAAACAATCAGGAAGGTGAACTCCCATGGTACTGGCGGAACCATTCCACAAATTTTCCTACGCCATCCACAAGCGGTGTTGAAGGCGAAAACCCGACAGCCTGGCGCAGGTCTTCGGTATCCGCGTAAGTTGCCACTACATCCCCCATCTGCATGGGCAGCATGTTTTTGATGGCTTGCTTGCCCAACGCAGTTTCGATCGCGCCGATAAAGTCCATCAGCTCCACTGGTTCGTGGTTGCCGATGTTGTACACCCGAAATGGCGCGTAACTGCTGGCAGCGTCAGGCTGCGCGCGATCGAAGTCAGGGTTGGGAGCGGCAACCTGATCCATGACCCGGATCAGCCCTTCGACGATGTCGTCAATGTAGGTGAAGTCGCGCTGCATCTTGCCATGGTTGAACACGTCGATAGCGCGCCCCTCCTCGATGGCCGAGGCAAACAGGGATGGCGACATGTCCGGACGCCCCCAGGGGCCATACACGGTAAAGAAACGCAGGCCGGTGGTCGGCAAACCATACAGATGGCTGTAGCTATGCGCCATCAGCTCACTGGATTTTTTGGTGGCGGCGTACAGGCTGACAGGATGATCAACATTGTCATGCACCGAAAAAGGCATGTGGGTGTTGGCGCCGTACACGCTGGAACTGCTGGCATAGACCAGATGTTCGACCTGGTGGTGTCGGCAACCTTCGAGAACATTCAGAAACCCGACGATATTCGTTTCGATATAGGCATGCGGATTCTTGAGCGAATAGCGCACACCGGGCTGCGCGGCCAGGTTGATCACACGCTTGAATTTTTCCGCTGCAAACAGGGCCTCCATGGCCGCCCGGTCAGCCATGTCCATGCGCACGAAGCGGAAACCGGGTTGACCCGTCAGTTGAGCCAGGCGCGCTTCCTTGAGTTTGACATCATAGTAGTCGTTGAGATTGTCGATACCGACAACCTCATCCCCTCTGGCAAGCAATCGCTGTGTGGCGTGCATGCCGATAAATCCGGCGCAGCCGGTGACCAGGATTTTCACAAATTTTCCTTTTTTTGAGTTGTCAGCCATCAGCATTCAGTCATCAGAAGTCTTGTCCGGTGCTTCGCGCCGGGCTTTTGCTGACAACTGAGCGCTAATGACTGAAAGCTGAATCAATTTGGCGTATTTCATGAAGCTGTTGCCGCAGCCGATCAGTATGTGTACCAGGCCGGGCAGGCCATCCAGAAACCCTAGCCGAAAGAAATAGAACCGGACAAAGCGAAGCGCTGGACTGAGCAGCAGGCGCCCCAGATGAGCGCGTTTTCCGGCTCGCTGAAGTTGTTCCGCCTGAAGGCTGGTATAGCGGTTCTGTTTGTCCAGATAATCGGCCAGATTTTCAGCCGAGTCATGCAGCAGATCCCCGTTCAGACGGCCAACCGGCACATCAGTAATGATTTTTTCGTGGACGGCGTCATCGCTCCAGCGGGCGTGGCGACGGTCAAAGAAACGCAGACTCCAGTCCGGGTAGCCTTCACCATGCCGCAAGTATCGCCCCATGAAACGATTACTGCGCGGCATCTTATAAGCAAGGAAATCCGGGTTTGCCACGGCTTCCAGCACGCTGTGTTTCAGTTCCGGACTGACCCGCTCGTCGGCGTCCAGGCATAGCACCCAGTCGTTCCTGGCCTGCGCAACCGCAAACTGTTTCTGTTTGCCGAACCCCAGCCAATCCTGGGTAACAACCCGCGCACCCAGGCGAGTGGCAATCTCGACTGTACCGTCCTGGCTTCCGCTATCGACCAGAATCAGCTCATCGGCAAAATCGGCGCTGCGCAGACAGTCCTCGATCTGGCTGGCAGCGTTCAGGGTAATGATCACGACAGAAATGGGCGGTTTTTGCATCGGCAACCATTATATCCGGGATAAAATGGCCGAATGTCAAAAATACTGCTGGTTAAAACATCCTCCATGGGTGACGTCATTCACGCCCTGCCTGCTGTAACGGATATTCGCACACATTTCCCGGACACCCGAATCGACTGGATGGTCGAGGAAGGATTTGCCGAATTGCCGCGTCTTCACCCCAGCGTCGATCAAATCATTCCGGTTGCGTTGCGGCGTTGGCGCAAACAGCTGCTTGGCCCGACGACCTGGCGGGAATTTTCAGCATTTCGGAAGCAACTCCAATCCAACTCCTACGATCTGATTCTGGATTGTCAGGGGCTGATCAAAAGCGCCCTCCTGAGCTTGCTGGCACACGGCCCGCGCTGCGGCTTCGACTGGCGCAGCGCGCGCGAGCCCTTGGCGTCTCTGGCTGCCGACCGGGCAATCGTTGTTGATCGAAACCTGCATGCGGTCGAGCGCAATCGCCGCCTGGCTGGACTGGCCCTGGGCTATACGCCGGATTTCAGCCATATCGACTATGGCATTTCTGCGCCAGAATCAAGCTTTGAGTGGCTGCCAAATCAGCCCCATGCGGTGCTGTTGCACGCAACCAGCCGGGCAGACAAGGAGTGGCCGGAAGGCGCATGGCTGGCGCTGGCAGATCAGCTCAACCAGATGGGCTTTTGTTGCGTTCTGCCTTGGGGAAGCCCGGCAGAACAGGCGCGCAGCAAGCGGCTGGCAGCACAAATGAAATGCGGGGTTTCTCCTCCTCGCCTGAATCTTTCCCAAACCGCTTGCCTGCTGGAAAAGGCTGGCATCGTAATCGGGGTAGATACGGGCCTGACCCATCTGGCGGCGGCACTGAAAGTTCCATTGGTCGCGCTTTATTGCGCCTCTGATCCCGGCCTGACCGGCGTGCTGTCCAGCGGCCCCTTCGTGAATCTGGGGAGCATGAACGGTGCGCCCGAAGTCAGTGAAGTGATCAACGCGCTTTCCAGGGTATTGCCTCCATGAGCATCGGGTATCGCTTGTATACCGCCCTGCTTTACCTGCTGTTGCCCTATGTGCTGACCCACCTCATCTGGCGCGGGCGGAAGCAGCCAGCCTATCTGCAACATTGGTGGGAGCGTTTCGGGCGTTACACCGCCAGACCGCTACGCCCGGTGATCTGGCTGCATGCCGTCTCTGTTGGCGAAACCAGGGCGGCAGCGCCGCTCATCAAGGCACTACAGGCACGCTACCCGGATTATCAGATCGTCTTCACCCACATGACACCGACGGGCAGGGAAACCGGTGAGCAGCTTTTTGGCGCGCAGGTGATGCGCTGCTATCTGCCCTACGATTACCCTTTTGCCGTGCGCCGTTTTCTGGATCACTTCCGCCCCCGCTTCGGACTGCTGCTGGAAACAGAAATCTGGCCGAACCTGATTGAAGCCTGCCATCGGCGCTCGATCCCGCTGGCGCTGGTCAACGCCAGGTTATCCGGGCGCTCGGCCCGGCGCTATGCGAAATTCGGTTATTTGTCGCGCAGCAGCCTGCAAAAACTGACGCTGGTAGCGGCTCAGACCAGCGACGATGCGCGCCGCCTGACGGAACTGGGCGCAGGTGAAGTCAACATCATGGGCAACCTCAAGTTCGACATGACACCGCCGGATCAGGCTGTTTCAGATGGCGCGGCATTGCGCGCAACTTTCGGCGCCGGGCGGCGCGTGCTGCTGGCCGCCAGCACCCGAGAAGGCGAAGAGTCGCTGCTGCTGGATTCCTTGAGCCAGCTCGACATGAACGATCTGCTGCTGGTCATCGTACCCCGCCACCCTCAACGTTTTGACGAAGTAGCCGCCCTGCTTGAACAACGCGGCATTTCTTACCGACGGCGCAGTCAGGGAGAAAATCTGAGTTCTGGGATTCAGGTGCTGTTGGGGGACAGCATGGGCGAGCTATTTACTTACTATGCCGCTTGCGATGTCGCGATTATCGGCGGCAGTTTGCTGCCCTTCGGCGGGCAGAATCTGATCGAGGCTTGCGCCATGGGCAAACCCGTTGTGCTGGGACCGCATACTTACAATTTTGCCGAAGCCAGCAGTCATGCCTTGGCGGCAGGCGCAGCCGTCCAGATCAAGGACACGGATGAACTGCTAACAGCCACACTAGCCCTGCTATCCAATCCGCCGCGCAGGCAAGCCATGGGAGAAGCCGGGCTGGTATTCAGCCAGCAACACCGGGGCGCGACAAGCCAGTTGATGACCCTGCTGGAAAAGCACATTCACAACTGAAGCGCCCCGACTGGGGTTGCCGCCGGAGCGCAGGATGGTCATACGACAGCACAACCTACCAGTGGAACGTCGCGCCGACGAGAGGGCCGCTTAAGGTCATGCTCTGGATCGGGGCATCAGACGGCATTTCATAGTCCAGATAACGCCAGGTCGCCACCAGAGCGCCCCATTTGTAGCGGTATCCGATGCCGACATTGGCCTGCAAGGTCAAATCCGAATCACCGGTACCGGCGTCGAGGTA
The DNA here is from genome assembly GCA_030690895.1 of Sulfuricellaceae bacterium. Classification (GTDB taxonomy): domain Bacteria; phylum Pseudomonadota; class Gammaproteobacteria; order Burkholderiales; family Sulfuricellaceae; genus Sulfurimicrobium. The sequence continues at coordinate 20,914 of JAUYFQ010000010.1, forward strand.
GTAGGGGATGAACCATTTATTCTCGCTGCCCAGGTTGACCGCTCCTCTGACACCGATGATGGCGTCCCAGTTTTTCGCGTTCACTTCGCCCGATCCACTCCTTCCCGGTAGCGGCAATCCGGCGATGTCGCCGTTAAACGACCAGTCCAAGGTCTGCTTCACATCAAGCATGCGCGCGCCGAACACGAGGTCTGCCGTGTAGCCCTGTGTTTTGCCTAATTCGTAGGTTCCACCCATCGACCAGACCATGGTCTTGATGTCGAGCGACAGGTCGGCGCTGACATTGGCGGGCAAGCCTTGTTGCCCGATCGTGAGATCGCGCGAGCCTTGTTGCGACCCGCTAAAGTCGCTGTAAACCACGTCCGTCGCGAGACCCCACTTGCCTTTCTTCGCGCTGATGTTGCCCATGAACGCCATCTTCAACGAGTCGATGACCTGATCTGCGGATACATCAATGTTGGGTCCGCTGCCGGAGGGGAGAGAAGTCATCCCGCTGATGCCCGGTAACCAGCCGTAGATGGACATATCCCATTGCCACTGATCGCCTGTGGTTTGAGCTTGTGACGTGATGGGAGTCAGTCCGGCCAACGCCGCAGTGAGCAGGGCGGTTGCAGTGCGTGAGCTGGTACAAAAGTTCATCATTTGAATCTCCATGAGAGTGAGGTTACAGGTGGAATTTGCGATTGTTTGCATCGCTCTCCTGCGCCTGGACGCTTGCGCCCGACGCGAGAAACATGGCTGCAACAGCGATGCTGGCAACCGACTTGCGGCTTCGGTGGCAGGTGTTGATTTCAGAAATTATTTTCATCTTGTCGATCCCTTGATTATCTGACTCGTGGCTCAGGGCTTGCTTCACTTCCCCGGTGCATACCAAATTGGCGAGGTATAGGCGCGCTCCTGCAAGGTCATGGTCGTGCCGGGCAAGGGCTTGGTGCCGAAGCGTTTGGCGTCATATGCAGTCCAGCGCGGAGTCGGGATTTCAAGCACGCGACCATAGTAGAAAGCGGGTTGGCTCGCGTCAAAATCCGGGTCTTTCCACACTGCGATCAACTCGGGGGAACCGATGGTATTCGTCCATGTGGCGTTTTCCACATCCACCGTCGTGCCGACTGCTGGCACTTTACCGGTCTTGGAGTCTGGCTTGCGCTCGCCCGACCAGACCACGTCGTAGACCTTCTCATGCAGTTTGCCGTCCTTGCCCATCCAGCCCTTGACGACCTGGTAGCGGTCGAGGTTGGCGCCGATCGGATCCTTGAGCGCTGCAACGAGGAAGGAGGGCGACTTGCCCTTGGGTGCATCGCTCAAATCGCCGCCCATGGGCACGCCCTTGGTGTAGCCGACTTGCGCAGGCAGGCGGTTGTTCGCATCCTTGGCCTCGAAGTCGAAGCCACCGAAGAAGCGCACCGCCATGCGCGGGCCGGTGGTGGCATAGGTCTCACGCCGCTGCATGGCGTCGAAGATGGATTCGCGGGTGTTTTCGTTCGCCCACACGGCAGCATAGCCAGAAGAAGACACCTCCCAGTCCATGATCGTCACGCCGGTTTTTGGATTACTGAAGAAGGTGGCCGTCATGCGATGCGGGCTGGGTTCCTGCGGCGTGGTCTTGCCGAAGAAGTTTTCCTCTTCCATGGCGGCAAGGCCGGTATGCGCGTCGCTGCTGCCGATGAGGCCGAATTTGTAGGGGTTGACGCCGAGTTCCTTTTCAAGCGCCAGGCCGTGCTTCAAACCCGCACGGGCATACTCGAATTGCAGCATGTCCTTGGTCTTCGCCTCGCTGCCGTCGAGATTGCCCTTATCCCAGCGTTCGAAATTGGCGAACTCGTCGTTGGGCGAGAGATAGGGATGCGACTCGCCGTCGCCCTTGGTCTGGGTGGCTTCATAAAGCCGCCCCCACTTGGCGCGCGTCTGGGCATACTCGCGGTCGAGCTTTTTACCGAAGGCCTCCACTGTAGGGAACATGCGACCGTTCGACAGGTTGCCGTTGTGCGCGATGGCCAGCACGTTGCCGCCCGTTTTGTCTTCATACGCGGCCATCCACTTCCACAAATCCACGGGGTTGTCGCTGCCCAGCGGCCTCATGGTGGTGTAGGGCTCGACCCGGCTTGCCTTGTCGGCGTTGTCGCGGAAGATGACATTGCGGTGCAGATTGTTGCCGCCGGTATTCGAAGTCCACTCGTAGCCGATGAAGGCAGTAAAACGGCCGGGATCGTTGGCTTCTTCAGCCGCCTTGATGGTCTCCTGCCAGGCTCCACGGTAGGCCGGGGTGCCGGGCAGCGGCATGATGGCCTTGGAGATGGTTCCCTTGCCGAAATTGGTAATGATGTCGATGGCGGCCTCCGCACCTTTGCCTGAGTGGATCATCTCGTTCCATTTGCGACCTTGGGGGTCGGCCATGACCTTGGGATCACCGCCGAGAATCAGCGGGAAAAATCCCATGCCATCGGAGTGATCGGCCACCACCAGAAAATCCAGCGGTCGCGAGAGCTTCGCCTGCTGGCCGCTGGACGCAGTGACCTCGTTGCCCTTGGCGAAACGATAGGCTTCACGTGGCCCCAACCGGGCGCCGAATGCGCCGGCATCCATCGAGTACGAAGTGTGCAGGTGCGTATCGCCGAAAAAGGGGCGGGTCAACGCCTAGCAGAATGTGCTCGACGCCCAGCTTGAGATATTCACCGGCCACCGACCAGCCCGACTGCTGCGCCGGAATTTCTGCCGCCGCTTGTGCGGGCGTCAAGCGCTTCGACCAGCTTGTGCCGTCGGCAAATTCCATGCGCACCAGCACATCGGTCATCGTCGACTCCAGTCCGGCGATGCGCACTGATTGGCCGCGCAGGGGTTCGATGGCTTTCATGCGCCAGGTCTGTACTGCTGCGCTACCGGTCAGACGCGTGGCGGTGGGTGTCAGGGCTTGAGTCTGCCCGGAGAAAGCCGGTGATAGCGACAACCGCATTTCGCCACGCATCGGCGTTTTCCACAACACGCGAAATTCGCTGACCTTATCCTCATGCAATTCGAGATAAGCCGGGCGTACTTCATGCGCGTGGGCCGATACGGCGAAAAACAGGAACCATGCGGCGAGGGATATCTCATTGCATATTCCCTGACAATGGGCCAATCAGGGGCTTCAGCTTATCTTCCACGACCACATCGTATTTCTTCAACAAACCGGCAAAGAATTGTTGGCTGGCCTTGTCCTGCTGCACCCGATACCACTCGTCCAGCACCTGCGCGCGCACCTGCTCAAACGGGCGCGCCTGCGCAGCTTGCTGCGCATCGACCCGAACCAGATGAAAGCCATAGCTGGAGGCCAGCGGGCCATGCCATTGACCGGGCGCAAGCGAGAAAACCTTTCCGGCCAGTTCGGGGCCGAACACACTGGCGACCGCTGGTTCGTCTACCTGTGAAAAATCGCGTTCCAGCGTGCTGGGATCGCCCAGATCAGCGGCGTTGCGCGTCTTGAGCTCGCCTAGCGCACCCTGCGCAGCCGCTTCGGTCTTGAATAAAAGCTGCGTGAATGAAACGCGCCCCGGCGTCTGGTATTTGGCTTGATTGGCTGCATGAAACTGGCGCAACACATCCTCGCCCGGTTCGGCAAGGCGCGCCGTATCCTGCACGAGAAATTCCATTTTCTGCGCCAGGCGTCGGCGAACGATCGTGTCATTCTCGCCCAGACCCAGTTCCTGAGCCTCGCGCGCAAGCAGACTTTCCTTCAGGTAATCGGTGACAAGGCCGCGCACCTCCTGCTCACTCGGCGGACGGAGATTTTGCCTCGCCCAGCTTTCCTTGAGCCAGGTTACTTCGGCTGCCGTGATGTTTGCAACGCGGCGATCCTCCGCACTCCCTCGATTGAGCCAGGTATAGGCGGCAAACAACAGGCCGCCTGCCAATAGGAAGTGCAACAGCGGTTCCTTGAGGAGTCTCATGAACGTATCCGATCTTCCTGGCTTGAGCAATCCAAATCACTGCCCCCGAGGATAAACCGGAATAGTGCTTACCTGTCCTCGGGGGGGATTGCAAATACGGACATCATAACTTCGACCAACCCGAATCCGGGTTGAATTTCGATATTTTTGCCGCAACCGATCCCGTCTTTGACCCCAGATTCTTCTGGTACGCCACACCATCCTGATTGATGATGAAGCTCATCACCCCGGAAACGCCGTATTTGGCTGGATAGGCCACGAAGGCAAAACCGCCGATCATTTTGCTGCCCGCCAGATAGCTGTACGCGCCGCCGGGCGCGTCCTTGCCTTGACCGTCCAGAATGCGGAAATAATAGCCGTGATAGGGCGTCGGCTTGCCGGATGGGTGGCGCTTGTATCCCTCGGTAGCAGCACTGGCTGCCAGCATCCCGAGTGGGCTTGGTTTCTCGCCCACGCTGGTCGGCCAATACAATCCGTCGTACTGATTGGGTGAACTCCTGAAGCGCCGCGCGTACTGGCGTACACCATCGCTATCCCTGTCCTGGGAGGCGTAGTCTTGCTGGGCATCGGCAAAAGCCCGGATTGCCTGGATCGCCGAGAGCTCATTGTTACCAATGCGCCGGTCCAGAAGCTCCTCGCGTGCGCCAGCAGAATCAAAACGCCAGCCGGATTTGCTCTGGACAATCGGGATTGGCAACGGCCATTCGTTCTGTCCGATGACAAGAACTTTTCGGCTTGGTGCGGCTTCTGTCAGTTTGTACGCAACGGCATATTTCGCCAGAAAATCTTCACGCAGCTTTCGGTCGGTCACGGGGTCGCCTGATGAAATCAGCGGTTTTCCGCCCTTGCCAAGCACATTCAACAAGGCTGCATCGTCTGGCGCTTTCATCGCCTCGACCAGCGCGCTGGCAGCTTCTTCCGCCGTCGCATAACTGGATTGGGCAAATGCGGGGGTGACCACGAACAGGGTCGTGGAGGCGATGGCAGCCGCCATCGCCTTGCGGCAATAATCAGTAGGTTTGAATTTCGTCATCATTCTGTGCTCCTTGCTAGCCGGAATAAGTGTCAAGTGCTGCGAGTCTGGAAAATCACGGGGGCGCTTGCCGCGCCACTATCGGCGCCCACCGCCACCGCCGCCACGACCCCCGCCACCGCCCCGGCTGCCACCCTCGCCGCCACTGAAGCTCCGACTGCCGCCACTACTTTGACGCGCCTGCCCGCCACCACTATTGCTACGGCTTTGTGACCCCATGGACTCGCGACTGGAGCTTCCGCGATTACTGGCATCACGGGTTGCCGAGCCGCCCTGGTTCATGCCTTCAAACGCACCATTTCCTTGCCGGTTACCGGAGCCCGATTTATTGAAATTCGATCTGTCCACACTCCCGCTATCAAAGGAACGGTTGCCACCACGATTTCCGGCATCGCCCCGAAAGTCTGACGCCGCCCCCTTGTTGATAGCCTGCTGTCCTGTCTCGGCTCGACCACGGTAATTCTCGCGCGCCTGCGAATTGCCACGATTGCCCTGGTTATAGCGCTGGGAAGTTGCGTTGTCGCGGTAAGACACGCCCTTGCGATGATCGACGTTATGGTTCCAGTTGCCATTGGAGATATTGGTACGGTTAAAATTATTGTACTTATTGATGTTGACATTGACATTACCGTGCCCCCATCCCCAGTTGCAATTCCCCCACAACGCCGCTCCAACGATTACTCCGGCAGTAAATCCGAGCAGCGCGCCACCTGCGGCGTAGCCAGGCGGGTAGTAGTAATAGGGGGGATAAGAGGGGTACCACCACGAACCATACACCACAGTCGGGTTATAGGTCGGCACGTAGACCACCTCTGGATTGGCTGGCTCGATTTTTATTATCGTGGTTTGCGTTTCGCCTTGTGGCGCCGACTCGACAATCACTTTCTGCTCACTACCGGATTGCAGGTTACCTTGGGCATTAGCTTTCTGACGCAATGACTGTACTGTATCCATGACCGCAGCTTGCTGAGCCAAAAACGCATCACCCAGCTTCTGGGTCCAGTCCAGCTTCTCGTCCATCATGTCCAGGACTTGCGGGAAATTGGTCAATGACTTGACGGATGGGTCCCAGTTTTGCCCCTGCAAAGCGTCTTCCAGCGCCTTGCCCTTGAGACCCGGGTTCCGCTTCATCCAACGCTGAGCTTCTACCACTTCCAAAGGATACGTCGATGCCATCAGCACCTGTGCCAACAGTGCATCGGGGTAAAGTGCGATCGGCGCCAGCAACTGATCCAGTTCTTCCTGCTTGAACGTGCTGGAGGCCTGCTTATCGGATTGGTAGACCACAACATCTTCTGCCAGCAAGGCCACGGGCTGAATCGCCATGACCAGCGAAACGGCGATTGCCAAAGCGGTTCTTTTCATCATTGCCATCCTTTCTTCGTAAAGCAGCAAAAAGTGCAAAATTCCGGTATTGCGCATTGAGCCAGTGATCGCCCAGACCTCAGCCAAACAGTTGTGCCAGCGCCGCGCCCGGCTGACCGGCACGCATGAAGGCCTCACCGACCAGAAAGGCGTTAACGCCGTGCTGGCGCATCCGGCTGACATCCTCTGGGGTCAGTATGCCACTTTCGGTAATCGCAATCCGGTCTTTCGGGATGCGCGGCAGCAATTCGAGCGTGGTGTCCAGGCGGGTTTCAAAGGTGCGCAGATTGCGATTATTGATGCCGATCAGTGGTGTTTTCAGTTGCAGGGCCAGTTCCAGTTCTTCCGCATCATGCGACTCCACCAGGACGGCCATGCCGAGTTCGTGTGCGACCGCTTCCAGTTCCTGCATTTTCGGCAAGTCCAGCGCGGCCACGATCAGCAGGATGGCATCAGCACCGATCGTGCGCGCCCGGCAAATCTGGTAGGAGTCGATCATGAAATCCTTGCGCAACACCGGCAGGGCGCAGGCGGCGCGCGCTTCGATCAAATCGTTCTTGCTTCCTCTGAAAAACTGCCCGTCAGTCAGCACGGACAAACATGCGGCGCCGTTCTGCTCGTAGCCCCTGGCTATGGCGGCAGGATCGAAATCGTCACGGATCACCCCTTTTGAGGGGCTGGCTTTCTTGATTTCGGCAATCACTGCCGACTTTCCGGCCGCAATCTTGCTGCGGATTGCGCCAGTAAAATCACGTGCAGCGGGCATGGCTTCCGCCTCGGCGCGAATGGCCGAATAGGGCTTCTTGGCCAAGGCGTTCGCGACTTCAGTTTGCTTGACCGCGATGATTTTATTCAGAATGTCGGACATGTATTTATGCTCACTTTGATCTTAAAAATCATTTTAACCACGGGGAACACGGGGCACACGGGGAGTTCCTTAAGTTTTGGCATGTCTCAGCTAACGGGAGGATTTCGTGCAATATATCGATATTCCCCCGTGTCCCCGTGCTCCCCGTGGTTAACTTGCAAGGTTCAGGCTGATTGGTTGGACAAAGCGACCAACTCGCGCAACTTGTCGCGCGCCTTACCGCTCGCGATGACTTCACGAGCCAGGCTGATGCCTTCTGCCAGCGTTTCCGCGCGCCCTGCCACATAGATCGCCGCACCTGCGTTGAGCAGCACGATGTCGCGTGCCGGGCCAGGCAGATTGTCCAGAACGCCGATCAGCATATCCCGCGCTTGGGCCGCGTCCCAAACTTTCAGCGCCTCCAGATCACAGGTTTCAAAGCCATACTCGCGCGGATGCAGGGTATATTCGTTGACCTCGCCGTTTTTCAGTTCGCCGATCAGGGTTTCGCCCGACAAGGTGATTTCATCCAGGCCATCGCTGCCATGCACCACCATCACGTGGTGACTTCGGAGGCGTTGCAACACCCTCGCCTGAATCCCGACCAGATCGGGATGAAACACCCCCATGACCTGGTTGCTGGCCCCGGCCGGATTAGTGAGCGGCCCCAGCACGTTGAATATCGTCCGCACCCCCAACTCGCGTCGTACTGGCGCCGCATATTTCATGGCGCCATGAAAGTTGGGCGCAAACATGAAGCCGATGCCGATTTCGTCGATACTCTGGCCAACCTGTTCCGGCGTGAGGTTGAGGTTGACGCCCAGCGCCTCCAGCACGTCAGCCGAGCCGCAGGTGGAAGACACGGAACGCCCGCCATGCTTGGCTACCCGCGCCCCGGCGGCGGCGGCGACAAACGCGGCGGTAGTGGAAATATTGAAAGTGTGCGCCGCATCCCCGCCGGTACCGCAGGTATCCACCAGGTAAGCGCCATTCATCACCGGCACCCGGGTGGCGAATTCGCGCATGACCTGTGCAGCCGCCGAAATTTCGCCGACCGTCTCCTTCTTCACCCGCAAGCCCATGAGAATGGCGGCAATTTGCGCCGGGGTCACTTCCCCGCTCATGATCTGGCGCATCAGGGACAGCATTTCGTCGTGGAAGATTTCGCGCTGCTCGATCAGGCGAACTAGCGCCTCTTTAATTCCGAACTTGCGAAGCAAGCCTTCGTCCCCCTCTCCCTCTGGGGGAGGGCAGGGGTGGGGGAAACCGGCTTGCCGGTTGGGCGTCATCATGCGCGCTTCTCCTTGAGGAAGTTGGCCAGCAACTGGTGACCATGCTCGGTCAGGATGGATTCGGGATGAAACTGCACCCCCTCCACCTGCAAGCTGGTGTGGCGTACCCCCATGATTTCGCCATCGTCAGTCCAGGCGGTGATTTCCAGGCAATCCGGAATGGTTTCGCGTGCTATCACCAGCGAGTGATAGCGCGTGGCGGTGAAGGGGTTGGGCAGGCCCTTGAACACGCCCACGTCCTTGTGGTGGATCAGCGAGGTCTTGCCGTGCATCAAAGCTTTGGCGTGAATAATGTTTCCACCAAACGCCTGACCGATACTCTGATGCCCCAGGCACACCCCCAAAATGGGAATTTTTCCGGAAAACGCCTGAATGGCCGCCACCGAAATGCCCGCCTCGGAAGGGGAGCAGGGGCCGGGAGAAATAACTAGATGGTCCGGATTCAGCGCAGCAACTTCCTCGACCGTGATTTCATCGTTGCGAAATACCCGGACATCCTCGCCCAGTTCCCCGAAATATTGCACCAGGTTGTAAGTAAAAGAGTCGTAGTTATCGATCATTAGCAGCATGTTTCTGAATCCTGTTGGTTCTATGTGATGGCTATCTGCTTATTCGTGTTTGTGTATCTCGTCGCCAACCCAGGCAAGCAGCGAGAAGAGCAGTTGCGCAGCTTCGCTTCCGGTAACGAGGTGGATCACGTCATCATCGTAACGGAATTCAACAGCATAGGGCGTCAGGCGGCTGAACTGGGCTTCGCTAATGGGCGGCGTGAAACCAGCCCCTGTCAATTTGGCCGCAAGTTCTTCAAGGTCGTGAGTGCGGCGGTATTCCAGTCCATGCAGACACATTATAGCCTTAAGCGCTTTTTCAGCCGCTTGCTGGGCATGAAAACAGGCAAGCGCCAAGTCGACCCCAGACGCATTCAACAGGGCTTCAAAGGCCACCTGGTCACGTCGAGCCAAACGAAACAGGCGTTCCGCCTCTTCAAGCTGCGGAGTCATGGAGAATTTTTCCCTCTTTTTTTGCCCAATACAGCACGGTTCCAGGCACCTGACTACGGCGCTGGAACTCATATTCCGAAAACAGAAGCAAATCGACGCCGACACCGATACGTCCAATCGCCTGCTTGAGTTTCAGGTATTCGGCAGCCTTGTCTGGAAGGTCTTGCTCGATGACCATCAAATCAAGATCAGAGCCTTCATCGGCATCGCCCCGTGCGTAAGAACCAAACAGGATCACCTTGCTTGGCTGCGACACATTGCCAATGATGCGTTGTACGGTTGCATTGAGTTCTTGAGTGGTCAGCATGGGTTTATTGTCAGGCCTGAATGATTTCAATTTCAGTCAGCACTTCCGCCTGCTTGGCAAATTTCACGTCAAATGTGGCGAAGCGCCCCGCTCTTTGACTGCTGGCAAGATGCAGGGCATCGGCAAAATCCAGTCCCCGCTCAAACCAGCCCAAAGCCAAAGCCAGCTCAACCGGGTTTTCCAGCATGACGTTTGGCAGACCGGCGACCGCACGAAGCGTGCGCGCAATCACCCCGGAATCCAGTTTATAGGCATAGCGCAGCACCCACTCGGTTTCAAGCCACACCGTTTTGGGAATAAAAATCTGTTCTGCCTCGAACAGCCTGGTCGCACGCTTGACCTGTTCGGGATCATCGTTGGCGACAATGCGCACCAGCAGGTTGGTATCAACGGCCAGCATGTTTCACGCTTGCGCCTTCGGCAATCGCTGCTTCCATTTCTTCGAGCGTTTTGGCGGAACCGGCATAGCCCGTGCAGCCAACGACATCCATCAAACGAGTCGGGCTGAAGGATTTGGCCGGGCGCAGCATGATGCCGTCCGAGGTGTCCTCAATCACAAACTCCATTCCCGCCGCCCAGTGATGCGACTCGCGTACCGACTTTGGCAGGATGATTTGCCCCTTGGATGAGAGTTTGGTCGTTTCCATGCGTACCCGCCGGTAAGATTTGGTAAGACACAACGATACACGCGGGCGGAATTGCGTGCAATGCCGTTGCAGGCTTAATTCACAGTGCTCCGCGCTACGCCATCCAGCAACTTGATGAAATTCCGTTTCGGCTTGAACTGGACCCGCAACTCCGCCAGATAATCACCGAATGGCCGTGACTGATTCTGCGCTTTCATCAACCCACCCACTTTGCGGATCAGCTTGATCGCTTCCTCATAAGCAGAGTTATTGGTCTGCTCGATAATAGCGAGCACAGCTCTCCTGTAAATGCCAATCGCATCGCCTGGGCGGGGTGACTCCAATTTTCCGGCCAGAGCAATCAGCAAGCTTCGGTCACAATTTCCTTGATGAGCAGCCGACCACGCCGCATCGATGTCTTCTTCCCACAGTGCAATTTCTACCCGTAGGGAGGTATTGGGGGTCGATGGTTTCGGCTTCCAGCGACTCGTTGTGCTCGCCTCGCGCGCAATCGTCTCGGTAACCCATGCCAACGCTCGATTACGTTGCTCCGGCCAGAGGCCGAGCTTGTCGGCAACATCGTACAGCTTCTTGTATTGTTCGAGGCTCGGTCGCTCATCGAACTGTATCCAGGTGAGTTGCAGCGCCTCATCACTGCGTTTGCGCTTCAGGTAGGCCGCCACCAGAAAATCCCGCAACCGGTTATCGGGGCGTTCGGGGAATGCCTTCAGGCCACGTTCCGCCCATTCCAGCGCCTTGTCCGGCTGCTCGGCCTTAGTCCAGATTTCGGCGATGTCGAGATAGCTGTAACAGGACGAGAGATCACGTGACTTGATCGCAACCAGTTCCTCCACGTCACCACTCGCCTCGGCCAACTTCTCCATGATGCGGGTAATCGTTGCCCGGTGGGCATCATAACCGTCCTTCGCGTCCTGTGGCTTGAGCTTGCGCCACTCGGCTTCCGCCAGTTCCCGGTAGCGGCGCAGACCTTCCTTGCCAAGGGCATCGCGGTAAGTGGCGGCATCGAAGCTGCACAGGCCGAACGGTAGTTCGGTCTCGAACCGGAATAGGCGCTCGGCCAGCTCTACCGGATCGGGTCGAGCCATCATGCAAGCTTTGAGATGCAACTCGCCCAGGCGATAAGCGATGTCGCCAATCTCGCCGTTCGAGTCGTCAACCTGCTCCAGCGAACTCTCGACTCGCTCGATGGCGTACTCGGCCAGTTCGACCAGCATGGCAGCGGTATCGGGCTTGAGCAGGTCCGCCAGCGAATCCGCCACCTGGTCGATATTGCTGGCAAAGGCGCCAACTTCCCGCCAGTCAACAAAGCCGTGGATGCGCGTCGCGCCGTCGATCGCCCGACGGAATGCCTTGACCACATCCCCGCCACCGCCGGTACGCTCGGCCTTGAGCAATAGCGACTGGTAGAGCCGGTCGTCGCGCTGGGCCACGTCGAGCAGGTGGTCGATCAAGGTTTCCAGCGGTTGTGTGG